>JAZRPT010000070.1:0-78539 GCA_045649385.1 Faecalimonas sp. | reverse complement strand
TTGCTGTTCCTGCTGTTGTGTCATTCGCATATGACCCCGCCTTGATTTTAAACACTGTTCCTTCTGTAGTAGGAACAGCACTTGTCGGAATTGTACAATACAGATTGTTGCCATCTGACGATACTTGACCTGTAGTTCCTTCTACGCCATTTATTTCATAGGTGAATCCCTCATACTTGTAATTCCATCCATCACCCGTATAACCACTTGCAGTTAAATATATCTGCCACACATCATTAGAAGGAGCAGATGCTGCCCAATTCACTCCCGTCAGCGTTACATCTTGATACCCTGTCTCCGCTTTTACTTGCGTAAAATCTCCGAACGTGGCAAGCACAAGCGATAAACTCAGAAATAACGCTAACACTCTTTTCATTTTGATTTTCATTTTCATAATCTCCTTTCCTTTATTTCAAAGCCCCAATATCCTTACTGTTAAAGATGTTTTTAGCAATAAAGCTAAACAGGATAAATACAGGAAGCATTGTTAATATAATCCCCGCAAACATCAGCGGATAGTCTGAACCATGCACATCTGCCGTTCGCTGAAGCTGTTGCAAGCCTAAAGCGATGGTCGGATGTGTCGGCAAGAAAATATATGCCGTCATGTAATCGTTCCAAACAGCGATGATGCCCGAGATTACATTGATAGACAATAGCGGAATTGCTTGTGGATAGTATATTTTGAAGAATACTGTAAACTCTCCTGCGCCATCCATATAAGCAGCCTCCGCATAGGCCGAAGGTAAACCTCTAAATAAAGAAGTAAGAATTAACATACCGCTGCCAAATGCGCCTGACTGTAATATAAAGAGACCCAAATAACTGTCATACAGATTCAACGCACTCAAGAACTTGAGTTGTGCACTTGCTCCACCGATAACCGGAATCGTCATCAAAACGTAGAGAAATGCTTCGAATTTCGCGCGACCTTTGAATTCCATTCGACCGAAAACATATCCTGCCATGACAGGGAATGAGATGGTACAAATGACATTAATCGCAATCATAATCACCGTGTTACCAAGCATTTGCAGCAAGTTGTTGTTCTTGTACTCGAATTCAAAAATATCAAAATAGTTCTGATAATCCCATTTGATTTGCGGCAACCCTAACGTATTTTGCATAAAATCAGGTGCCGTTTTAAAAGAGTTCATTAAAACCCATACAAAGATTCCCACAAAGGTGAGTGAGAAAAACACCATAAAACAATAGGTAATCCATTTAAAAACCTTCCATGCAAGACTTCCGGGAGTAATTTTCGTTTTCATAACCTTCATCCTCCCTTCTAATATTCCACAGCATTCTCTAACTTGTTAGAGAGCTTACGAATTCCAATCATAATCGGACAAGCCACCAAAGTAACTAATATACCGTATGCCGCCGCAAGACCGTAACGTCTTCCGGTGGTGAAGTTCAAAATGGTAAGTCCCATTGTACCAACGTTGTATCCAGCCGCATTTTGTGGTACGAACAGCAATGATGGCAATGCCCAGCCAAATATGCCAGCAATTCCAATAGATATCATGGTGCATATCGTAGGTGATGCAAGTGGAAGAATAATCGAAAAGAAGATTCTCGGCTCACTTGCTCCATCAATCTTTGCTGCTTCGACGTAACTGTCAGGTACTCGACGCATACATGACAGAAAATAGATGATATTTGTCGAAAAACCAGTCCAGATACTAAACACGATAATACTGCCCCATGCACTATCCGCCGAGAAGAAGCCTCCATTTGGCCATTCCCATCCCAACAGGTTATACAGGTAATTAATTGGTCCGTCCGGCTGAAATACCTGACGATACGCAAGAACCAATACAACCGCTGAAGTAATAACTGGTATATAAAGTGCGTATCGCAATAGCTTATAGCCTTTTACTTTTAGATAAAGCAAATAAGAGAACGCAAGTGATATCGGTGCGTTTACAAATATTACCAGCAACATTAACTGCGCACAGTGTATCAAAGCATAATACTCTGGCATGGTATTTCTAGATGGGTCAAACATACGAAAGATACCTTCGAAGTTGTCAAATCCAACAAAATCACCGTTAATAATATTAAATGTGTAATCTCGAAATGCCATCCATATGATGTCAAAGTTCAGATACCATTCCAATAACAAACGAATGACAGGCCACGCAAGCATCACAAATATGAATATTCTTCGCCTGCGTATAACCCCTTTAATACCTTTTGATTTTTTCTGTTTTCCTGCCATATTATAAGATTCCTAACCTTTGCTTAAATTCATGCCAGTGTGAAACTTTATAATTATAGTTCCATTGAACATATTTATATACGTTTTCTGTAATGGCAACTCCCGTTGCCTCTTCAGGTGAAGCAATTGGTTTTAATGTTTTTGAATCATAATACTTATCGATACTTCCGTATCCGCCCTGCGACAACTTCGCATAAGGCAATGTATCAGCAACAAAGTTTAATGCACCTATACCGAACATTGGGTTGGTAGAATAGGTTTTGCAAAGTGAATTTGCCTTAACAGCGTTATCCACAAAACCTTGTACTTGTTTTGCCCATCCGTTCAGTTCAATATTTTCGTCGTTACATGTGAAGCACACAGGCGCTTGGAAATTTTCCTCAATTGTTGCCAAGGCATCTTCTGAGAACATATATTTTAAGAACTCTTTTGCTAAGTCTTGCTTTTGAGAACGAGTTGGAATGAACATAAAGTCTTGCGTGTTAATTCCGAGGTACTGAACATAGTTGCCGTTCTCATCTGTCGGTACAGTAACTCCTTCTGCACAAAGAGCTTTGCCTTCGTCATCTGTCATAGTTGGTACAGGCATGAATCCCCAATTGTCTATATCACCCATGAGGTCAACAGACTCTGAATACAACCAGCTTCCTGCCGGCACAAGCAGTGCGTGACCTAGCAAGAATTGTGTCTGAGATTCTGTATGGTTATAAGATAAACAGTTTGGAACAGAGTTTGCAGATGAGATACTTCCGTCACTACCTTCTGTTAATTCCAATAAATCCATCACTTTCTGATAGCTCACATAAAATGCTTCATCGTTAAACATATCTGGGTTAGACTGTTGTGCAAAGTATTCATTTACTTTTTCCTCACCCCAGTATTGCTGCATCCAAGGCTTGAATAAGAATTCTAATGTACCGATACTTCCTGACCATGCCCATGCTTTTACGTCTAAGGTCTGACCTGCTGATGAATAGCTAAACAACTCTTTGTTCGAACCGTTCTTTACTGTTGTTTCAAGAGCATCCAAAACCTGTGTCAATTCTGCTGTTGTAATCGGATAATCATGTCCTTCTTCCCATTTAAGTACATCATGACAAAGGTAATTCATCATCTTTACGTTGTATGCCATTCCGATTGGTCCCATAGAAAGCGGAAGCATACCATAGCTTTTAGATCCGTCTGCATTTTCCACATAATAATCTTGAACCACACATCTGTCTGCAAGCGATTCTCCGTCAGAAGAATCTGTATAAATGTCCGTGATATCTACGATCAGATCGTTTTTCAGCCAATCTGCCCAGTCACCGGTCTGTCCAAAATAGACATCTGCGCACTCCATAACATCTGTGGAAAGAATCGTAAACAGGTTAGAGTTCAAAAGTGCATCAAACTGAACATTTACCTCAATACCCGTTTCGTATGTGTATTGTTCTGCAACGTCTTCAATCCAATCTGTACCGAGACCGTTTGTCTGAACAACTACACTAATGCTTTCGCCTGTAAGTTCAGCTGCGCCTTCCTTGCCACCACCACAAGCAACAAGTCCGAAAACTGTACTTACCGTAAGTAAAATCGCCATCACTTTCTTAAAAACTTTCATTACTGTTTTCCTCCTTTTTAATAGTATATTTTTTTCTACACGATTGGAATTACAAACACACCTTCTCCGGCACCGATTTCAAATGTGTAACTGCCGTTTTCTAATGTGATTGTCTGTTCTTCTCCGTGTATATATGCAATTGCTTTTGTTGCTTTGTAGAAGGAAATTGTCACTTTATCACTCTTCCCTTCACTTGGCTCCGTTGCATTTACAATCATGTATCCATCGTAACCTTCTCCGTCTTTCAAGCATCCGATAATGGTTTCCTCAGAAACAGAAACTTCTTTCACACGTTCATTTTTATAATCACTGATTTTGCCGAGTACCATGCTCTTTGTCTTGCCTTCTGGCGCAACTGCCATTGTACCTTGCCAATTGAAGTTCAGCATCACATGGTCAAACTTTTCAAGTTCCTGATTCATTGCCTGTACTGCATAGTAAGCATCTGTTTTCACACCAGGACCACCGTTTGTTTCTGGCGGCATTACCATTGCATCGTAGAAGGTCTCTGCCGTTGGGTCTGTAGTTCCCCAGTGGAGCCAGTATGTAAAGTAACCAAATTCCTTCACACCGTAAGCCAATGCGCTATACATCTGGAAGCCGATATCTTCCTTTGTAGAAATCGTTCTGGCATGAGAGGACGAATCCTGCATGCCTGGTTGGCCGTAGCTACTGCTTTGTATGGTTAAACCAATCTTTGCATTTCCATGATTCTTAGCCTTGGTTGCAACCAATTCTAAATTTTCATAGAAACTATCCATGATGAAATTGACTTTTCGAGAACCATCTACACGAAGCGGATAATAGTCATAGGTAAATGAATTCATATTTTCCAAATATGTGTCTATATATTTTGAGTACTCTTCAACCGCATTTTGATTGTTCGATGAAAAACTTACATGAGCACTACCATAAATTGGATGAAAACTGCCAAAGAACATGGCATCTGGTTTCAAAGTAAGTAAGTACTCTTTGTATGCTTTGAATGTCGGAGCAAATTCTGCTTTTGGTTCATCTCTGAGCGAAAATCCTTTGAACATTTCATAAGTCGAAAGAGTCGAAACCAATCTCTGTAAATATTCTTTATTTTCATCTGAAATTCTAAAATCATCGGTTGAGGTGAAACGCTCCAATGGGGATGTATGTATAATCATCGGAATACCTACCTTTTCAGCTAGTTCCATTGCCGTATATAGACCAGATTCGCTGAACTTCTGATTCATTTCCCAGTCTGCGTTATACTCCGTCAACATGAAAGTAAATCCTGCATCTTTGTAATCCCGAAATTCTTGCTCATTGATATTGCTTGCCCAACCAACTCTCGATTCGTCTCTGGCTCCCTTTACCGGATCAGGGTATAAATAATCCGCCCTTGCAGGCATGCTATAGGCCCCTCTCTCAATATGAGCATTGTCTTCGTAAGTCGGAGTGCCCTCCGTAACTTTAATATTTGGTTCTTTTCCTGCCGAACCACAGCCCATCATAGAAACTATTGTCGTTAACATAATTAAGAAACTAATCCTCCTTTTCATATATGCATTCCTCCTTTTAATATAATTATATTTTTCTGTACTACCAATATCTATTGTTTTTTTAGAAAAATGAACGATTTTTTTTAAATTATATATTTTTTAAAAAACACTCGTTCATTTTCTTGTTTATGCGCAAAAAAAGTGGTATAATTTGTGCAATTAGACGAAAGGAATTGAAGACATTGAGCGCCAAAAAAAACATTAATCATCACACCATTGAATTCCATGCACCTTCACTGGAAAACGAAGTTGGATTTCTTTTTACGAATGTCGATTCACCAACCCACATTCATGACGGCTTTGCTGAGTTCTCGCTGATAACTTCTGGAGAGTGGCTCCATGCTTTTGAAGGAACAACGCGACATTTTCAAAAGAATACGTTGATTTATTTGGGAGCAAACACCGTTCACTCTCTAACTCCTTGTATTCCTGACAGTAATCATTTTACGTTCTTTTTTAAAGAAGATTACTTGAGAGAGACCTTGGAGAAGTTTTTCCCTGAGCGCATGGACATCCTGACAACTAAATACAAAGAAACAATGTTATCACCAAATGTTGCCTCCTTTTTACTCTACGAGGCTCATGAAATGATTGGAAGTCGTACTTCATTTCGCCACGAGATGGAATTCCAAAATTATATACATAATCTCATCTATTTCATGTTTTTTAAGGGAGATATATTTTCTGAGACTTCCACAAAAAATAAACACGCCTTCACTCTGCGTACCTATTTTGATAATTATTTGTTCCTAGACGAACCTTTGGTAGCTATATATCAAATGTTTCCTCTCAGTCCTGCTACCTTAATCAAGCAATTTGAAAGCGAAACAGGGCAAACAATTGTACAATATCGTAATGATAAACGAATGGAATATGCTTCCCTTCTACTGAAAGATTATAAAATGACAATTATTGATGTAGCAAACAAGGTTGGCATCTCCTCTCCAAGTCATTTTGCTGCAGAGTTCAAAAAGAAATTCGGGGTTTCCCCAAAGGAATTTTCTAAAAGACATGTAATATAATAGCATTGTTTGGGTACTCTAAAGTCTGGAACATATTTCCATACTTGGTGCACATAAAAAAGGATGTGATTTATCTAACCGAATCACATCCTTTTATTAATTTAATTCTCTATCTTACTGAGGATTTCTTTTCTAAAAACAGAAAAAAGTTCTATGTTTGGAATCGCCACTTCACATATGTATTCCCCGTTTATTAAATGTTTTTTTACAACTTTTAAATATCCAGATACCAGTAGAAAACTATACACCGATGCGGAATCATCTTGAAGTTCTGGATAAATCACACTCGTGTCCACCTGTGTACATACGGATTGTCCTTGCAATAACATGTGCAATTCTTTTCTAGTCTCATTTGACACCTTAGTCAGAATCTCTCCTATCACATCATTTTTCGCAGTCGACACCCAATATGCCTGTGGTTTACATTGATTATCTAAGTATCCAATTACCGACCAAGGGTTAAAAATATCTGTTTGACCAAATCGATAACCATCATACCATTCACATATTTCCTCATACTTTTCCGGAACACCATAGTACACCACCAGCTGTTGCACCTCTTCAGGAGTAAAGCCAAAAAATTCACTGTATTGATCATCCAATACAGAATTTACTTTTACATTATTCAAGCTACTAAAAATACTTTCCTTGGCAACACGAAGAATACCAGTCAAAAATCCATATGCGAGATAATGATTATCCTTTAAGCCTATCGACAGGAAATTACGCATAAATGTAACTGCCTGGTCATAATATCCACGCATATGCCCTTGCTGTATGGGCGTATCATACTCGTCAATCATAATAAATGCCTTCTTTCCATGATGCTTTGCAAGCATACGCGACAAGAACAACAACGCTTGCGCTAATTCTATCTCCGTTGCCTCCCCATATGCTACTTTCTTATAATATCGTTTTTCAAACTTGTCACATTTATCACTTTCGAACAATTCCTGATGTCTATTAAACTCTGTTGCAAGAATGAATTTCAAACAGTTAATGTTATCCTCCCATGTTGCATATTTTACATCCTTAAATGTAAGAAAAATAACTGGGTATTGTCCTTGATGTTTTCTATAATCCTCTCCACATCTCCAAATTTTTTTATCCTTAAAATATACAGATGTATCATCTTCCGTTTTCTCAAAAAACACTCGAAGCATATCCATGTTTGATGTTTTCCCAAAACGTCGTGGGCGGGTGAATAATGTCACAGTCGTTTCCTGTTCTAAAATTTCTTTGATAAGTAAAGTTTTATCAACATAACTAAATTTTGAAGACAATGTACGAAAATCTGTGACACCAATAGGCAATGGTCTTCTTTTGGTAATTCTCTTGTCAGCACTTGTCTCAAATCGCAGCTCCATCCCCAAACTATCCGCATACTGCTTCAACATAGGAATCGGTGTTATCTCCTGCTTGCTCTCCATACGTTCAACTTCTGTAACCGAAATTCCTATGGCATCTGCAATATCCTGACTTGTCTTATGCAACAGGTTCCGATACGCAACCAAACGGTCAATAATATCGTCATTCGTCATCTTTGCAACTGCTTCAATTGTAAATGTCATATCATCTGTTATAACTACATAATCCATACTAACCATCTCCCCACAATGTTGATACCATAAATTCACTTCATTTAGTTTTTCTGTATTATATCATATATACGTTATTTCAGCAAGCGAATTTTCTCTCTGATGCTTCAACCGAATTGACTTTGAAATTAAAACGGCTCTACTACAAATATTGGGGTATGGGGCGATGCGTACGATAGACATTGAAGGATGTAGTGTTTGCTACATCTTTTTCTTACGAAGCAAGTTTTCAAAAAACAAGAGTTTCTAAGATGCCCATTTCACAGAACCTATTACACATATAAAAAGCAAACTCACAGCCCATTGTTCTGAACGATATTATGTATGAGATAACATTGAAAGATTCTTTAGAAAGTCTTGAAACTGCAGTTCAGAAAATGCGATAGCGCGGCAAATTGTCTGAGTTTGCGAGTTTTTGACGCGCTATCGTAATCACATTTCTGAACACAGTTTCTTAGACTTTCTAGAATCTTTCACCTGGTTGGCGAGAACATAATATCGCTCAGAACACGGTCTGTTCAAACATGCTTTTTATAAGTGACTTTTTGTGAAATGGGCATCTAAGAAACTCTAACCCCAACATTTGTTGTAGAGCCATTAAAACAGGCCCCACGACGTAAGTCGTAGAGCCCTCACATGTTCTTCTAAGCTTCATCAATTGCTTTTCCGATGTCATTTCTCTTATATTTGTTTGCAAAATTTACCCACTCTGTTGCAGCATAAGCATTTGCTCTTGCTTCTTTTAAGTCTTTTCCCTTAGCAGTAACTCCAAGTACACGTCCACCGTTTGTGACGATAGCATCACCGTCAAACTTGGTTCCTGCATGGAAGCAATAATATCCTTCATGTTTTTGGAATTCATCCAATCCTTCGATTGGGAATCCTTTTTCATAGCTCAATGGATATCCGTCTGATGCAAGTACAACACAAACAGCTGCATTGTCTTCAAATTCTAATTCGACCTGGTCTAATGTTCCATCAATACAAGCCTCGAACACTTCCACAATGTCACTCTTCATACGTGGTAACACTACTTGTGTTTCCGGATCACCGAAACGAGCGTTGTATTCCAACACACGTGGGCCATCTGGTGTAAGCATCAATCCAAAGAAAATAATTCCTTTAAATTCTCTGCCTTCTGCCTTCATTGCATCAACAGTTGGCTGATAAATATATTTCTTACAGAACTCGTCAACTTCTTCTGTGTAGAATGGGCTTGGGCTAAATGTTCCCATGCCACCAGTGTTAAGTCCTTGGTCTCCATCCTTTGCACGTTTGTGGTCTTGTGCAGAGGTCATCGTTTTAATTGTGTTCCCATCCACAAAAGATAATACAGATACTTCTCGTCCTGTCATGAACTCTTCGATAACCATACGATTTCCGGCTGTACCGAATTGTTTGTCTAACATAATCGAACGAACGCCTTCTTTTGCCTCTTCCAATGTACTGCAGATTAATACACCTTTTCCAAGTGCCAAACCGTCAGCCTTCAATACGATTGGGAATTTTGCTGTCTCCAAGTAGTGAAGTGCATCTTCTGCATTGTCGAAATTCTCATACGCCGCTGTCGGAATATTGTATTTTTTCATTAAATCTTTTGAAAACGCTTTTGAGCCTTCCAAAATCGCTGCATTTTTGCGTGGTCCAAACACACGAAGTCCCGCTTCTTCAAAGGCATCCACTACTCCGCCAACCAACGGGTCATCCATACCGATTACCGTAAGGTCAATTTCTTTTTCCTTTGCAAACGCAACTAACTTGTCAAATTCCATTGCACCGATTGCAACACATTCTGCATATTCTGCACAGCCCGCATTTCCCGGTGCGCAGTAAATCTTATCTACTTTCTCGCTTTGGGCTACTTTCCATGCAATTGCATGTTCTCTTCCGCCACTTCCTACGATTAATACTTTCATCTGAAATTCTCCTATTTTATCCACACTTTTCCGTCAATCATTTCCAGTTTGTCATTTGCAATCAAATCAATTGCCTTCGGCAAAATCTTCCACTCTGCCTGTTCCATGACTCTGCGTTGTAACAACTCTGGGGTATCCCCTTTTTCTACAGCAACTGCTTTCTGTAAAATAATTGCGCCTGTATCAGTTCCTTCGTCCACAAAATGAACGGTTGCTCCTACCACTTTCACGCCTTTTTCCAAAGCCGCTTCATGTACCTTCAAGCCATAGAATCCCGTCCCACAGAATGACGGAATCAGAGATGGATGGATATTGATGATGCGATTTCTATATTGTTCAATCATCTTCTCCGGAATAACTACAAGGAAACCGGCAAGCACAAGCAAATCGGCTTTCATCTCATCCACTGCATGCAATAAGGCATCGTTGAATTCTGCCCTTGTTTCATAATCTTTTGGAGAAATGCATTGGTTTGGGATTCCCTTCGCCTTTGCTCTTTCCAATGCATACGCATTTTTATTATTACTGATAACGCCGACAAGCTCTGTATTCGTTATCTCTCCATTATCTACTGCATCGATAATTGCTTGTAAATTTGTTCCCCCTCCGGAAACCAATACAACAACTCTTAGCATAAAGTTACTCCTTTATCGCCTGCTTCAATATGACCAACAACGTATCCGTCTTCTCCTGCTTCTTTGATAGCAGCAAGTGTCTTTTCTACATCCTTTTCATCTACTGCAAGTACCATACCAAGTCCCATGTTAAATGTGTTGTACATCATTTGTTCCTCGATATCTCCATCTACTGCCAACATCTTGAAGATTGGTGGAATCGGGTAACTGTCTTTCTTCACAACAGCATGTGTATCATCTTTTAACATACGTGGAATGTTTTCATAGAATCCGCCACCTGTGATATGACTGCATGCTTTAATTGTAACGCCTGATTCTTTAATCGTACGTAATGCTTTTACATATATTTTCGTTGGAGCAAGTAATGCTTCACCCAATGTACATCCCAAAGAATCATATTCTCTCTTAAGAGATTCTTCACTCATGTTGAACACTTTACGAACCAATGAAAAACCATTGCTATGTACGCCTGAAGATGCCATACCGATAAGCACATCTCCCGCTTTTAAATCTTTTCCTGTAATCAAATCTTTTTCATCTACAACACCAACAGCAAAACCTGCAAGGTCATATTCGTCAACCGGATAGAAGCCTGGCATCTCTGCTGTTTCACCACCGATTAAAGCTGCACCTGATTGGATACATCCGTCTGCAACACCACTAACGATTGTTGCAATTTTTTCCGGTTCATTTTTACCACATGCAATGTAGTCTAAGAAGAATAAAGGTTCTCCCCCTGCACATGCGATGTCATTTACACACATTGCCACACAGTCGATACCGATTGTATCGTGTTTGTCCATGATAAATGCTAATTTTAATTTTGTTCCAACACCATCTGTTCCGGAAACAAGAGTCGGCTTTTCCATGTCTTTAAATTTCTCCATAGAAAAGGCACCTGAAAATCCGCCGATGTTTGTGAGTACTTCCGGTCTCATTGTTGCCTGAACATGTTTTTTCATAAGTTCTACTGATTTGTAACCAGCTTCAATATCTACGCCCGCGTTCTTATAATCCATCTTTTTATCCTCCATTGTGTCTTACATTTGTTTTACGTATTCCTTATATCCAAGTTCAGCTAACTTATCTGCTTTTCCTTGAACTGTTTCTTTCATTTCTACAGAATATGCTTTCAGCTTATCCAAAATCTCTGGATTCGATGTAGCTAGAATCTTTGCTGCCAAGATACCTGCATTTGCTCCGCCATCAATAGCAACTGTTGCAACCGGGATTCCAGGCGGTATCTGTAAAATGGAATAAACTGCATCCATACCATCTAAATTCTTTCCTGGTATCGGAACTCCGATAACCGGCATTGGGAACAATGCTGCGCACATACCCGGAAGGTGTGCTGCCATTCCTGCTCCTGCAATAATCACTTTGTAGTCTTTTTCTTCTGCTGATTTCGCATAATTGAAAAATACATCTGGCATACGGTGAGCTGAGATAATTGTCATCTCATACTCGATACCAAATTTTTCCAGCATGTCTGCTGCTTTGCTCATAACCTTAAGGTCAGAGTCACTTCCCATTACGATTCCTACTTTTGGCATCTTTTTTTCTCCTTTTGTTTTATAAGTAATTAAAATAAATACTTTTCCACTTATAAGTCATTTTACTAACAGGCTGTCCGAATGTCAACCGTTAAATGCCTCGTTAAGCACTTCTGTTCCTGCCAACACAAACCGTCCATCTAACAGAATTGGGATTCTCGTACCGTCTTTTCGAATTACACTAATTTCCCCCAACTCGTCATATGGAATAGTAATATCTGTATGGCAATTAAAGTATGCTTTCGAAACATCTTCTTTTCGTAAAATGGATACCGAATTGTCTTTCGCAACAATCTCTTTTCCATTTTGATTATAGACACGATTTTCTTCACTCCAGCTATAACAAGTGTCACCTATTGCAAAATGTGGTCCTGTCTTTTCCGCAATCAAGATTGGGAACTTGTCCTCTATCTGATATTTTCTTGCCACTACATAAGCTGTGGTATTCGTTCCAATTGCAAACTCTCCCATTGGCAGTGTGTCGTGATTATGAAGTACATTTCCTTTAATGAATTTCTTTCCTTCTTCTGCATCTTCGAAGTTACTACAACTATAATCCACAATCATTCCGTCTTTGAAAGTCATCTTCAAATCCCTGTATTGCAATTCATTCAGATATACCTTGCTGACATTTAACACTCCGTCTGTGCCTTCAAGGACAGGTGATGTAAACACTTCACCAACCGGAATATTGACATCTGCTACACAGTTTTCAAAAACAGTCTCTTTCTCAGGATTCTGTAATCTGTATAACTGAATTTTTAAGTCTGTTTCATTTCCACCCTTGCCAATCACATGTACATATTCACCTTGGTCGAGTGCATCTATTATGGTTTGCTGTACCTTTTCATACAGATTGGCATCCAAGGTATTAATTCGAATAATCTCATCAAAAATCTCAGAATATTTTTCACCAATCTCCGGAACCGGATATGCAATAATGGTAAAACTGCGTTCATCGCCCTTAATATACTGATTAGTCAATTGCCCGGACTTACTATCGTACAAAACAGATAGCTGCTGTTGTTTATCACTCAAATGAATCGCCTCTGGTTTTTGAACCGGTGAAAATGGTTCCTCACCAAACACTTCCATCACCGCCGGTCCTGCGAAACCTGCCGCCCAATCTTTGTACTGTTCGTAAGCATTCTTCATGACATCTAATTTACGTTCAATAAATTTTTTATCCAAAAACAACGCCTGGTCGTCACGGTGGTCATAATCATACTGCTTGTTTGGAATTCCACCACAATACCCGATCTTGTGTTGCTGTCTTTTTGTCACAACATTAACGGCTGCGCGATATATACTTGGTCGAAGTCCCATTTTCGCAAAATTGTCAACTGCCTTTCGAATCACACGTTCAAACCCCAATTGATAACGCACGTTAACAACTAATTTCTTTGACAAATCAATGCCAGCCACCTCAAAGCCCTTCCGGTAACCTTCTGTATAAACCTCTGCCATACGGTCAATTACTTCTTCCGGAAGTGAGTTTAAGTGCTCCGCAGTTTTGATTTCATTTTCAGATACAAACTCACCATAATAATACAAATAGCTCAGGTCATTGAGATTGCTATTCATCACAATATCTGTAGCAAACGTACAATCAGGATTCACCTGTTCTTCTATTCGGTCTGTCAAAAACACATCACAGTAATCACTTGCATACCAATAGATGATACTTTTCAATTCCGTTACGTCCGGTTCTTCCTCTGCTTCAAAGCAATTGTAGACTTCAATAAACAACTCATTGCAAATCGTCAGATATTCCAATCGTTTTTCATATACATATGGAATTTCGCTTCGAATCTCCGTATATAGGAAACTTAAAATTTGCCCATATTCCTCGCCCATTTTCTTGCTTGCATAGGTTGGGTTTGCATAACTGTCTTCGTAGTTTTGACTTAAGATATCTTTATAAATATTATAATTCTCACTTTTCAGTTCTTCCAGTGTACAATCTTCATTTGGCTTATTCTCCAATCGACACTTAATCGCATCGATTTCCACAATAAACTTTGCCACAGTTTGAAAATAATCATTATATTTCTGACCTACTGTATTCTCATTTACAATTGAACGAATGCGCTCGATTGCAAGTTCATATCTTTCATTCATTAAAATAAACCTCTACAAAAAATAATTATAAATATAAAAATTAAAGACGCACTGCATATGGTTCCGATTTTACATGTCAGATAATTCTTTTCACGCTCTTTAAACCCACGTGCTCCCATATACAAACTTATCCCAGCCAGAATAACTGCACTCAAACCCAAACCACCAATTATAGGTGCTGCTGTACCTCCACTTGTATATGCCTTTGCAAGCAGTCCGACTATAATAAGAAAGACTATTGCAGCAAGTACACAAGATATGATTCCTCTTTTTGCATGTTTTAATTGGGCTTGACCATATTTACGTCTTTTTCTATTTCGTTCTTTATCCCTTCGTGCCATATTTTCTCCTTATCGTATTCCATATAAGAAAACAGATATAACCTATTGCCACACCACTTGTATTGAGCAATAAATCATCCACATCAAAACGCCCTACCTTCGTTATGAACTGAAAAATTTCCACCGAGAGACTCAACAGACAGCCATCCACCAACGTTGCCCAGAAACTACGTTTCTTACTTGCCAACGGCTCAATAAACCCAAACGGTGCAAATATCAGTACATTCCCAACCAGATTGATGTACGACATTAATCCCAGTTGCTCCCGGTATTTCCAGAAGCGCTCTATTTCTTGAAATGGAATCAAATTGTAATGATAATCTTCCATGACTCCACTTCTCCCATATATTTCAGAAAAAATCAAAAAATACAACAAAAAGAAAATATACAATCCAAATATGATTTTCTTTTTCACCGACATTCTTCTCCTACTATTTCACACCATATTGTTCATAGTATGCGTCAATTGCTGCTTTCAATGTATCATCAATAATGATTTCCCCATTATACTCTTTATTATATAAGTGTTCTACAACCTCTGACATTGATACAATTGCTGCGGTTGGGAAACCGTATAAATCTTTCACTTCATCTAAAGCACTCTTTTCTCCACCTTTTCCTACTTCCATACGGTTCAAGGAAACCATAAGTCCAACGATTTCTACGTCTGCCGCACCTTTTACCTTCGGCACTGTTTCTTCCATTGACTTTCCGGATGTAGTTACATCTTCAATCATAATGACTCTATCGCCATCCTGTAATTTACTTCCAAGAAAACTTCCCTTGTCAGCGCCGTGATCTTTTTCTTCTTTACGGTCTGAGCAATAACGAACCTCTTTACCGAATAAGTTGCTGTATGCAATGGCTGTAACAACAGCAATTGGAATCCCTTTGTAAGCCGGTCCAAACAACACATCGAAATCATCCCCATATGTGTTATGAATCGCTTTTGCATAATATTCACCCAATTTCATAAGTTGTGAACCTGTCACATATCCGCCTGCATTCATGAAAAATGGAGATTTTCTACCACTCTTTAATGTGAAATCTCCGAACTTCAACACCTTACTGTCTACCATAAAGTCTATAAACTCTGCCTTATATTGTTCCATCTCTATATCCTCCTTGGGTTTCAAGTTTTTTCCTTTTTCTATAGTATCATAAAAAAAAGCGCATTTCAATTGCACTTTACTCTATTTTATGGTATACTTTAGCGAATTACATTATTAAATTACAAAGTGATACAAAAGGAGAGACTAAAATGACAAATACTATCATCGGACTTTTAACAGTTATTGTTATCTATCTTATCGCGATGGTCCTAATCGGCGTTTATTTTTCAGCCAAAAACAAGGACGTTAGCGATTTTTATCTTGGGGGACGTAAGCTGGGTCCTATCGTAACTGCCATGAGTGCAGAAGCCTCTGATATGAGCAGTTGGCTATTAATGGGGCTACCTGGGGTGGCATACCTTACGGGTGTTGCTGATGCCGGTTGGACCGCAATTGGTCTTGCCATCGGAACCTATATAAACTGGCTGATTGTAGCAAAAAGACTTCGTCGTTATACTGCAAAAAATAATTCCATAACGCTTCCCGAGTTTTTCTCGAACCGTTATCGCGACACTAGCCGTTTAATCCTGGCTGTTTCCGCAATTTTCATTGTTGTATTTTTTATTCCTTATACTGCTTCCGGATTTGCAGCTTGTGGAAAACTGTTTTCTACATTATTTGATATCCCATATGTTCCGGCCATGATTGTGAGTGCAATTATCATTGTGGCATATACTGCATTAGGTGGCTATCTTGCCGCAAGTACAACTGATTTAATTCAAAGCATTATTATGACCGGAGCACTTGTTGTGGTTGTTATATTTGGCGTAAATGTTGCCGGCGGTATGGATGCAGTACTTGATAATGCAAGAAATTTGGATGGTTATATGGGCTTATTCGCTACACACGACCCTGCAACAGGTACATCGTCTGTATATAGTGGCTTAACAATTGCTTCTACACTGGCATGGGGACTAGGTTATTTTGGTATGCCTCATATTTTATTACGTTTTATGGGAATCGGAGACGAAAACAAATTGAAAATTTCCAGAAGAATTGCATCAGTATGGGTAGTGATTTCTATGGCAATTGCAATCTTTATTGGTATTATTGGTTACTCTATGTCAAAAGTTGGAGCTATTGATGTACTGGAAGGCAAATCTCAGGCCGAAACTTTAATTATCAAAACAGCTATGTTATTGAGTGAAAATGGTGTTCTTGCACTGACTATGGCAGGACTTATCCTAGCCGGTATTCTTGCCAGCACGATGTCAACTTCAGATTCACAGCTTCTTGCTGCTTCTTCCAGTGTATCTCAAGATTTGCTGAAGAACTGCTTCGGATTAAAGCTTTCAGAAAAAGCATCCATGACTGCTGCAAGATTAACTGTAGTTTTAATTTCTGTAGTTGGTGTTGTCATTGCATGGAATCCAAACAGTTCCGTATTTGACATTGTATCCTTTGCCTGGGCTGGTTTTGGAGCTTGCTTCGGACCATTGATGTTGTTCTCATTATTCTGGAAACGCACCAATCGTTACGGTGCCTTAGCCGGAATGTTTGTCGGTGGCGTGATGGTATTCGTATGGCATTACCTGATTGCACCAATTGGTGGTATTTGGGGAATCTACGAATTACTTCCTGCATTCTTACTCTCAAGCATTGCTATCGTAGTGGTAAGCTTATTCACTGCTCCACCTGCAAAAGAGATTATTGAAGAATTTGAAAATGTTTAATATCGGAGGAATATTATGAATATTGCAGTAATTACCGGCGCTTCCAGTGGCATGGGACGAGATTTCGTCTATGCCATTGATAAGGAATTTACATTGGATGAAATCTGGGTGATTGCCAGACGCGAGGAACGTTTATTAGAACTACAAAAGGACTGCCGTGCGAAGATTCGACCAATTGCATTGGATTTGGCTGTTTCTGAAAGCTATGAGGTTTACCGTAAATTGTTAGAAGAATCCCAACCTTCTATTCAGGTTCTGATAAATGCTGCAGGCTTCGGTCTTTTCGGTGATTTTTCGCAGATGGATTTAGATAAGCAATTGAATCTAATTGATTTGAACGTAAAAGGATTAACCGCTGTGACCCACATTAGTCTCCCTTATATGCCAGCCGGTAGTCACTTACTCAACCTGGCCTCCAATTCCTCTTGGCAACCGGTGCCATATATCAATGTGTACGGCTCTTCCAAAGCATATGTGATGAATTTCTCAAGGGCTTTGGAAATGGAACTACGCAAACGCAAGATTCATGTAATGGCCATTGCACCACACTGGATTAAAACGGAATTCTTTAACCGTGCAGTTCAGGATGATACAATTAGATATTATGACCGCTTTTACACCTCTCAGCAGGTAGTTAACAAAGCCGTGAAAGATTTGCGCAAACGGAAAGCCGTTTCTATTATGGGATTTCCTGTCAGAATGCAGGTGAAATTGGTGAAGCTGTTACCTGTAAGATGGGTAATGGGAATCTGGTGTAAACAGCAGGGAAAATAACATGAATAATTTGAATCTTATCTTTTTAGAAGAATATAAACAACTCGACAAATTATGCAGTGAGCTATATAACGTTCAACCAGGTGTCACCAGCTATATCAATGATATGAAAAGTGTGGATTGGAATGATGCCCGTGAAATTTCGAATTGGAAGTCAGATTTAAATTACTTATTACGCCTTCGCCATATTAGAAATCACTTAGCCCATACAGAAGGTGCTTTTGACGAAAAACTATGCACAAGCGAGGACGTAAATTGGGTTAAAGCTTTTCGTGATCGAATACTGAAACAAACTGATCCACTTGCACTCTTACAGAAATATTCTAGAAAAAATATTTCTTATAATCGCTCGGATGTAAGAAATGAAGGTCAATCTTCCTTTTGGTCAGATTTATTTCTTGCCGTTAGTGTAAGTCTTGTAGTAATGGCAATAGTTTATCTTTTGATTGAGACTATCTTTTAATTCTGTCAACATTGAAAATGTAGGATATTTAAACGGCGTGAGATTCTGTCTCACGCCCCTTTATTACATTTCTTTAATTTCCCCACATGCCACAATTGCACCAGGATTTCCTGACGGCTGCGACTTGAAATCATCTGGGTTTGCATGGATAACAACAACCTTCCCTACAATATCCTCCGGATAGAAGCGGTTCGTGTAAAACGCGCTAAATGCCATACCACCACTTGCAAGTAACGAAGGCATATCTCCTACATGCATTGGGTGCAGCTGATTGGTTGGGTTATAATGTCCGCCTTCTTGCATCGGCATACAACTACTTCCGTCATGAATATGAAATCCATGAAAGCCTTCACTATCCGGTAGATTTCTAATATTCGCCACCACAAAGGTGCCACTATATACATCATAAAACGAAACAGTCCCCTTAACCTCTGGATAGTTTGCATTGCCTATAATTTCTGCAACAGCATACGGTTTAGTTTTATTCATTAAAAACATAAAAACACCTCAAAAAATGAGTTCCTTATATCATATGCCTAAACACATTTCACGTGTATAAATTTTTTCAAATCTAAACAAAATATAGATAAAAATAGGAAGGTGACATATATGGATGAAAAATGGAATATCGGTGAAGGTGGCGAAATGCCAATCGGATTTGGGTTGTCTCTAGCAGCAAATGCAAAATCTATGGAGGCTTTTGCAAATATGAGTGACGCTGAAAAATCTGCAACTGTGGAAAAGAGCCGTCAAATGCACACCCGTGCAGACATGGAAAATTTCGTAAATAGTCTTGGAGAAAGTCGGGATAAGATGTTTTAAAAACGCTCGGACACAAGTCCGAGCATTTTATCAAATCAGTGGTCCAAAGCCACTGTTACTATCATCTTCCCCTTCTTGCACTGTAAAATATTTTATTGTCAGTGCATACTTTCCGTAAAAGTTGGTTAACTAATTTGTGTCGGCACCGCTGTCACAAATTCTTATCAAATTTGTTCTAATGAGGCTAGCAATAATATTACACACTATAAACTTTGTATCGGTACAATTTGCAACGTATAACCAAGCGGCACCAAAATCCGAAGCAAACTATCAACCTGTGGTGAATGCGTTAATGATTCTATCCTCGCAATGGCCGGCTGTTTTACATCGCACATTTTTGCCAATTGCATCTGAGTCAATCCTTTCTCTTCTCTAATTTGCACCATCGTTTTAATCAGATTCTTCTCTAATGCAATCACCTTTTCATCATCTTCTGTAAGTTTTAATTCTTCCCTTAAAGTTTTCCATGTGGTCATTCTACTTACTCCTCTCCTTATAAACTTTCAACTTCTTTTTTGCCTGTTCAATTTCCCTCTTAGGTGTTTTTTGCGTCTTCTTTACGAAATGATGTAAAATAATAAATTTATTGCCGTCAAAATATGCATACAAAAAACGATACCTTAATGGTCGCAGTTCCCAGATTTCACCCTCTAGATGTTTGGTAATCGGTTCCCCAACCCGTGTTCCCATTTCTTCCAACATATCAAAGTATGCCACTATTTTATTAAAATTAATTCGACTTTCTTTATTAGTACTGCTTTTCCGTCTTAACCCCTTAATGAATTCGGCTATTTCGCTATACCCCTCAGAATCTTCATAAAATTCAATCTCGTACATTCTTTTGTTCCTTTCTATAGTTTATATCAAATTTGTTATAACGTCAATAACAAAATACACTCATACGCCTCACTCTCCTATTCAATTTTTCATTCTGAGATTCTTTGGCTGAATCGCCTTGAAATTAGATGTGCTTAATTATTTAAACACAGACCAAATTAGTTATATATGAATTAGCATGTTTGTATTATAACATTGTCAGATAATAAAGACTACTTTTATTTTGTGGATGAGTCAGAAATTTTGTTGATAGTGTGGATAACGCTTCGAAACATACAAACCAAAAGGAGATGCTTGGCTTCGCATGTTACGAGAAAAGAAGCATGGTAAAACCAACTGTTTTTCTACCATGCCTCTTTCTATTCTTATTTCACCAATCCAACCATCTCTTTTACTGAGTTGAATCCGTTTTTCTTCATATATTCTTCAATTCCATCCACAACTTCCATGGTAATGCCAGGATTGTGGAAGTTTGCTGTACCTACAGCTACTGCGCTTGCTCCTGCTAGAATCATTTCGATTGCATCCTCTGCTGATGCGATTCCGCCCATACCGATGATTGGAATATTGACTGCATTTGCCACTTGGTATACCATGCGAACTGCAATTGGGTGAATCGCAGGGCCTGATACGCCAGCTGTTTTATTCGCAATTGCAAAGGTACGGCGATTGATATCAATCTTCATTCCTGTCAAGGTATTGATTAATGAAACCGCATCTGCTCCACCTGCTTCTGCAGCCTTTGCTATTTCTGTAATATCGGTTACATTCGGTGTTAACTTCATAATTACCGGTTGCTTCGCAAGTTTCTTAATCTCTGCTGTTAATTTTTCCACTTGCCTTGGGTCTTGCCCAAATGCCAAGAATCCAGCATTTACGTTCGGACAAGAAATGTTGATTTCCATCATATCAATCGGTTCATTTGCAAGTCTTTCCACCACCGCAAAGTATTCCTCTGGTGCATGACCGCAAACATTCACAATAATCTTGGTATCATATTGTTTTAAGAATGGGATGTCTCTTTCACAGAACAAATCAATCCCCGGATTTTGAAGTCCTATGGCATTCATCATTCCGCCATAAGTTTCAGCAACTCTAGGTGTCGGATTTCCCGCCCAAGGAACATTTGCAACACCCTTTGTTGTAACTGCACCTAGTTTATTCAAATCTACAAAATCAGCAAATTCTGCTCCTGACCCAAAGGTTCCTGAAGCAACCGTAACCGGATTTTTCCATTCAACACCTGCTATATTTACACGCATATCCATTAGATTTCCACCTCCGTAGACAAGAATACCGGACCGTCCTTACAGATACGTTTATTATTTACGTTTGTGTGATGGTCTTTTTCTTTGCTCTTGCAAGTACATGCTAGACACGCACCAATTCCGCAAGCCATTCTTTCTTCTAATGAAATGTAACATTCGATTCCATTTTCTTCTGCATAATTTTTAATTGCACGAAGCATTGGAGTAGGACCACATGCGTAAATGATATCTGCAGTCAGATTATTTTCTGCAATTGCATGCATCACATTTCCTTTGGTTCCTACGCTTCCATCTTCTGTTGAAATGTAAAGAGTACCATTTGCTTCAAACTGCTCTTTCAAAAACGTGTGCTCATCACGGTATCCAACCACAATCTGCTTCTCGCAATTTAATTGTTTTGCAAGTTCTAAGATTGGCGGTACACCGATTCCACCACCCATAAGGAAAGCTTTCTTTCCTTCTGCTTTTTCCAATGGGAATCCGTTTCCAAGTGGTCCGACTACCGGAATAGTATCACCGGCTTTCATTTGTGAAAATTCTTTTGTACCGGTCTTTTCACCTGTCACGCGGTAAACCACACGCAATCTTCCATTTACTTTATCAATTTCACAGATACTGATTGGTCTAGGAAGCAACTTTGTTCCATCGTTTGTATACATGGAAATAAATTGTCCCGGCTTTGCAGATGCAGCCGCTTCGGTCTGAATCCACATACTGAAAATGTTATCTGCAAGTTGTTCCTGAGAAACCACTAATGCAGTTTCCTTTTTTCTGTCTGCCATAATTGTTCTCCTTTCTTTCGCAGCGATTCGCGAACCTCAAAAATCAAAGATTTTTTCGGTCGCGGGCATTCGCCCCACAAAAACACTTTTCATCAAAAATGTCTGCAAGCAGCCATTTTGCTGTCAAGTGTTTTAGCGCTGCTCAAGGCTTTCGCGAATGTCTAATACCATGTCTTCTACAGCTGCTCTTGATGCTTCTCCAAAGTTCTCTGCGCCGAATTTCGCATAAGTTTCTTGCTTGTAAGCTGCAATAATACCACGTGAAGAGTTTACAATGGCACCAAGTCCATCTTCATTGAAGAAGTGTACTAGGTCTTTTCCTTTACCACCTTGCGCGCCATAGCCTGGAACTAAAATGTATGCTTTTGGCATTACCTTACGAAGCACTTTACCCATTTCCGGATAAGTTGCTCCAACTACTGCTCCAACGTAGCTATATTCGTCTCCCATGTGAGAAGCGCCCCACTCAGCCACTTTTTCACCAACGATTTCATACAATGGTTTTCCATCAATTAAACGGTCTTGGAACTCGCCACTTGATGGGTTTGATGTTTTTACCAATACGAAAATACCTTTGTTTTCTTCTTTACAAACCTTGATAAATGGATCCACACCATCTGAACCGAGATATGGATTTACCGTAACAAAATCTTCATCAAATGGTACGTATGTTTTACTTCCTACTTGCACACGTCCAACATGTCCTACTGCATAAGCTGCTGAAGTAGAACCGATATCACCACGTTTGATATCACCAATTACTACTAATCCTTTTTCTTTACAGTAATCTACGGTTTTCTTAAATGCCACAAGACCCGGAATACCAAATTGCTCATACATTGCGATTTGTGGTTTTACAGCCGGAATCAAGTCATATGTTTTATCTACGATTTCTTTATTAAATTGCCAGATTGCTTCTGCTGCTCCCTCTAATGTTTCACCGAATTCAGCAAATGCTTTTTTCTGTACATGCTCTGGAATGTAATTTAACATTGGGTCCAAACCTACTACGATAGGCGCATTTGTTTTCTTAATATTTGCTACTAATTTGTTAATCATCTCTTCCATCCTCCAAATATCATTATCTTTCGTATACCACTCTGCCGTTTACCAATGTGAAACGAATATCACCTTTTACTTTACGTCCATGGAACGGTGTGTTCTTGCCTTTTGAATAAAATGTATTCTTATCGATTGTATGTTCTACTTCCTTGTCAAACACAACGATATCTGCAATCTTGCCTTCTGCAATGGCACCTTTATTCTCAAGTCCCAGAATCCTTGCCGGATTATAACTTGTCTTCTCTGCCATCTGCATTGGGGTTATGATCCCTGTTTCCA
This sequence comes from Faecalimonas sp., assembly GCA_045649385.1. Classification (GTDB taxonomy): domain Bacteria; phylum Bacillota; class Clostridia; order Lachnospirales; family Lachnospiraceae; genus Faecalimonas. Next base: position 54,922 of record JAZRPT010000070.1, on the reverse strand, counting down.
CCAACTCGGTATAAGTAAGGGAAGCCATTGTTTCTAATCCAACAATACCAAATGCCGCCTTGGTCATAGAGCAGTTCTTTTCCTCTGCTGCATGTGGTGCATGGTCTGTTGCAATCACATCCATAATATCAGCCTTCAATCCTGCTTTTAACGCTTCTACATCACGCTTTCCACGAAGTGGTGGGTTCATCTTAAAGTTCCCATCATCTTCTGTAATATCATCTGTAGTCATAGCGAAATGGTGCGGACAAACTTCTGCGGTTACAGGGAGTCCCTCCTTCTTTGCCGCTTCTACTAATTTCACACTGTCTTCTGTAGAGCAGTGACACAAATGGAGTCTTACACCCGTCTCTTTTGCCAGCAAAATATCTCTGGCTACAATCACATCTTCTACTGCATTTGTAATTCCTTTCAAGCCAAGTGCCTGTGCCTTTTCATCGGCATGCATCACTCCGCCCTCAACCATCGTAATATCTTCACAATGTGCGAAAATGGATATTCCATTTTCTTTTGCAAGTTTCATGGCTTGTCTGTAAAGGGATGCATTCATGACAGACTTACCATCTTCACTGATTGCGTGACAACCTGCTTTCGCCATCCCCTCAATATCAGCAAGTTCCTGTCCTTGCTGACCGATAGTGATTGCACCTATCTGAATCACATGTACCGGGGAATTCGTCTTCGCTCTGTTATGAACATCTGCAACCTTCTCACCATTATCTACAACCGGTTTGGTATTTGGCATGGCACAGATAGTGGTAACTCCACCTCTTGCAGCTGCCTTTCCACCGGTTTCCAGGGTCTCCTTATATTCTAACCCAGGGTCTCGCAAATGCACATGTAAGTCAATAAATCCCGGCATCACATAACATCCACTTGCATCCAATACCTTGTCTGCACGGTCCGTAATCTGCTCTGCCACTTTGATGATTTTTTCATCTTCAATCAAAACATCAAATTTACCTTCGCACTTGCTCTCCGGGTCCAAAACGTAACCATTTTGAATTAAAGTTTTCATTGTGGCCAAGTCCTTTCCTATTATTATTACGTATACAATACATATTTCTACTATTGTACCATATCACAATAAAAAATGGAATGTAAATTTACATTCCATTTTTCAATACCTCTATTGCTTTTTCCAACTGATTATCTTTATCCGGATTATGTTCATCATACTCATACTCAATTTCTACATCCGGTGCCACACCAACGCCATGGATATTCGTTCCTTTTGGTGTGAAATATTCAGAACTTGTAATTTTTAAGGATGTACCATCTTGTAAATCAAAGATATTTTGTACAATTCCTTTTCCGTAGGTTGTTGTTCCAACCAATGTTCCAAGTTCATGGTCCTTCACAGCCCCGGCAAAAATTTCTGAAGCACTTGCACTATATCCATTAATCAACACCACCAATGGCACATTCAGTTTATTATCTTTTTTGGCAGTATAAACTTCACCTTTTCCGTTCTTGTCTTTGATGGAAACAATGGTTCCTTCTGACAGAATCATGTCTACCATATCAACTACGGTGGAAAGATTTCCACCCGGATTGCTGCGAAGGTCAATAATGAGACCTCGCATTCCTTGCTTATTTAACTCATCTAGTGCTTCTTCAAACTGTTTTGTTGTAACATCTTCAAATCCGGTTACTTGGATATATCCCACATCGTCTTTTTTTAATTCAAACTCAACCGTATCGTTTTCTATTAATGCTCTTGTAGCCTTGCCCGTATACTCTTCTCCGTCACGAATGACAGTAATCTCAACATCTGTTCCCAATTCCCCACGAATCTGTGAAACAATGGTGTCCAGATCCTGACCGGTAACATCCTCACCGTTCACCTTATAAACAATGTCGCCTTCTTTGAAACCTGCTTTTTCCCCGGGACAATCTTTATATATTTTTGTAAATGTAACAAGACCACTACTTGTATCCTGCATAATTGCAACACCGATTCCGCCAAACGTTCCTGATGTAGATTCAAAAAGTGCCGTTGTTTCTGCCGCATCATAATAAACCGAATATGGCTCCTGCAAACCACCCACATAACCTTTCACAAGATAGTCCTGCAGATTCTGCGCATTCACCTCATCTGAATACAGATAATATCTATCAATGAGTTGTTGTATCGCTGTTAATTTTCTCAACGTCTTGCTTGTGACAATTCCTTCATCATCACTGCCAATCAAACTCCGATTCATCAATGAGAAAAGAATAATCGTGCCACCAATAATTAAACAAACAACTAACATAGCAAGGGCGCCACAAAGCGCCCCTTTCCAGAAGTTATTCTTTTGTTTTTGTTTTATTTGCATGTCTTGTTCAAACTGCTCCATCGTTCTCATAACTCCTATGCCTTTAAATGCTTCTTAATCGTAAAGAAACTTCCCAGAAAACCGATTCCCACACCAAGCAGCAAGCCTACCGGCAGTAATGTCTTATAAACTGCCGAAGCCGGCAAGAAATCAACATTCAGAATCGTACTGAAAATTGTGAATTTCGTCAAAATATAGTTAATTGCTTTCTCATATGCAAAGTATAACAATACCAATGGAATAGCTGCACCAACCACACCGATAATTACACCTTCTAATACAAACGGTGCTCTTACAAACGAGTCCTTTGCACCAATGTATTTCATAATTGCAATTTCTTCCTTACGAATGGTAATACCCATATTGACTGTATTGTTAATCAAGAAAATCGCCACTGCAAGTAATATCAAAATAATTGCACCTGAAACATATGCGATTAACATATTCACGCTGGTTAGTGCATCTGCAACAAGCTCAGATTTGTTTACTTTACGCACGCCTTCAAGACTTTCTGCATATTCTACCAACTCAGCCTGTTTTTCTACATCCTTCATATAGACTTCAAAGTTGTCTGAATGTTCTAATGGGTTTACATCGAAGCCCTCTGCCGCATCGCTGTTCTCTCCAAAATAATCTTTTTGGAATTCTTCCCAAGCTTCATCTGCGGAAACATATTTCACTTCTAGAACTTCTTCTCTTTTACTTAATTTCTTCTCGATATTATCCTTTTGTTTTTTTGTAATATCTTCATCAAGGAAAATAACAATTGCTACGCTTTCTTCCGCTTTTTCTACCAAATATTGAAAATTGGTGATAATGGAATAAAACACGCCAAACAAGAAAATACATGCCGCCATAGTTGCAATGGATGCAATCGAAAACATTTTATTTCTGGCAATATTTCGAAGCCCCTGTTTTACTGTATATCTAACTGTACTGATTCTCATTATTTACGCACCGCCTTTTTCGTATCGCTCACAATGTTCCCCTTCTGCATTGTGATTACACGCTTTTTCATTGCCTCAACAATCTCATGGTTGTGGGTAACAACAACAACTGTTGTGCCTCTTTGGTTGGCCTCATCCAACAATTTCATGATTTCCCATGAGTTCACAGGGTCAAGGTTACCGGTCGGCTCATCACACAAAAGAATGGATGGCTCGTTTACAATTGCTCTTGCAATCGCAACTCTTTGTTGTTCTCCACCGGATAGTTCTTTTGGATTAGATTTATATTTTTGAGCCAAGCCTACCAAAGAAAGTGCGGCCGGTACTTTTTTCTTCAGCACACGTGTCGGAGTTTCCGTAACACGAAGTGCAAACGCAATATTCTCATATACATTTCTATCTTGTAACAGACGGAAATCCTGGAATACAACTCCCATCTTTCTACGATAATATGGGATTGCCTTGTGCTTTAATTTGCCCAAGTCTTTTCCCATAACTGTAATTTTTCCTGATGTCGGTTCCAATTCTTTTAAGAGCAAACGAATCAAGGTAGATTTACCTGACCCACTATCTCCTACAATAAAGACAAACTCTCCCTGCTCAATCTTCAAACTCACTCCATTGAGCGCGGCGATCCCCTTTGCGTACTCCTTTGTAACTTCTCTTAATTCTATCATACGCTCCTCCTTAATAATTAATACTCCACTGTCTCCATATATTTCATATACTTCACTACCATAAGTGCAATTTTGAATGTAATTGCATCTTCAAATACACGAAGGTCAAGCCCTGTACTTTTCTGAATTTTATCCAATCGGTACACCAACGTATTTCTGTGAATATATAACTGTCTGGATGTCTCGGACACATTTAAACTGTTCTCAAAAAATTTATCTATCGTTGTCAATGTTTCCTCATCAAAATCATCCGGCGATTTTCCCTCAAAAATCTCGCGGATAAACATCTTACATAGAGGTACCGGAAGTTGATAAATCAAACGCCCAATCCCCAATGTATTATAGGCAACTACATTTTTTTCACTAAAGAAAATCTTGCCCACATCTAACGCAAGTTTCGCTTCTTTATAAGATTTTGAAACTTCCTTGATATCACTTACAATGGTTCCGTATGCCACATAAAAACTTGCACCACATTCCTTTTGTAGGAATTCTAAAGTCTCATTTGCATATGCATCCAATTCCTTGTAACCGACATTTGCTTTGACTTCCTTCACAATGATTACATTTTTCTCATCCACAGCTGTAATGAAATCTTTTGTCTTACTTCCAAGTAGATTTCTCACCTGTTCTAAGACATTGGCATCCTTGTCACTTGGCAACTCAATAATAAAGATAACACGTCTCACTTCTGTGTCAACATGCAATTTTTTTGCACGATTGTAAATATCTACCAACAACAAGTTGTCAAGCAGTAAATTTTTGAAAAAATTATCTTTATCAAATCTCTCTTGATAGGCAGTCAGAAGACTTTTTATTTGGAAAGCAGCGATACTTCCGATTGTTTGGACCTCAGTACCTTTCCCGCATGACACTAATATGTATTCTAATTGATACTCATCATATATCTTATAGAAATGATACCCATCTATTTCCTTATGTTCTTCAGGCACCTTTGCAAAATCAGCCACCAAAGAACTGTATTGTGATGCATCCGCCTGTGTACTTGCAAGAACCTTTCCCTCTACATCGAAAATATGCAAATCAATTTGGGTAATCTTTTTCAATTCATCAATTGTACTTTGAAGTATTTGATTGGAAATCATCTTTATCCCTCCGCAACTCATAACCTTTTATCATATTAATGCAAAATCGCAAAAAAATAAAGGGGAATTTGGCATTTTTTTATGCATTTTCCCCTTTTTTCGCCATTTCTCTTTTTAAAATCTGTCTCAAGACAAATTCTTTCACTTTTTGGAATATATTTTTTTGCTTTCTCATTTCATCAAGCAAATCTCCAAAGCCTAACCAGACCCTTGTATTGACCAATGCTTTGTTTCGATAAATGAATTGCTCCTCATTTGGAGACGACAACGCTGAAAGGATACATGCCACCTCCGCGCCATTCATCAAATTCAAAAGCATATCGTCGGATACTGCATTTTCTTCTAAGGTAGCAGTCTCCACAAGTTGTATGTTTGCATAATCTTCTTTTATATAACCTTTCATCTTCTCTAAGTCTGCAACATTGTCAGCAAGCAAAAATACCTTCACCTCATTTTTATGAAGATAACGCATCACCATCTTGATAATAAGGAGTTCCTCCACTTCGCGCAAACGGCGCTCCTCTGTTACACCGGCCGCCTGTAAAATTCCTTTATCACTTGCGAGAGCAAGGTCAAAGGATTGAAACATTGTGCTTGCTTCTTCATCCTGTTGGAATTTGCCAAGTGTATGCATCGTGACCATTTCAACTACATTCACAGGTTCCGTACCCATATAATCTACAATGCATTTCATTGCATCTTTTACTGAAAGATTATCAATTTCTAACCCTAATACTTGAATTTTCTCGTTCATAACCTCACCTGATTTTCTTCAGTCTCTTGATTATAACAGATTATGTTTTATTTTTCAACTCTCATCTCACGACGCTTTTTTGTGACTAACCCACCGATTTTCCCTGTCTCCTTCGAAGTCAAGGAACGCCAGCCTTCTTTCAGCACCTTATCAAGCAGGCCTAATTCTTCCGCAACTTCGTATTTCATTTTTTCTTCTTCTGTTAACTCTGATAATTTAATTTCTTTTTGCTTTTTCTTAGACATAGAAAAATCCCCTTTCCTTTTTGGTTAGAGGATTTCCCATTCTATTTGTTTTATTCCATTTTACACAATATTTCTTGTTGCAGGGCAAATGAATAAATCACCATTTCCTTCACTGGTTTTTCAGTCAATTTTTCCAATGCCTTTGCATAATATTCCAACTGTGCGTGATAGCGTTCCACCAACTCATATGCATGATGTACTCTGTCTGTCTTGTAATCAAGCACTACTAATTGCCCTTCCTCTTCAAAGTAGACATCCACAATCCCCTGTATTAACACACACTCCTTGGAATCTGTCTCTGTGAATATTTCCTTTGCCTCAAGACCCATGACAAACGGTTGCTCCGCATAATATTTTCCTTGTCTGCTTGCCTCCTGCACCCGTTTTCCAATTGGAGAATGAAGAAACGCTAAAATGTCACTCGTACGGATAACCGCCCCCATTTCCTCTGTCAACAATCCTTTTTGAACCATGTTTGAAATGGTAGTCTCAAGCATATCTTTATCGTACTCTTTGGAGAGGTCCAAAAGTTCAAGTAATTTGTGATATGCAGTCCCCTTCGATGCGCCGGAAAGTTCTTGGCTTTCTTGCATGAATTTTGGAAGCAGCGGAATTACATCTTCTTCCCTATACATTTCCTCTCCTTCTTCATCCATAGGCATACGCTTCTTTAACTCAGAAACAGAAAGTTTTTGCTTAATAGTCTGCTCATCAGTATACGGATAAACATAGGAAAATTGTTCCTCCATCTGTGCCTTCATTTCTTCATGGTACACTTCTTCGGTGTTCCAACAAGTTAATGCCTCTTTGGTAATTCTATTGATAATATGCTCTTTTACTTCTTGTTCTTCTAATTCTTCCAATGTGATTTGATGAACTGTGATTGGAACATGTTCAAAGTTTTTATTCCGGTAAATACATGGCAAAATCCAGTCCAAATATTTCCTTGCTTTCACCAGATTATAATATGGCAGTTTCTCCTCCACAAGCCCCTGTAAAATCATATGTTGATCTAACTCTTTTTCTATGTTCTCGACTGCTCCTGTTAGAATTAATTTTTCTCTGGCACGTGTCATTGCAACATAAAGTACCCGCAATTCCTCAGCACTTGTTTCCCTTGTTTCCTTTAATTGAATAATCTTCTTTAGGAATGTTGGTATTTTGGTACGCGCAATTGGGTCTATGGCATCCACGCCAAGACCCAGTTCAGAATGTACGACAATGCTTTTCCGCGCATCCTGCATATTAAATTCTTTTCCTGTACCTGCCACAAAAACAATTGGAAATTCCAAACCTTTGCTTTTATGAATGGTCATGAGACTTACTACATCTGCATTTTCGTCCATAACATTCGCTTCGCCATAATCAACTGCATATTTTTTTAATTGTTCAATATAACGAACAAAATGAAACAACCCTTTATAACTGGTGCCTTCAAACGCGATTGCTTTTTCCAACAACATTTCCAGATTCGCCCCTCTTTGTTCTCCGCCCGGAAGTGCAGACACATAGTCGTAATATCCGGTTTCTTCCATGATTTTCCACAAGAGCGCATGAATTGCCATATATGGAACACTATTTCTATATTTCTCAAATGTATTTAAAAATTCACAAAGACGGGTTCTTAACTGAATGTCTTCCCCATTTTCTGCATACTGACAGACACAGTCATACATGGTTTTCGCTTGATTACTGCTACGTATATTCGCAAGTTCTTCGCTGCTCATGCCTGCAAACATGGAAGTCAGAACCGCCGTAAACGGAATATCCTGTCTCGGATTATCCAAAATTTGAAGATAATTGAGTGTTGTCTGAATTTCCGTAGTTTCAAAATATCCTTCTTTCGAACAAGCATAAGCAGGAATACCCATATCGCTCAGTACTTTTGCAAAAACCTCCGTCCATCCCTTTGCACTTCTGGTCAAAATCACAATATCTCCGTATCGAAGGGGACGATATTCTCCTGCTTTTTTATCAAATACAGTTTGAGTTTCCATGAGTGCCTTAATACGCCTTCCGATTGCCATAGCCTCCACTTCAATACGCTCACTGGCTTTACTTTCCGGCACATCAATCAGTAACACTTCTGCCTCATTACCCGGTCTTTCTTCATAATCTGCCCCCACGTACAAAGCGGCTTTATCATCATAATCAATTCCGCCAAGACTTGGAATCATGATTTGCCTAAATATAAAGTTTGTACTATCCAAAACTTCTCGTCGACTACGGAAATTTTTGTGCAAATCAATTCGTTGTTTTTCACTGTCAACCGTACTGTAACTATTAAATTTTCCCATGAAAAGTTCTGGTCTGGACAAACGGAAGCGATAAATACTTTGTTTAACATCTCCCACCATAAACACATTGTAAATGCCCTTTGATACGCCGGAAACGCTGGTCAAAATAGCCTCCTGCACATAGTTACTGTCCTGATACTCATCAATCATAACTTCCGCAAACTTCTGCTGATAGCTTTCTGCCACTTCACTTGGAACCAAATTCCCCTGTTCCTCTCTCGTGAGAATCTGCAAGGCGTACTGTTCCATATCATTAAAATCAATCAAGTTCTTATTTCGCTTTTCTTCTGTGAACTGAGTTGCAAAACGTTTCACCAAATCTGCCAGCATTCTAATGTTGTCATGCACATAGGTCATGTCCTCCATTAGATTTTGCATCGTTTCATAAAAATAATTTTCGTTTAATTTCTTGATATATTCCTTTACTTCCTTGCGCAGCGCTTTTACACGCTCCAATTTGTTATCATCTACAATCTTCCCCTTGTTAGAACCTAACTTCGCCCATTCTATTTGGCGAATTCCATTACGCATTTCAGCAAAACTTTTGGTTCTTCGCAAGTTTTCTATTTGCTCTATGTCTGATTGCAGTGCCTTTTCATAACCAATTGGTCCTTCTTCCTCTTTGCAGATTTTGACCCCATACTCCAGAAGATATTGTATTTGTTTCAGACTTTCACGCACTTCTGCCAGCAATTCCTGCACATATACTTTTTTCTCCAAATCCTCCGGCGAAGCAAGATCATACTGCTCCACACACAAGTCAAGCCACGTGTCAGGCTTCGGGTAACTTCTTGAGAACTCATACAATCGCAGAATTAGGTCCTCCAAATTTTTATCGTCTTTCCCCGTAGAAAAACTTTCTACAAATGATAAAAATTCAGGTCTTCCTTCTTGAAATGCTGTTTCCAACACATCACAAACCACATCCTGCTTTAATAATTTTAGTTCCCCTTCCTCTCCCACACGGAAGCCCGGGTCCAAATCAATGGTATGAAAATACTCCTTTATCACAGACAGACAAAATTTGTGTATCGTTGTAATTTGTGCCTGATGAATCAAGGTTGCCTGATGCTGCAAATGCACATTCTCCGGTTCTTTCTCTAATGCCTTTTCAATGGCAGCATGGATACGTTCTTTCATCTCCGCTGCTGCAGCCTCCGTAAACGTAACAATAAGCAGTTGGTCCACATTGAGAGGTGTGGCATCTTTTGTCAAGCGTGTAATAATACGCTCCACAAGCACAGCTGTTTTACCGGAGCCGGCTGCCGCTGATACTAAAATATTACGATTTCTCAAATCAATAACCTGTTGTTGTTCCTTCGTAAATCTTACTCACATTTTGCAGCCTCCTCCCTCATGATTTGCATAGCATCCTCCGCCTCTAATTTCTTAAATTCACGGTATCCATATCCTTCAACCTTTTCATCAAAACCACAAATCGAGTGATACGGGCAATAGTTACAGCCTGTTTTTTGGTCAATTTTATATGGAGAAACATCGGCTTCACCTTCCAAAATCTGTCTACCAACTTTTCTCACCTGTCGATTTGTAAATTCAGAAATAATTGCAAAATCTTCTTCCGATAGTGCTTTGGACTTTTTGGCCAATGAGCCATCCTTATTCTTCGAAACAGGAATTACTTTAGAGGCCTGTTCCACATCTCTGTCCAGATGGTCAATTACACTTGGCGAATTCATAACAAGTCCATCCGGGCGAAGGGCTTTCAAAAATGAATCTTCTAAAATAGCCTCATCATTCACCTTATCCACAAGCGGGTCCTTCACGCGATAGTAGAATAAACCCGCCGGAATCACTTGCCTTCCTCCACTCTCCTGTCTACTCATTTCCATTGCAGCATTCATGTATACCACAAGTTGCATTTGCAAACCATAACACAGTTCACCCAAATCCAGTGCTTTCTCACCGGTTTTATAATCAATGATTTTTACATAAATGTGTTCATCATCTTCATATGTGTCAATGCGGTCAATCTTTCCGCGAAGCACCATCTTCCCTAAATCCTCCAACTGAATATGTGAGGTTGTAAGTTCGCGCACTCCACCAAAAGAAACCTCATATCCTTTCGGTTTGAAATCACCTTTTTCCAATTGTTTTTGCAATGCCCAAATAGTACGCCTGAGCATACGTTTCAGTCTGGTAATGATATATTCATTTCGGGCAGAGCTATAAAGTATGGAATTCCCGTAATCCACAATGCTTTCGTCCACACTTTCTTGAATAAATTGTTCTGTTATATCTTGTGGAATGTTATTCCATCCATAACCAGTCCTATCCAATTTTTTCGAAAATTTTTCCAGTGAACTATGACACAAATTCCCCAAATCTACTGCCTGGAACTGATACTCTTCACGTTCCTGCAAATGTAATCCATATGCAAGGAAATGGGCATACGCACAGGCTGAGAATTTCTCCAATCTGGTAACGCTGTTTACCAAAATATCACCGTATAATTTTCTTGCCGTTTCTCTGGTCAAAACACTCTCCGGTTTCTGATAAAAACTAGCCTCTACAATCTGTTCAATCCTCTTGCTCCACTCAGGATGTTTCTTGTACCAAGTATAAAGCTCCTGCCATTCGTTCGAAAGACCTCTGTGTTTTTTCTGTAAACCGCTTACCAAAGAATCCAGACCGCTCTCCCTGGTAAGTTCTTTTTGACACAATTCCCCGGATACTGTACCCACCTTCAATTTTGGAAACATTTTAAGTAATTCAGAAACAAGATAAGAAGGCCTTATTGCACTTCCATCCGCCGACGTTTTGCTGTAGGTCAGATAAATCTGCTGATTTGGTTTGGTTAAAATGAGGTACAAATAAAACTTTTGAACATAGGTTTTTTCTTTTGCACCTGGCGCCAAAACTGCCCCCATGTCTGTCATGTTCTCTCTGTCATGTTCTGACAAAAGACCACCATTTTTCACGCTTCCCGGAATATAAACATCATTTACTCCCACAAGGAAGACAACTTTCACGTCCTTAATTCTGCTTCGTTCCACATCTCCCACAATAATCTGGTCGACGCTCGGCGGAATAATTCCTACCTTTGCCTGCTCTAATCCGGCATCCAAAAGTTCACAGTACTCTTTTAAGGAAATATACTCATCTCCTAGAAGTTCTACAAATTGGTTTAGTACCTCTATTACAATTCGATAAACTTGCGCATACTCTTTTTCCAACGCAAGTTCGCCCTGTTTCTCAAACATGATTTGATATTCTTTGACACGTTTCTGAAGTTCTTCTTTCAAAAAGAAATCGTGCAACGCGGTAGTAACATCAAAAACAGTCTTTCTTCGGCTTTTCAAAACCGTCATAACCGTTTCTACACTATCTATGAACCGTTTGCGAATACGATTAATCTCTGAAAGCTCATTTTCTTCCATGCCTTTGCTTCTACAAATCCAAGTCTCCTGCCATTTCTTATAGCCTTTGACTCCCATTGCAAGCACATAATTCTGAAGCAAATCCACTTCACTTCTCTCCAAGCCAGACAAATCGGTACGCAAATAACGAAATACCGTATCATAGGTGAAATTTTTCTCAGCCATAGCAAGAAGACTACGAATATACTCCACGCAAGCATTGAGTAAAATACTTCTTTTATCATCCATAAATACAGGCAAGTCATACTTTGCAAACACCTGCTCTATTTGATTGGAATATGCGCTAGGCTCACTGGTTAAGATTGCAAAATCCTGATAACGATACTGCTTCGTACGAACCATATTTCGAATTCTCTGCGCCACAAAATCGATTTCTTCCTTTGGACTTTTTGCACACCAAATCTGCACACTATCCTGTTCTTCCTCATATTGCTCTTTGGTGTATCGGAATAAATGCGATTCCAAGAATGCCAACGCTTCATTGTCTCGGAAACGATATACCGGTTTCTGATGCAAACAAACCGGAGTTTCTATGGAAACTCCATTTTCTTTCGCCAACTCCACAAGACCTGTAACCATTTTTTTGCTTAGTGCAAAAAGCTGGTAAGGGTGATGATATACATACGGATTTTCCTTTTCATCTATGGTAACTGTAATGACAAGTTTCTCGCACACTGTCAACAGTTCTTTCAGTAGCTTGTTTTGGACCGGAGTAAATCCAGTAAAGCCATCCAGTACAATCACACTATCCTTCAACAACTTTGATTTTTTCGCAACCAAAGCAAGCACATCCAAGGTTTCTTCCTCTGTAATGTACTTCTCCTTCAAATATTCTCTAAACCCTTCATATACAACATGAATATCGCGAAGTTTATAATAAACTTGCGGATTATTTTCCGCTTTTTTCAAAATTTCATCCAGCACGTCCGGCGAAATATCATACTGGGTAAATTCGGATATAATGGATTTGATTTCGCTGATATATCCCATCTTTTTCAAATTGCTTCTTAGGATTTTCAAATGTTCTTCTCTATCCCCCGCAACTTTTCGAATGACAAAGTTTTTTCCCACATCATCTAGTACTAAGCGCTGGTTTTCCCCAACTTCTTCAAACACACGATGTGCCAGTCGATTAAAACTTAACACCTCAACATTTAATATGCCTTTTCTTGGACTGGCCAAACATAAGTCCTTCTGTGTCTGCAAGGTAAACTGCTCCGGCACAAGAACGATATAGTTCTTCTCTGGATTTTTCAATGATTCAGTTGTCACCCATTGATACAAATAATGGGACTTTCCAGCGCCGGAAGGTCCCATAATAAATTGTAAACTCATTCGTTTCCTCCTACATGTATTTCAAGTTACAATTTGATAATCATCACCGGAATCGGCGGGTTCGATGGCCGATTATAGTAGGACGACAAAATAACGAGATACCGTTTTGTATCCAGTTTCTTTAGTTCCTCCAAAATGGCATCTCGCTCTTCAAATCCGCTGTCACCACCACTATAAATGCAAAGACTCATCATTCCGCCTTTTTTTAGAAGGCTAAGTCCCGTACGAATCGCTTCAATGCTAGTATCTTTACGTGTAGCCAATGCATGGTCTCCACCCGGCAGATATCCAAAATTGAAGACAATGCAACTTGCCGTATCTTCTTCCACATAGTTCCCCATATTCACATGACTGTCTAATGATACTTCTGCACGTTGTAATAAGTCCGCCTGCTTCAGTCTCTCTTTCGTATTTGTAATTGCTTCTTCCTGAATATCAAAGGCAAACACTTTTCCACTGTCTCCTACAAGCTCGCACAAAAGTTTCGTGTCATTTCCATTTCCTGCAGTGGCATCAATGCAGATATCTCCTACTTTTACATGCCCACGAATAAAATGATGACACCACTCTGTAATCTGATAGTTTTTCATAAATCTATTTCACCTTTTCGTATATTTCAAGCGGCACATATCCCTTTGCGAAGATCCCTTCGCTGCGGTATTCTTCTTCCAAAAGTTCTCCATACTTTCGAATCAGTTGAATCTTTCCGGCTTCACCATAAGAATAGATTTTTTCCACATAAATCTTCTGCCCACGAAGCACTTCTTCTATCGTTTCCTGAAGCTTATCCAGACCTTCGCCATGCTTTGCCGAAATGTGAACAATATGATCCGCCCTGAAGTCACGTAGAATACTTTCACCTTGTATTTTATCCTGTTTATTAAACGCGGTAATAATTGGCTTGTTCTTTACTTCCAGATTGGTCAAAGTTTCATACACAATGTGCATCTGTTCATCCACCTGTGCATTTGATGCGTCCACAACGTGCAAAATAATGTCCGCATATTTTGCTTCCTCTAAGGTACTTCGGAATGCTTCAATCAAATGATGTGGCAGCTTTCGAATAAAACCAACCGTATCTGTGAGTAACACTTCCTGCTTGCTTGGCAATTTTAAATTCCTTGTTGTCGGGTCTAAAGTTGCAAACAGTTTATCTTCTTCTAAAACGCCTGCACCTGTGAGGGTATTTAATAACGTAGATTTCCCCGCATTGGTATAACCTACTATAGCAACCACCGGAACTTTGTTCCTGCTACGCTGTTCCCTTGTTATCTCTCGATGACGTTTTACATCTTTCAATTCACGGTTAAGCTGTGCAATGCGGTCACGAATCAATCGGCGGTCCATCTCCAGTTTCTTTTCTCCAGGACCTCTTGTACCAATACCACCACCAAGTCTGGAAAGGGATTTCCCAAGACCGGTAAGTCTTGATTGACGATATTTCAGCTGTGCCAGTTCCACCTGAATCTTTCCTTCGTTGGTAGATGCTCGTCCCGCAAATATATCTAAAATAATTAATGTACGGTCCATTACTTTGGTATCCAACGCATCTTCCATGTTGCCTAATTGAATCGGTGAAAGTTCGTCATCACAGATAATACCTGTTGCTTCCGTCTCCCAAATCAATTCTTTAATTTCATCTAACTTCCCTTTTCCAACGTAAGTTCCCGGATGTACCTGGTCCAGATTCTGAATCACACGCCCCACTGTAACGGCGCCCGCTGTCTGCACTAATTCTTCTAACTCATCCAAAGATTTTTCCGTGTCATCATGGTCACTGGTACTTACACCAACTAAAATAACACGTTCAATGTCCCGTTTTAGGTCTATCATTTCTGCCATACTATATTTCCTGCCTTATTTTTATCTCGTTTCCAAAAAGTCTGCTTCTTTCTCGATACGTTTATCATCTGGATACGCCTTTTTATAATCTTCCATTTGTTTCTTTGCCGCATCCCAATCTGTCATTTTTTCATAAACTGCGATTAAATTATATTGCACTTCCTGTTTGATATCGTCTGTAATGTCCTCCATGGATAATGCCTTGGTGTATACATCAAGAGCCTTTTCATATTCGCCGGTTTCCACATAACAAGCACCCATCATACTGTATAATATTGCAGTTGCATCCGTTTCGTTCTTTATCGCCAATTCAAATGCTTTGCTTGCCTCTTCGTAGGCCTCCAACTCAAAGCAGGCAATTCCAAGTCCCCGATATGCTTCGTCCAAGTTTTTTCCTTTTTCAATTTCCTGTTCAAAGGCTTTTTGGGCCTCCTCGTACTTTTCCGCCTCTAAAAACTCAACACCATTTTTAACGTTACTTGTGCAACCACTCAAAAGAACAGCACAGGCAACCACAATTGTTAACATCCATTTTCTCATCGTATCTAACCCTCTTATTCCGTAATATGTTCCATTCCTTGATTAATAATACTTTGTATATGTGAATCTGCAAGTGAATAATAGATTGTCTTTCCTTCTCGACGATTCTTTACCAACTTCATCTGCTTCAAAACACGAAGTTGATGAGACACTGCAGATTGTGTCATGCCTATGGCTTCCGCCAAGCAACACACACAGGATTCCGATTGAAACAATGCACACAAAATTTTCACTCGTGTTGCATCTCCAAACACTTTATAAAGTTCCGCTAACCCTACGATAATATCTTCACCAGGCATCCCATTTTCAATCTGATGCACAACATTTTTATGTACATGTTCACTCATCTTAATTCCCTTTCAAATAAGAGTCTGTCTATACAAAACGACATTGTTCATACTTGTTATTATGAACGATGTCGTTTATTTGGTCAACTTATTTTCTTCTCAGAAGACGGATTGAATTGAGTACGCAAAGCATTGCAACACCGGTATCTGCAAAAACTGCCATCCACATATTTGCCACACCGAAAAAGCCCATTATAATAACAAGTGCCTTAATACCAAGTGCTAATACTATATTCTGCATGGCAATTCGATTGGTCTTTTGGGCAATCTCCATTGCCTCCAAAATTGCTTGCACAGAAGATGTCATAAATACTACATCCGCCGCTTCAATTGCCGCATCGGCTCCATTTCCCATTGCCGCACCAATATCTGCCCCTGCAAGCACCGGTGCATCATTCATTCCATCTCCTACAAACATGACTTCCCCATATTTACGACGTACTTCTTTTAAATGCTCCAATTTATCTTCCGGAAGTAATCGGGAATATACTTCTTCTATTCCGGTTTCTCGTGCTATTCTTTCGGCACTGTTCTTGGAATCTCCTGTTAACATAACAGTCCTAATTCCACGTCTTTTCAGATTCTGGATTGCCTCTTGTGAATCCACTTTTAACACGTCAGCAATCTCAATATAACCAACCAATTCCCTGTTATATGCAACAAACACCTCTGTGCCATAGCCTTGTGCTTCCAACTGCGAAATTTCTACTCCATACATCTCAAACAATGTTCTGTTTCCACATAGTATTTCCGCTTTGCTTGTATTCGCACAAATTCCCTTTCCTGCAATTTCTTCTATGGACTTAGGTTGGTGCAAAGAAAGTTTTTCCTCTTTTGCTTTTCTAACAATACTATCTGCAATGGGATGCGTAGAGTGCATTTCGCATTCCGCCGCCATCCGCAGAATATCCTGCTCACTGTAGGAACCATAGGAAACGCATTTCTGGACTTCAAAAGTTCCCTTAGTAATCGTTCCCGTTTTATCCATAATAACGGTTTTCACGCGTTGTAGGGTTTCAATTGCCAGTCCCCCTTTAAACAAAATATTTCTCTTTGATGCCGCACCAATTCCGGAAAAGAAAGCAAGTGGCACGCTTAAAACAAGTGCACAAGGACAACTAATTACCAGAAATGTGATTGCAGTATATATCCATTTACTCCATTCACCAGTTAGAAGTGACGGAAGGATGGCTGTAAACACTGCTGCAATTACAACAATTGGAGTATAAACTCTTGCAAACCTAGTAATGAAACGGTCAACCTTCGGTTTGCTTGCAGCCGCATGTTCCACGGAATGTAAGATACGTGTAACCATGGAATTTTCCAGAGTGTTTTTTACGCTTATTTTCAAAATGCCTGAAGTATTGATACAGCCTGAAATAACCTCATCTCCCTCCTGCACTCTTACCGGAACTGGTTCACCTGTCACAGGTGCTGTATCAACTCTGCTCTCCCCTTCTACTACAACTGCATCTAAAGGAATTCTGTCGCCTACTCTGACGAGAAGTACATCTCCCACTTTTGCGTCCTTTGCCGGAATTACGTGATTACCATGCTCATGTACGATTTGTACCGTTTCCGGTCTCATGTCGACGGTTTCCATAATCTGCTTTTTGCTCTTTTCAACTGCAATTCCTTCAAACATCTCTCCAATACGGAAAAATAGCATAACTCCAACCGCTTCCGCAAAATCTCCAATCGCAAAAGCTGCAACAGTTGCAATACTCATCAGAAAATTCTCATCAAAAA
The DNA here is from genome assembly GCA_045649385.1 of Faecalimonas sp. Taxonomy (GTDB): domain Bacteria; phylum Bacillota; class Clostridia; order Lachnospirales; family Lachnospiraceae; genus Faecalimonas. The sequence goes on along the minus strand of JAZRPT010000070.1, from coordinate 37,364 downwards.
CATAACCCTTAAATATGTTTTTGCATGCTTCTTTTAAAATATCTCCCCCTAACAACAAGTAAGAAACAATAAATAAGATTAAAGCAGGGATTTTCACAATGTCTTGCATGATAATAGCAATCACAAAAAGAAATGCTGAAATTCCTATTGTAATAACCTCCCCCTTTTGCTCTGATTCACTATGTATATGATGGTGGTCATGACCACAGCTACAGCCTACACATTGCATGTGTTCGTGATGGTGTCCACATTCACATTTTTCATGATTATGGTGCTTATGTTCTGACATGACATATCCTCCTTTTTTATATGAATACCTGTTCATATATTCATGTAACCATATTATCTACAATATGTCAATAGAAAATGCTGTCGCAAAACTGCAACAGCATTTATAGTTTCTCATATTCTTGTTCATAATGTTTTCTCAGCCAGCGTTTCGCCCGGTACAATTTACTGTACAGGACATCTCGGGACATTCCCAACTCTTTCGCAGCTTCATCATGGGATTTTTCCAAACAATAAACCAAATTCAATATATCATACCAAGATTCGTTTTCTTCCCATACCTTCTGTAAGATTTCACTTGCAAATTGCTTTCGTTCCTGTTCTTTCTCATCTCGAATATATTCATCCTCTGCACTAAGTAAAATCGCACTTTCCTCTGGAATATTATCGATATAATCTCCTTGCTCATGCTTCATGTCTCTCAGCCAATTGTATGATAAGTTACGAGCGGTGCGTAACAAATAAGAACGAACACAATCTAAATTCACATTATCAAAATGAAGGAACAATTTATAAAATGCCTTCTGTGCGATGTCCTGTGAAATATATTCATCTTTTGTATAGTACAGGCTAACCTTAAACACATCATTCTGATATGTCCGGTATATTTCTTCGAACTTTTCCTCTTTTGCTGTATTCCTCTGCATACTCGCTTCCTCTAAGTTGAATGTTTTTATGATATTGTAACATAAGATAGGAAAAATATGGAATAATTTTATTATTAAGACTGTTTCTTTATAAAAATAATCAAATCGTGTCGATAATAGTCGAATTATTTGTGTTGTTTTCCTTTTTTAACCAAATTAACATATTATTATAATAGGAGAAATATGCTATGGAGTACAGAACAATTACAAAAAGCGTATTGCACCAGCTTGGAATTGGAAAAACATATAGCGGATATGATTACATTCTTCGCTCAATTGAACTAAGCATGCTGAACGAGGAGGTCTTATCTAATGTCACTAAAATTCTATATATTGACATAGCCAAAGAATATCACACTTCTCAAACATGCGTAGAAAGAAATATTCGAAAAGTTATCGAGGTAATCTGGAAGCATGCTGACGAAAACCGTCTAAAGATACAATACATCTTTGGCGAGAAATATTTGACAAACAAGCCCTCCAACAAGGAATTTTTAGAACTGCTATATGAATATATCAAATTACAGGACACACTAAAGAAAACCCTGATTTCAAAAGCATTTATTTGTCCACTTTCCAAGAACACATGCAACGCTTTCGATGAAATTCTAAAAATCTTAATAGAAATTAATTAGTTTCTATCGTTTCATTTTTTCTCTAACTTATGTTGAAAATTTATTAGTTCATGCACATTATATTTTAATGACACAAAACTCCTAAATCTCTGACGAAACTTAGATGTTTCCTTGCACTTTTGTGTCGAATTATGTATAATAATACAAAAACTTTTATTCGCTGGAGGTTATAATGTTCGGTAAAAGACCAGATGGCCGTGTCCTTCGCGGCATTGAACCATTCCAAATGATTATGCCATACATCATGAAAACAAGATGCGATTCCATGAATATGTATGAAGACACATTCCCATGTGAAGGAATGGACACTTATATCAAAGCAAAAGCTGCAGAAGGAATCAAATTAAGTTATATGCATATTTTAATTGCAGCAACTGTTCGTCTGATAGCACTTCGTCCACAATTGAACCGATTTGTTATGCACGGCAGAATCTATGCCAGACCGAAAATCTGGGTAAGTTTTGTGGTTCATCCTACTTTAGAAGATGGTAGCGTGGGTACCACAATCAAACTGTGTTTCGAAGGAACCGAAACCATTCTCGAAATTGCAAAAACTATTAATGATGCAATTGCAAAAGAAACAACCAAACGAACTGGTGAGAACGGTACAGATAAGCTTGCACGCGTATTGACATGTGTGCCAAGTCCTATCATTCGTTTCGCAGTAAACACTATTATGTGGATGGATAAGCATAGTCTATTGCCAAAGTTTATTATTGACTTAAGCCCATTCCACACATCCTTTTTTATTACAAACTTAAAATCCTTAGGTATTAATTATATCCATCATCATACATACAATTTCGGAACTACAGGTCTGTTCTTTGCAATCGGTAAAGAAAAAGTAATACCTGTTGTTAAAGGTACTGAACTTGTCCACCAGAAGCATATGGGCTTTGGCCTAGTTTCTGATGAACGTTTCTGTGATGGACTGTATTTTGCAAACTCATTAAGAGAATTGCGTAAAATCATGCGAAATCCTGCTATATTGGAAAAACCACTTGATAAGAAAGTAGAGGATGTAAAGTAATATCGGGGCCGAATTTCCAACGAAGTTCGGCTCCATTTTATATTTCCTCAATCTGCCAGTCGATTGGTGTTACTCCATGACTTTCCAAAAACTGATTTGTCTGACTAAACGGACGACTTCCAAAAAATCCACGATAAGAAGAAAGAGGACTTGGATGTGGTGCCTCTAAAATTAAATGCTTTGGATTGTTGAGCATGGACTTCTTCATCTGCGCCGGCCTTCCCCATAAAATAAACACAATCGGTCTATCCTGTGCATTTAGAACGCGAATCGCTGCATCTGTAAATTCTTCCCAACCAATTCCTCGATGTGAATTTGCTTGGTGTGCTCTCACAGTTAACACTGTATTTAGTAGGAGTACTCCCTGCTTTGCCCATTTTTCCAAGTAACCATGACTTGGAATGGTACATCCCAAATCCTCATGTAACTCTTTATAAATGTTTACAAGTGATGGTGGAATCTCCACCTCCGGTTTTACTGAAAAGCAAAGTCCATGAGCCTGTCTTTCACCATGGTATGGGTCTTGCCCGAAGATAACCACCTTTACATCTTTAAGCGGGGTCAAATGAAACGCATTAAACACGTCATCCGCCGGGGGAAAAATCAAATGTGTACGATACTCCTGATTCACCGTTTCAAATAGTTTCTTATAATAATCTTTCTTAAATTCATCTTTTAAGGCTTCAAGCCAATCTCCATTAATTGCCGGCATATTTCCTCCCTAGAGTCTGACAGATACTCCCTGTTCTCTTAAGTACTGTTTTACTTCTTTGATTTCTAATTCTTTAAAATGAAACAACGAAGCTGCTAATGCAGCATCCGCTTTTCCTTCTGTAAATGCCTCTTGAAAATGTTCCAATGTACCTGCACCACCGGAAGCAATCACCGGAATAGACACACTTTCCGATACCTTGCGTGTCAATTCCAAATCATATCCTGCCTTTGTTCCATCACAATCCATACTGGTTAGCAGAATCTCTCCTGCGCCTAGTTCCTCGACTTTCTTGGCCCATTCGATAGCATCAATCCCCATATCGACACGCCCGCCATTTTTATAAATATTCCAGCCAGAACCGTCTGCTCTACGTTTTGCATCTATTGCCACAACCACACACTGACTTCCAAATTTCTCTGCTGCCTCACGAATAAGCTCCGGACGATTAATGGCGGCTGAATTCACCGAAATTTTATCTGCCCCTTCTCGAAGAAGTGCCTTAAAATCATCTACCGTGCGGATACCACCGCCAACGGTAAATGGTATAAATACATTTTTCGCGACCTCTCTTACCATATCTACAACTGTTTCCCTTGCATCTGAGGATGCTGTAATATCCAAAAATACAATTTCATCCGCGCCAGCTTCGTCATAAGCTTTGGCAATCGCTACAGGATCACCTGCATCTACTAGGTCTACAAAATTCACACCTTTCACTACGCGTCCTGCATGTACATCCAGACAGGGAATAATTCTTTTCGTAAACATGTCTTTTCCTCCCTACTCAAGTTCCACAAAGTTTTTTAAGATTTGAAGTCCTACTTCACTGCTCTTTTCCGGATGAAATTGACAGGCAAACACATTGCCTTTTTCCACGGATGCATGAATATTTACCCCATAATCTGTTGTAGCCTTCACAATGTCCTCATCCTTTGCTTTCAGATAATAGGAATGCACGAAATATACATATGACTGTTCAGATATTCCTTGAAACAATCTTCCTTGATTCTGTAAATGCAATGAATTCCAGCCCATATGAGGGATTTTTAAATTGTCTTTATCCGGAATGCGAAGAACTTCTCCCTCTAAAATTCCAAGTCCGATTGCGCCCGGTGTCTCATCACTGCGTTCAAATAACAATTGAAGGCCAAGACAGATTCCAAGAAATGGAGTACCCTTTTCTACGACTTGATGAATCACCGTATCCAAACCATATTTCTTTAAATTTTCCATAGCATCCCCAAAGGCACCGACACCTGGCAAAATAACTTTATCTGCCAGCAAAATTTCTTCTGCATCTTTTGTAATCACAACCTCAGCATTGAGTTTTTGCAAAGCCTTTTCTACACTTTTAATATTTCCTGCATCGTAATCTATAATTGCAATCATCTTTTGCCTCCTATTTGAAGTCTAATTCAAACCAAAATGCAACTCCATTTTCATAGTTTACCACACCGTAGTCCTGTTTAAAAGAGTCCATTATTGCTTTTACGATAGATAAACCGATTCCATGGCCACCGTATTCCCTTGTTCGTGCCTTGTCAACCTTATAGAATTTACTCCAGATATGTTCAATATCTTCTTCCGGAATCCTATCTCCTGTATTAAAGACAGAAATCCGTACTTTATCTGTGGAATCATTAATTGTCACTCGAATATCTATCACTTTCTCGCGACTGACATGATTAAGTGCATTACTCAAATAGTTGCGCACAACCTGCTCAACCTTGAATTCATCTGACCAGACATAGATGGACTCCTCACAATGAAATCTTACTTCAACCTGGTTTTGCTGAATAAGAATTTCGTTACTTTGAATAATACCACGAATCAATTCCGTAACATCAAAACGTTCAAACGCAACTTCTTCCTGTCCGAACTCCAATTGATTTAAGGTTAAAAGATTTTTCACCAACTGATTCATTTTATTTGCCTCATCCATAATCACATCACAATAAAAGGCTCTACTTTCCGGATTATCTGTGATTCCTTCTTTCAACCCTTCTGCATATCCTTGAATTAAGGCAATTGGCGTTTTCAACTCGTGGGAAACATTCCCGATAAACTCCGTTCGCATAGTCTCGAGTTTTTCTTTCTTTTCAATATCCTTTTGCAATTCATAATTTGCATGCTTCAACTCGGATACGGTCTGCTCCAATTTCTTCGACATAGTATTAAAGTTTTCCCCCAGCACACCGATTTCGTCCTCGCCGCCACTCACATATTTGGCGTCGAAATCCAAATTGGCCATTCGTGCAGATAAGCTGGTAAGTTCCAAGATGGGATTCGTAATTCGCTTCGTGAAAAACCACACAAAAATACTTCCTAAGAATGCCATAATCAATGTAATATAAATTAAAAAGGTGTTAGATAAAGAAACACTTTCACGAATACTTTCCAAGGGACTTCGCAAGATAAATGCATTACCATTATCCAGATATCCCCACATCTCAATATATTCGTCTAAGCTGACAACATCTGTAGCACTGTGAATCTGATAGTGTTCACTGGACTTTAACAATTCGCCACGAGTTTGATTCTTATTCACCAAGTATCCCATAAGCTGCGTAAATAACTCTTGTGTCTTACGCTCATTCTGTGTTGCAGTCAGAAGTGCCTTATTGTCATCTGTAACAACAACGAAGGAAATATTACCAACTTCAACCAATTCACTCAAACGCACTGCCATCGTTTCAGAAGTTAATGTTCCCTCTGTAGCAGCCTCGTTCATCTGATTGTATACTTGAATCAAGGAAGACTGCTTATTATGAATGTAAAATCCTTCCAAAAACCATGTATTAATAAGAATGGATATCAATAATACTGCTCCGACCAGAGCGATAAAAATAGTTGCTATCTGGCGTCTAATTGATTTTTTCATTATTCCACCTCAAATTTATAACCCATTCCCCAAATGGTTTTAATATAATTTCCTTTTTCGCCCAGTTTGCTACGCAACTTCTTTACATGTGTATCAATTGTTCTCGCGTCACCAAAATAGTCATAGTTCCATACATTGTTCAAAATCTTTTCTCTGGATAATGCAAGTTTTTGATTTTCAACAAAATACGTAAGTAACTCAAATTCCTTCACACTTAAGTCAATCATACAGCCATCTATCGTTACCATATGAGCCAATTTATTAATGATAATGCCACCGGCATTCAATTCTACGTTGTTTTCTGCATTTCTCACGCGTTTTAAGAGCGCTCCAACTCTGGCAACTAAAATCTTTGGACTAAATGGTTTCGCAACATACTCATCTACTCCAAGTTCAAACCCTTTCAACTCATTTTGTTCTTCTGCCCTAGCAGTCAGCATCATAATTGGAACTCTGGAATGTTCGCGCACTTCCTTACATACTTGCCATCCATCCATGCGCGGCATCATCACATCGAGAATAATCAACTGGATATCTTTGTCCCCATAGAAAATATCCATAGCTTCAATACCGTCTGACGCTTCTAGTATCTGATAGCCCTCTCGCTCCAAAAAATCACGGATTAATTTACGCATTCTACTTTCATCATCTACAATTAAAATCTTTATTTTTTCCATCGAAATCACACCTCATCCAGAACTTATAATGTTATCCTATCAAAGATTTATGTAAAAATTGTGTCTCCATTATACTATTTTTCCTCACACAAATAAAGGACATTTATTATGTCCGAATAAAAAGGGTGCGATGGTCAAAACCACCGCACCGTTTTATGCATATTCTTATTTATTTTTCAAAGATTTTTTAAACTCTTTATAAGAAATATAAGTTTCTGTCTTTTTAAATTTGCAAACCTTGATAATCCACATTACCAACGATACAGCAAACAACACACCAAACGTAATTGCCAACACTTTAGTTGCCGGTTTTGCCATCGGCTGTGTTGTTTTAATAGTTGTATTCTCACCAATACCATTCATAGCTTGTGAGTTCGCAATCGCATATAAGTTGTGGTGACAAGCTTCCTTCATTGCAGCAATTGCTACAGGATCATTTTCATATTGAGCCAATCCATTTCCGCCTGTAATCATGAAAGCAAGCATAGAGTCGAATGTTGTTGTGCCACCCATTACACCATCAATACCATTTACCATGGAGTTGAGTACGTTGTCAGTAATCTGGAGTCCGTTACATTGCCATTCTTCATTCATGATACCTTTTATAAGTCCTGAATTAGCACCTGACCACTGAGTTCCCCAACGAGTGTATGCCATCATAACACCATTTCCACCAGCTTGTGAACTTTCAAGAGCACCTTGGAATGCTCTTAAGTAGATTTCACGAGCAGCCTGTTCATTGAGCCATACGCCAAGACCGATTCTGTCTTGTTCGCAGTCGTTTAATGCGAAATGTTTCATTACTACACGAACACCTTTTTCCTGGATACCTGCCACTTCATTTCTTCCGATTTCAGATGAAAGATATCCGTCTTCTGAGTAATATTCAAAGTTACGTCCGCTGTATGCAGATCTGTGAATGTTAGCACCTGGTCCATAGAGGAAGGTTACTTTCGCATCCAGACAGTCATTTCCTACCACTTTCCCAATTTCGTAAACTAACTCTTTATTAAAGGTAGCTGCCAATACATCTTCCGATGTAAGAGCTGTTGTTTCAACACCAAGATTACTTCCGAACAAAGCAACTGTTAAGCCCTGTGGACCGTTTTCATCACGTGTACCAGGAGCTTGTACAGATTCTACCGGCATAGTCCAGTGGAAGGAATCACCGATTAAAGAAACCATTTCATCAAATGTAAGCTGGTCTAACAATTTGTCCCAATCCGGATCGTCATAATCTTTACCAATCATATCGTAAAGCTTCAATCCGTTATCAGCACCGAGTGTTGGCATTTCTACATCAGCCTTCGGGTCTGTTTCATATTGCTGGTCTTGAAGTCCCTTGATTAAATAATCATTTAATGTAATCTTAACTGTTTTTTCAAGGCTTGGCATTGTGCCTTCCCAGTCATTACGTGTTAAGTAAGTAACTTTTGTTCCTACTTTATCATTCATGTTCGGGTCAGAAGAATTTAATTGGTTTTCAATCTTTGTTCCCGCATCACTTGTAGCATAGGTGGTTGTATCCAACTCTGGATTGTTCCATTTTGCAACTAATGAAGTATTACCAGCAACATCCATACGTCCTTGTGTATTTTCCGGAGTATAGCCTTTAGCTGCCAATACATTGTTTGCTGCGTTGTGGGCATCTGTTGCTGCTGTGAAATAGTAATCACCGGCATCCATAATATATGTGCCTACCTTGTATGCATCATAACTTGCTACATAATCGCCGTCTACTTCAATTTTCAATGTTTCAGAAGCGCCTGGTTCTAGAATATCTGTCTTATCAAATCCAACTAAGGATACAGAAGCCTTTTCAATTTTGTTGTCAATATCATATTGTGTGTATGGGCTTGAAACGTAGATTTGTACGGTTTCTTTACCCGCTACATCACCCTTGTTTGTTACTTTTACAGTGATTGTGTATGTTGTTGTATCCTTATCATAGGAAAAGGTCATGTCACTATATTCAAAGTTTGTATAGCTGAGACCATATCCGAATGGGAATGCAACATCGTCGCCGTATTTGTATTCACCGGCATTGCCCTTGCCCATTACATAATCTTCATAACGTGTTTCATAATATTTGTATCCTACATAGATACCTTCTTGGTAAACCATATAAGTATCTGCATGTCCAGGAATCTTGCTTGTATCACCTTCGTATACGATAGGTGTAAAGTTCTGCATTACTGGGCTTGAGTAGTTGTCATAGCAGTAAGTATCCGGCAAGCTACCAGATGGATTCACTTTACCACTTAAGATTTCAGCTACTGCATTGAGACCTGTTTGTCCAACACCGCCAATCCAAAGGGTTGCGTCTACACCATATTCGTTGTTCTTCAAGAAATCAACTTGAAGTGCATTTGATGTATTGATAAGCACGACAATCTTTTTGATTTTTCCGTCGTCTTTCAGCTTTTTGATGCCAGCCATCATATCTTTTTCATTCTGGTTCAATGCAAGGTAATTCTTACCATCGCCCAATTCATGATCAAAGTAACTGTCTGCACCTTCTCCACCAATACGAGATAATACAACAATCGCTGCATCACCATATTCTTCTACGGATTTCAAAACTTTATCTGAATATAGACTCCATGGAGCTTCAACAATTTCTGCTGAGCCGTATCCACTAGCTGTTGCAGAATCCTGTACAACCGCACCTGCATTGCCACGTGTATATTCAGCTGCTGCTCCGCCTTCGCTGTAGAAATCCCATAAGGTTTTATTTACTGAAAAACCTTCCTTTTCTAAAGCCACCTTTAAATTATCTGATTTTGATGAATCCACATTTCCGGAACCTGTACCTCCATATACAATGTTTACGGATGATGTTGAAAATAAACTAACTTTCGCGTCTTTACCAAGTGGAAGTGCCGCATTCTCATTCATCAAAAGCGAAGCACCTTCTGCTTCAACCTGTTTTACAAGCTCTGCACCTGCTTTGGTTCTTTCTTCTTCTGTATCGTAATCGCCTTCGTAGTAAATTGCATCTTTGTCTTCGTTCTCTAATTCCCAGAAAGTTCCACCCAAGAACAATGCCATGGTATTGTCAAACATGCTCACGACAACTGCTAACGCAATAAAAATAGCCATAAGAGGACCACTTAAAAGTGTTAAAAACTTCCAAGGTCTTCTTGCTCTTCTGCGCGCTTTTTTGAACGCTTTTTTCTGAGCTTTTTTCTCAGCTCGTAATTCTTTTTTGTTTTCTTCCATAAATACTTCTCCCTTACTTCTTGATAGTAATTTATGTAGTATATTCTAACATAATTTTGTTAAAACTTAAACACATTTCAAACAATTTCCACAAAAAAACAGTTCCGAATTGCTCCAGAACTGTTTCTATCATATTATTGATATTTTTCCATCGCCTCTTCCAGACTCATACCGCCTGCTATAGCCTCTTTACGCTGTGCATTTACTGCTTGAATTTCTTTCATACGTGGACCTGTTAGTGAATAACCTTTCATTGCAATTAAGGTTGCAATCCATGCCACCATCGGGATGATACAGAAAAGCACGATAACTACCCAGTTCATTCCTGATGAATATGGTGTATCAGCGGTAGGCAGATTTTCCAATCCGATAATTGAAACTGCAACACCTACTACCGTGGCAGATAGAGAAGACACTAATTTATCTACCAATGAGAATAAGGTTCCCATGATACCCGGAATATATTTACCGGAACGATAGGTTTCGTAATCGGAACAGTCTGCAACCATTGGAATCGGCATATCTGCTGTAGAATAATAAGCACCATATCCAACACCGAAGAAGGCAATAAACAAAATCGTATACAGGTTAATAGTTATTGTTTTTCCTTCAATCAAGGTGAGGTTCCATACTGGATTTCCCTGTCTCCAAAGTAGCAAAAGCGCCAAAACACCCACATAGCAAGCCAAAGCAACTGTTACATATTTTACGAGTGATGCCTTTTGTCCTTGCTTCTGTGAGGTGCGCACTGTCAACAAGAAGAATGGAACTGAGAATGCATATCCCAAAATCATCATTGGAAGATATAAACTGTCATAATTTCCCATCATACATCCATACAGCATGCAAAGTACCGTTGTATTTGTGGCAATAGAAAGTGCTAATTTACATCCTGCGCCTGCAACCATGAGACGTTGCATTGGTTTATTATTCTTGATAATTTCAATGTACTCGGAAATCTTTGTTTTTGCTTGTGTATCCCCACCAAGTCCAAAATATTTCGGATTGTCTTTTTCCCAAATACCGATAATCGCTAAAATGGTAAGTATAATGGAAGTAATAATACCAATCGGTGTCAAGAATGCATAAAAGTCTGCACTGCTATAGTCAGCTACATTTGCACGAACAATCGGTGCCAAAAACTGCATAACACCCATACCTGCCATAGAACCAACGGTATTAAAAATTGTAAATAAAGGTCGTTGTTTCGGATCATTTGTTAACACGGTCTGCCCTGATCGGGTAACAGATGTTTGGAAGGTGTAACCAATCACCCATATCGCGTACAAAACTACGAACGCAACATAGCGCAACCATTGCATATCCTTCGGTATAACAGGTGTAATCATATAGAGCACAATCGTAGCCACCGCCATAATCACGTTACCAAGCACCATAAATGGTCGGAACTTACCTAATTTTCCATTGGTGCGGTCCATAAGCGCCCCAATAATCGGGTCGGTAATTGCATCAAATACACGCATACCGGTAACCATGACAGATGCAAAGATTGTACCTAATGCCAATACATTATTACCAAACGTGGCAATGTAAGATAATATCAATACATAATAAACATTTGTCGCCCCATTATTCAGCGGGAATAACGCCAACTGATATAATTTTGCACGGTTTACCCCTGCTCCCGCATTTGAATTTTCATTTCCCATATTTCTTTTCCTTTCCTACATCCATATATATGAAATACTTGCTACATCCAGTTAGAACTATCGCCCTTCGCCAAACGATACTCTGGTTTTTCTTTATCTGTCTTATAGATTACACAGCTGTCTGTATATTCTCCTGCCTTAACTTCCAACTTGTTTTCTTGTGCAAGTACAATATCAAACTTGAAAACATTTTCCCCTTTTTGTGTTCCTACGAGTTTACCGTTTTGATAAAGCGAAACTTCATCTAAGTTTGAATAAACTGTTATGGTCTGCTTTGTTGCACTGCGATACTCATAACGCTTTCCTGCAAGATAGACAAATTTGTCTTTCTTATTCCAATATGCCTTATATAAATAGAAGACATCCTTTTTCGTCTTGCGGTCAAAGGTAATCATACCCTTGTGATTCATGCCCGGCTCGCCGCCCTGATTACGCGCATCAGCCGCAAAATCGAACATATTCCAGTAATAGTGTGCCCACATGTACGGATAACGTTTGAAGCATTCCAACATATATTCGTGATATTTTGTATGATACTCCTCTGAGTTATCCCCACGTTTTGGATGTTTTGAATGAAGGTTTGGCATACCCTCTGCACCGTATTCCGAATAGCATAAGCATCGGTTCGGATATAAGAAGTGCCACAATCTAATCCAAAGGTCATTGAGCCATAAAAATGGTACATACCAACCTAAATATAAGTTCCATCCCACAAGATCTGTAATGTGTGCAACCGGATTCCAATGCAAGCACATCGCATAACAAGCCAAGGTTGTCGGACGCGTCGGGTCCATCTTATGACATAAATCATTTAACACGCGATGGTTCTCCAACATTTGCTTTTTGTATTTTCTGCCGGAAATGGTAATCTCATTCGACACTCCCCACATCACAATACTCGGGTGATTATAGTTCTGAATAATCAGTTCCTTCATCTGAGAAATCGTGTTCTCATTTCCATTCGCCAAATGCTCGGAAATGTACGGGATCTCTGCCCATACAATCATACCTACTTTATCGCACAAATCATAAAAATATTGGTCATGCTGATAATGTGCCAAACGAATGGTATTGGCTCCAACCTCTCGGAGCAACTCCATGTCTCTGTCATGGTGCTCCTTTGTAATTGCATTTCCTATGCCTTTAAAATCCTGATGACGAGATGCACCATGCAATGGATAAGGTCTGCCATTCAAATGGAAACCATCTTGATGGCTGAATTCAAACGTACGCACACCACAGTTGCAGGAAATCTCATCTACTTCTTTTCCATTCTTCATCAAAACAGCTTTGATTTGATACAAATACGGGTCTTCAAGTCCATCCCAAAGATGTACATTAGACACCGAAAGCTCTACCTCTGTTCCTTCCGCCTCAGCCACAATATTTCCCTCTGCATCCAGAAGTTCAACTACGACCTTCGCCTTTGCTTCCTTAGCTGCTTTATTGATATAAGTACTTACTTTCACAGTCGCATCTTTTCCATCTACATCTGTCTCGTACTTCATACCTGGCCCGCCATAATAATCCAACTCAAAATGTTCCTTTGAAACTACTAGGATTTCAACATCACGGTAGATTCCACCATAGAAGGTGAAATCTGCTTTCTGTGGATACACGCGGTCATTGACACTATTGTCCACTTCTATTTTTATCTGATTGTTCTCTTCTAAATCTTTTGTAACGTCAACACGGAATGTGGAATATCCACCATCGTGAGAGACAACCTCTTTGCCATTTAACATTACTCTGGCACTTGCATTCACACCATGAAATTGTAAATATACGCATTCTTTTTCTGTGTCAAATTCCGGTTTAGAAAACTGATTATCATACACTAGAGTTCCACGCCAGTAGTCATTTCCACCATCCTGGCCGTCTTTTTTGTTCCATGTATGAGGAAGTTCTACTGCTTGTCTGTTACCTGTCTGGTCTGTAAAACTCCAACCTTTCATTAACTTTTCAATTCTTCTCATACTTCTATCCTTTCGCTTGTGCATTGTTACGCACAGTATCAAAAAATATTTTATCATATTTTAAACAATTTGTCTTAATTTTAATTATTAAATTTATTTAATATTTTTTTCCAAATTTCCCTACCTAAGCAAAAAGAGCAACTCAAATTTAGAGTTGCTCCTTCATCTTATGTCCTTCAATTAAAATGCAAATTTTTCTTCAAAGTATGCTTTCAAATCTTCAATCTTAATTCTTTCTTGTTCCATTGTATCACGGTCACGTACTGTTACAGCTCCGTCTTCTTCTGATTCGAAGTCGTATGTAATACAGAACGGTGTTCCGATTTCATCTTGACGACGGTAACGTTTTCCGATGTTTCCACGATCATCAAATTCGCAGTTGTAATATTTAGAAAGTTCAGCAAATACTTTTTCCGCACCTTCGTTTAACTTCTTAGAAAGCGGAAGTACACCAATCTTAACCGGTGCAAGTGCAGGATGGAAACGAAGTACAGTACGTACATCTCCACCTTCCAATTCTTCCTCATCATATGCAGCACAAAGGAATGCAAGTACCACACGGTCAGCACCCAACGATGGTTCTACAACGTATGGGATGTATTTTTCTTTCTTTTCATCATCAAAATAGGTCATATCTTGTTTTGATACTTCCTGATGCTGTGTAAGGTCATAGTCTGTTCTGTCAGCAATACCCCAAAGTTCACCCCAACCAAATGGGAATAAGAACTCGATGTCGCTGGTTGCTTTACTATAGAATGAAAGTTCTTCCGGAGAATGGTCTCTTACACGCATTTCTTCTTCTTTGATACCCAAGGTCTGTAACCAGTTGATACAGAAGTCTTTCCAATAAGCAAACCACTCAAGGTCTGTATCCGGTGCACAGAAGAATTCTAATTCCATTTGTTCAAATTCTCTGGTACGGAAAGTAAAGTTACCCGGAGTAATCTCGTTACGGAATGATTTACCAATTTGTCCGATACCAAACGGAATCTTCTTTCTTGATGTACGTTGTACATTTTTAAAGTTTACGAAAATACCTTGTGCTGTCTCAGGGCGAAGGTATACTGTATTTTTTGCATCTTCCGTTACACCTTGGAATGTTTTAAACATTAAGTTGAACTGACGAATCTCGGTAAAGTTATGTTTTCCACAGGTTGGACATGGAACATTATGTTCTTCTACCCATGCTTCCATCTGTTCTTTTGACCAAGCGTCAACGCTTTCTGTTAGCTCAATTCCATTTTCTGCTGCAAAATCTTCGATAATTTTGTCTGCACGGAATCTTTCTTTACATTCTTTACAGTCCATAAGCGGATCGCTGAATCCACCCAAGTGACCAGAAGCTACCCATGTCTGTGGGTTCATTAAGATGGCACAGTCAACACCAACATTATATGGGTTCTCCTGTATGAATTTTTTCCACCATGCTCTTTTTACATTATTCTTTAACTCAACACCAAGATTTCCATAATCCCATGTATTCGCAAGGCCTCCATAAATTTCAGAACCCGGATATACAAAACCTCTTGATTTGGCAAGTGCTACAATTTTATCCATTGTTTTTTCCATATCTAATCCCTCTCATTTTTAAAATCTCTTTAATTCGTACTATTATACCGTCTTTGAGCTACTATTTCAAGCACATTTCCAATATTTCCAATGACTTAAAGGCTTTATCAATATGTGTATTGGTATATTGTTTTAAAACCACGCCCAATTCCTTTAAGACCTCGTCAGACACCGCAAATGTGTACAACTTTTCAAAAGAGGACGACACTATATATTGCAGTGTATAAAGCGTTGCCGGACTAAGTGCAATACCATCCGGTGCAATCCCTTGGCATTCCGAGCATATCACACCATGATTTTTGCTACTGAATATCACACTTCTGTCATCTACTCCACAATTGGCACAGCGGTACACTTCCGGTGCTTCCCCATTAATCACCAAAGCCTTTAACTCAAATATGTAGCGCACCAATTTTCTATTGATTTTGCCCGAGGCAAGGGCCCGCATAGACTGGTAGATTAACTTTAACATTTCCCGTTCATCATTGTATTCTTTTGTGAAATAATCCGCAACTTCCATAAAATAAAAACCGTAATATGCACCTTCAAAGTCGCTGCTAAGTTCCATAAAATAATTGGTAATATTCGCTTGCATCACATTATGCGACGTTCTTCCCTCATACAATTCGAATTGTCCAAATGCAAAGGGGTTCGTCACACCCATCAGTGGACTATTTTGCCGTCTGGCTCCCTTTGCAAATGCAGATATTTTACCTTTTTCCTTCGTCAATATCACGACTCGCTTATCATACTCACCTATAGGTGTCGCGGACAGCACCATCCCTGTCACGGTTATCGACTGATTCAACTGCTCTCTCTCCCATTTCCTGTTTCTTTGATTCCGTGTGAATCCCCTTGTAATTTAAGTAATCCACAATGCTGCCTGTCTTTTCAAATGTTGTCCACAAATTCTTATCTTCCATGTGAAAACCCTCCCTTGTATAAGTTTTAGAATTTCCACTCTGACAAAAATCATACTGAAACTATCTGCCAGTTCTTTTTCTCTTAAAAGCCTTGACAACTTTAAAACTATAAATCTTCCTTCGTATACCCGAAGTTCTTAATCAAGAAATCACTATCACGCCAGTCCTTCTTCACCTTCACCCAAAGTTGCAGATTGACCTTACATTCCAACATTTTTTCAATCTCAAAACGTGCAGTGCTTCCGATTTTTTTCAGCATGGCACCTTGTTTACCGATAATAATACCTTTATGCGAATCACGTTCACAAATGATAGTTGCATCGATATCAACTATTTTTCTGCGATATTTCATACTATCAATCGCAACCGCGATACCATGCGGAATCTCATCATTCAGACAATGCAGTGCCTTTTCACGAATCAGTTCTGACACAATCTGTCTTTCTGGTTGGTCTGTAATAGTATCTTCATCGTAGAACTGGGGACCATAAGGCAAATACTTGAGAATTACTTTCACCAATTCATCCGTGTTGTCACCATTTCTCGCAGATACCGGCACTATCTCTGCAAAATCGTAAACCTTACGATATGCATCGATAAAGGTAAGAATTTCTTCCTTCTTCACCATGTCTACTTTATTAATTACCAAGATAACCGGCGTTTTTACCTTGCCAAGCTGCTCTGCAATGTGCTTTTCTCCTGCCCCAATGAATGTGGTCGGCTCTACCAGCCAAAGCACCACATCTACTTCATTTAAAGTGCGCTCTGCCACATTTACCATGTATTCTCCTAATTTATTTTTAGCCTTATGAATACCTGGTGTATCCACAAACACAATTTGACCTTCTTCTGTTGTCAGTACCGTCTGAATACGGTTTCTTGTAGTCTGCGGTTTATTAGATGTTATGGCTATCTTCTGACCGATAAGATAGTTCATCAGAGTCGATTTTCCTACGTTCGGTCTTCCAATTAATGTTACAAATCCAGATTTATAATCTGCTCTCATATGTGTTCCTTTCTAAAACAAGTTTTTGATTTCCATAAATAAACCTTTTTGTTCTTCGATTTTATCTTCTCCACCGATTACACATAGTTGATTACATGCAAGTGCTGCTGCAACTACGTCTGCAAGTGCACGGATATCTTCTTCCTTTGCATCCAGAATCTGATTTCTCTCTTCACGAATCATTTCCTCTTTTACATGATTCATGTAAAGATTCATGGAGCGGTCACCCTTTGCAACTGGTGTCATCGGCTGGTCAAGATTGCTCATGGTTCCAATAATATATTTTGTCATATCACGCTCACTTACCTTGAAGTTTCGCAAATAATCCACGACACCTTCATAGACTGCATTTGTCTTTTCCAGATTCGGGTCACGGTAGGATGAAAAATATGCTTCGCCAAGTCGGTTAAAGTTACTGATACAGCCATATGCGCCACCTTTGACGCGTACATTCTGCCACAAATATTCGTATCCTAAGATTACCTTCAAAATCTGGAATGCACCCGTATAATCATAACCGGCATCAACAAAATTACCCACACGTGCCACATACTGCACCTTGGAAGATGTTTTAAAACCTTCGTTTTGTTTTTCACAATGAATCACACATGGTGTGTCTTCTACCTTGGCAGTAAATAAACTTGTCTTGATTGAAGCAATTTCTTGTTCAAAGCCTTTTAAACCATCTTTTTCGGCAGTGTAACTGAGCATCATATTATCTGCGCGGAATAATTGTTTTACCAATTTTTCAAGGGTTGCAATTAAGGTGGTTTTTTCATGATCAAAATTTTCTTCTATACGCTTCACCACAGCATAAAAATCAATTCCACCGATTAATTCTTTAAACTTTGAAATTGGCGATGCATAGGATAAGGCTCTCGCCGCTGCTGTCTGATGTCCCGCTGACTGGAATCGCATCTGAAGTCTCGATATGGTCATGGCAAGAATCTCTTTCAGACGCTTTTCATCATCCAATTTTGACTTTGTCATGATTTCCTGCATCATGGCAAAGGCAATCGGCATTTTCGAATACAAGGCTTTTGCCTTCACCTCAAATGTAGCCTTAAACTCTTTTTCTTTTACACGGGTTACATCCGGATAAACCTCAATGGAGGTACTAATTCCACCGGTATACATATTGATTTCATTAAACAGTTCCCCGTACTCGTGGTTTTCGGTATCAATAATACCAAGTACAGCCTGCAAAATCCCTACGTATGGAAGTTCTTCTACGGAAACCCCGGACAAATCAAATATTAAATCTACATATCCGATTCCGTTGGTATCAATCTCATGGAACACCACTTTCGTTCCATTCATATCCAATTCTTCATTTTGAATTGGTGCAATTTCACGGCTGATATCACTGCGTTCCAAAACAGGAATCTTTTCCATATCTTCCGGTTTTTCTTCTTCCTCTTGATACTCCACCAGTTGTTTTGTTGCATTGACAAGGGCTTCTACTTCCCCTTTGCTAAGGTTTGCTTTATACGCAGCCAATTTTTCTTCTAATTCTTTATCCATTCTTGCAGTACGTCCACGCTCCGGTTTTACCACAACCACAGCACCATGTGTATTATCAAGAATATATTTTTGGATTAAATTTTCAAAATATCCTGTTGTAATCTGAGACTTCAAGAAATCATAAGTTTCAATAGCAGACATATGGATAAATGGCTTTTCATCATCATATAACCAGCTGTCAAAAATCTGCAGATTATACATAAGTCCCTTTGGATAACTTCCAAAATCCGCTTCACGATAGCGGAACTCGTTGTAATGAATTCCTGCCTCTAAGGATTTCTGGTCAATACCATTTTTCACAATATCTCCCAATGTACGTTCAATCACATTGACAAATGCTTCTTTTTGCTCAGCATTTGCATTTTTCGCTACAACCGAGAACATTGGCTGATAAATACAACTTTCATAAGCACCCATAATATCTTTTCCGATTCCCGCATCCACAAGTGCCTTCTTAAGTGGTGCACCCGGTGCTGAGAGAAGTGCATAATCAAGCACTTCAAATGCAAGATAGAGATTCTTGTCAAGTGTTGTGCCTATTACTTTATTGTAAGAAAGGTAGGTATTATCCTCCTCCGGTTCTCCGCTAGTAATGGAATATGTTTCCTCAATCTCTTTCACAAAATCAAAGGGCTTTTGCAATTGGATTTCAGAATTGATTTCTTGCGCATCAAAAGAAGATAAATATGCCTGATCCAACCACTCCAATTTTTCCACAAAATCCATATCGCCATAGAGGTAAATATAACTGTTTGATGGATGATAATATTTTTTATGGAAGGCAGTAAACTGCTCATAGGTCAGGTTTGGAATCACTTCCGGGTCTCCACCCGAATCATGTGCATAACAGGTGTCTGGGAAAAGATTATGAAGCACCACTCGGTCAAGCACACTTTCCGGTGAAGAATATGCTCCTTTCATTTCATTGTAAACAACACCGTTATAGGTCAGTGTATCATCTTCGGACTCTAATTTATAACTCCAGCCTTCCTGTCTAAAAATCTCATCTTTCTCATGAATATTCGGATAAAAAACTGCGTCCATGTACACATGCATGAGGTTCTGGAAATCCTTATCATTGCAGCTTGCAACTGGGTAAACCGTCTTATCCGGAAATGTCATGGCATTCAAAAAGGTATTCAGGGAACCTTTTACCAATTCTACAAACGGATCTTTTATTGGGAAATTCTTTGAGCCGCAAAGCACAGAATGCTCCAAAATATGAGGAAGTCCTGTACTATCTTCCGGCGGAGTACGGAATCCCACTGAAAATACTTTATTATCATCATCATTTTTCATCAAAAGAATTCTTGCACCACTCTTTTTGTGTCGTAAATAATATCCTTCTGATTTTAAATCCTTTAATTCTTGTTGTTGAATCAATTCATAATTTGGCAATTCATTAAAATTCATCATTCACGCTCTCCTAATTTCATAGTTCCTTTTAGTATACCATTATTTTCCCCAAGAATAAAGAAAAATAGTCGGAAAAATGGGTTGTGCTTTGTTTGCACAACCCATATCTCACTCTCTATTCTTTATTCGCTATTTTATTCAGTACAACAATTACTGCAATCATAAGAACTGCACCAACTGGCAATGCAATCCATGCACTTTGTACAAAGCCAGCCACAATGTATGTGACAAAGGATACAATCGCAACTGTAATCGCATATGGCAATTGTGTTGATACGTGATTCACGTGATTACACTGACCTCCTGCAGATGCCATAATGGTTGTATCTGAAATCGGTGAACAATGGTCTCCACATACTGCACCAGCCATACAAGCTGAGATACCGATAATCATAAGTTCCGGATTGGTTTCACCAAACACAGCAACTACGATTGGAATTAAGATACCAAAAGTTCCCCAAGAGGTTCCTGTTGCA
The DNA here is from genome assembly GCA_045649385.1 of Faecalimonas sp. Lineage (GTDB taxonomy): Bacteria > Bacillota > Clostridia > Lachnospirales > Lachnospiraceae > Faecalimonas. The sequence continues at coordinate 16,709 of JAZRPT010000070.1, read as the reverse complement.
AATGAAATCAAACATCCAATGACAAAAATGATTGCCGGTAAGAAATTCATCAAACTGCCTGCAAAGCTGTTTACTGTATTTTCTACAAAAGGTGTGGAACCAAGGCTATCTGTCATCGCCTTCAATGTCCACGCAAACACAAGAATCAAAATAGCAGGAACCATTGCTTTAAATCCATCCGGAATGCATCCCATACAATCTGAGAATGTCATTACTCTGCGAATCAAGTACAAGATAATTGTAATTAAAAGTCCGAAAAAGCTTCCCAGTGCTAACCCCAATGATGCATCACAGTCAGAGAATGCTGTTACAAAATCAACTCCACTAAAGAATCCACCTGTGTAAAGCATACCGATGATGCAGCAAACAATTAATGAAATAATCGGAATGACAAGGTCTACTACTTTCCCCTTTGGATTCGCCATGTCTGAACCCGCATTTTCATATGGACGGTCTTCTGTGGTATAAAGATCACCTTTCAAAGCATTGAGTTCATGCTTCTTCATCGGACCATAATCTTTTTTCATAACAACCAATACAACCATCATCAAAATAGTAAGCAATGCATAGAAGTTATATGGAATTGCTTTTAAGAATAATTCAAATCCATTATCTCCTTCTACGCAGCTGGCTACTGCCGCAGCCCAAGATGACACCGGTGCTATGATACAAATCGGCGCTGCTGTTGCATCAATTAAATAAGATAGTTTCGCACGTGATACGTTATGCTTATCTGTTACCGGACGCATAACACTTCCTACTGTCAAGCAGTTGAAATAATCATCAATAAAAATCAAAACACCAAGAGCAATTGTAGCAAGCTGTGCACCTACTCTTGATTTGATATGTTTACTTGCCCATTCTCCAAATGCTGCAGAGCCTCCCGCACGATTCATCAAACATACCATTGCTCCTAAAATCACAAGGAATATCAGAATACCAACATTATATTCATCTGAAAGTACTGCTATGAATCCGCCGGTAAACATGTGAGTCACTGTCCCTTCAAATGAAAATCCTGAATAGAACAATGCTCCAACTAAAATTCCCACAAACAACGAACTGTACACCTCTTTTGTAATGAGTGCAAGTACAATTGCCACAAGTGGTGGCACTAAGGACCAGAATGTGGCATACATTTTTGGTTCGTATACAGCTTCCTCTGCTGCGAACACTGTCATCGACATCATCAATACTAAAATTACGATAGCAGATAATGCCTTAATTACGTTTTTCTTTGAAATACGCATAAATTTTTCCTCCTCTTTTCTTTTGCTTTCCCAATTAAACAACCTCATAGACATGAATAAAGCCACAGACATACTGCGTGGTATATCTATGGCTTCTATATAATCAATTATTATCCATCTGCGATAGCACTCCACACATACGTGACAGTGTATTACATGTTCTGCAATACCCCAGAAACATTTCCCCGGACACGGAAATGAATCTTCGGCAACTTCCCCTTTCGCATATAGCAGTTGTCCACCTTCACTATATGGTACTGATGAAACCTGCGCCTCTATCAGTCATTCAATTATATTGAATATACTATCAGTCTTCTTCCTTGTCAACGAAATTTAGCAAAAAAAGTGCCTAGAATTCAACATTCTAAGCACTTGCAATAAAAAAAGCACGAGACGGGATTCGAACCCGCGACCCTCGCCTTGGCAAGGCGATACTCCACCACTGAGCCACTCGTGCATATTGTTGGTTTCTCAACCGAACAATATGTATTATACCTATGGGTATATAGTTTGTCAACAACTTTTTTAAAAAAATTTCTTTTCTACTTCTGCACACAAATGATGATATACCGGAAGGTGATACTCTTGCACTTGATACGTCTCTATAGCCGGTACGCGAATGGTCACATCAGACAGTTCTGAAAGGCGACTTTCCTTCTCACCAGTCATAGAGATGGTGCTGACTCCCATACACTTTGCCAGTTCAATGGCATTGACTACATTTTTAGAATTCCCGGAAGTTGATAAACCAATTACTAAGTCTTCCTTCTTTGCATAACCATACACCAACTGCGCATACATCATTTCCGGGTCCACATCATTGATAAATGCGGACAATATTGCACACTGACTTGGCAGGGAAATGGCTGGCAGAGAACCTTGCAAGCCTTTTCGCAAATGTTCCGGAATACGTTCGTCACAAACCGGTCTCTTTAACATGAAACCTTTTAATAATTCCCCTACAATATGCTCACTGTCGGAAGCACTTCCACCATTGCCACAGATTAAAATTTTTCCGCCTTTTTGGTAGGTTTCAATCATCATATTCAATGCTTTTTCAATATCTTCCTTACATACTTCTAAGGCTGGGTATCTTTCATATAACATACTATTTTCCTCCCATAGCAGCCACTGCAAGTGCTGCGTAATCTCCAATATTTTCTTTTAAAAGTGCCGGCACAACCTGACAAACACTGCTTGCTGCTTCCAGGCATTCTGCACCGATGACTTTATCCATCGATTCGCGAAGCAAATGCTCACTTCTCTGGAAAATGCTTCCTAACACAATGCGTTCCGGATTCAAAATGTCAATGAGAATGGACAAACCATATCCCAGTTTCTCACCGCATACTTCAAATACTTTTTTGGCATCCTCAAATCCTTCATTAGCACATTCTGCAATACTCTTTGCCGTAATATCATCCAAATGTTTCAAATCCGAACAGTAAGAAACAGGTTTTCCCATTTGCAAACTTTCTCTTGCCATCATTTGTCCCAATTGTGCAATACCGCCACCTGAGCAAAAGCCTTCAAAGGAACCAGCTTTCCCGAAGCCAACCGGACCGAATGCAGAAAGTCTCATATGTCCACATTCACCGGCCATGTCAGACGTACCTGCATATAACTTGCCGTCCAGAATTAAGCCTGCACCAAGCCCTGTTCCAAAGGTAAGGAAAATCATATTTTCGCACCCTTTTCCTGCACCATATTTCCACTCTGCCACTGCACACGCATTTGCATCATTCTGCAAATATGCTTTGCAGCCATATTTGTTTTCCAGATATTCCACAATCTTGATATCATCCCAACCCGGAAGATTCGGCGGAGATTGAATAATCCCTCTCCTTGAATCCAATGGACCACCACAACTGATACCGATACAATCAATTTGGTCTGTCATTTCCTCAGCCAAAGCACACATCCGTTCAATCATTTCATATGCTGAGATGCTATGGTCTGTCGGAATACTCTTTTTATTGAGAATCTGCAAATCTCCATCTTTTTCTTGTCCTATACATACGGCACATTTTGTACCACCTATATCAAATCCTATCATATTTGTTCCTCCTGAATTTCTTCTGCTTTTTTCTTCTTTAACAGAATGATATTTAATACAACTGAACCAATTGCCATTACTAATGCCAATGCTTGTGACACGCGAAGACCTGTTCCAAAAAGCATGAGCGAATCTGTTCGTAATCCCTCTATCCAGAATCTTCCGACTCCATATCCAAACAGATAGATTAGGAATACTTGCCCATCAAACTGTTTTCGCTTTGTCCACCATAGCATGATTGCTAACACGCAGATATTCCAGAGTGATTCGTATAGAAATGTAGGATGCACCTGTACATAGCGCACACCTTCTATAATTTCAACATGTTCCATCATTTTATCTGTAATATCGGAGTAGCGAACTGCATCTACAGGAAGTTGCATTGCAAACAAGCCACCTGTATAATCTCCAAATGCTTCGCGGTTAAAGAAATTTCCCCAACGTCCAATAATCTGTCCAAGGATTAGTCCTGCTCCTGCCGTATCGGTGAGTAGCCCAAAGGAGATTTTCTTCTTTTTGGCAAATACAAATACTGTTATAATTGCCGTGATTACTCCACCATAGATAGCAAGGCCCCCTTGTCTGATATTAAAAATGCTCAGCAAATCATCCTTGTAGGAATCCCATGAAAAAATAACATAATAAATTCGTGCACCAATCACAGATAATACCACCGCCCAAAGTGCCAAATCATAATACGTATCCGGGTCTTGGCCTGTTTTCTTTGCTAGAAATACTGCAATGGCAATTCCGGCAAGAACGCCAAGACCAATAATGATTCCATAGTATGCTATTTCAAATCCAAATACCGATATACTTTGTCCCACATTTTCCAAGTGGATACCTAGATTGGGAAAGTGAATGCTTCTTGTCATATTTTACCCTTTCCTTTTACACATTGAATCTAAACAGAATAATATCGCCATCCTGTACAACATATTCTTTTCCTTCCAAGCGCACAAGCCCTTTTTCTTTGGCTGCTGTATATGTTCCACAGTCCATCAAATCATCGTAACTTACAATCTCAGCACGAATAAACCCACGTTCAAAGTCGGAATGTATTTTCCCTGCTGCCTGCGGTGCTTTTGTACCTTTTTTGATGGTCCATGCGCGTACTTCCGGCTCGCCTGCAGTAAGATAACTGATGAGTCCGAGCAAACTGTAGCTAGCTTTAATGAGTTTTTCAAGACCTGATTCGCTCAGTCCCAAATCCTCTAAGAACATCTTCTTTTCATCATCTTCTAACTCTGCAATTTCCTGCTCAATCTGTGCACACACTACAAATACTTCACAGTTTTCTTTGTCTGCATATTCACGTACTGCCTGTACGCCCTCATTACTTGCCCCATCATCCATCAGGTCGTCTTCGGCAACATTTGCAGCGAAGATAACTGGTTTGTAGGTAAGCAGATTATAGCTTTCCAATAAGGCAAGCTCATCTTCATCGTTTACTTCAAAACTTCTTGCCATATTGTCGTTTTCTAAATGTTCCTTTACTCGTTCCAGCAATTCCAATTCCTTTGCAACTGCCTTGTCATTACGAGCCACTTTCACAGCCTTCGCTATACGTCGTTCTAAGATTTCAATATCTGAGAAAATCAATTCCAAGTTAATGGTTTCAATATCACGAAGCGGTGCGATACTTCCATCTACATGGACAATATTACTGTCTTCAAAACATCTTACCACATGTACAATAGCATCTACTTCACGGATATTTGCAAGGAATTGATTTCCAAGACCTTCCCCTTTTGATGCTCCCTTTACCAAACCTGCAATATCAACAAATTCAATTGCTGCCGGTACAATTTTCTTTGTATTGTACATATCTCCCAATACATTTAATCTTTCATCCGGTACAGTCACAACTCCTACGTTCGGGTCGATTGTACAAAACGGATAGTTCGCCGACTCTGCTCCTGCCTTTGTCAATGAGTTAAACAATGTACTCTTTCCTACATTTGGTAATCCCACTATGCCTAATTTCATATTTCTCTATTACCTCCTTGAAACCCTTGATTTTACGGGCTTTTTTAATCTTCGTACTTTGGCTACGTACCAATTTACGTACCAATTTTTCAAAATTTCCTTTTTGCTCTTGTAAATACTTTGGCAAACGTACCAATTACGTACCAATTTTTTTAAGCAAAAAAAATAGAGTTAAATCACTTTTAATGCATCTGCTATTAAATCGATTTCTTTATGTTTTTCTTCTTCTGTAGTATGAACATACAAATTCATCGTGATGCCAATATTGGAATGTCCTAAGATCGTCTGTAATGTCTTCGGTTTCATTCCCGCTTCAATACACCTAGTTGCAAAAGTATGTCTAAGTACATGCATTGAAAACCTTGGGATTTCCGCTTTATCACACAATTTAAACAACATTGTATCATAAGTGCTGTTTTTTACTGGTGTGCCTTTTCTACAAAGAAAAATAAACTCGCGCCATTCCATTGGAATAATGGATAACGATTGATTTTTCTTCTTTTGCAACCGTAAAATCTCCAACGCTTCCTCCGTTAGCGGAATCGTTCTATATCCAGACCTACTCTTCGGCTCTCCAATTCTCCATTCACCAACTGAATGTCTGAATTCCATGGAGCGTGTAATAGATAAGGTACGATTCTCCCAATCTACATCTGCCCACTTTAATCCTACCAATTCTCCCGTTCGAAGCCCAGTTTGCAAAAGGAATCTGTACTGATACTCATAACAATTTCCTTTAATCACATTACAGAATAACTTTTGTACAGTTTTCGTCAATGCCTCTTTTTTTCTCGAACTTTTTCCTATATCTGACTTCACTACCCTTGAACAAGGGTTTTTAGGAATAACATCATTCAAATATGCAAACTCAAGCATATTGTATAATGTGATTCGTGTCTGATAAATCGTCGTTGTCCGATAACCTGCATCTGCCATGTGATTCATAATTGTTTGGCAATGAATGGAATTGACAGCACCAAGCATTTTCTTCCCTATAAGCGGAGATATATTGATTCTATATCTGTCCTTATAGTTTCGCAACGTGTTAGGTCTAACAGTTCGTCCTTTTATACCAATCCAATAATCGAACCACGCATCCACTGTCATTGAAGACGGAAAATCTATATTGCTATGCTTGTCTTGATACTGTGAATCTGCCAACCATTGTCTAACTTCCTGTAGTTTTGGCAAAACTTTCTGAACACGATTTCCATATTTATTTGTATATCTTCCTACGTACAAACCATCTTCTCTCTGGCTTATACCAACTCCAAGTTCTTTTCCTCGAAGATCTTTTCCCATGTAGCTCACCCTTTCTTAATAAAATGAGCCTCCACAAGCAGTTATACTATATCATGAAATGGCCCAAAAGTAAATTTACAAAATCATTATATTTCAATATTTTCAGAGATAAATTTCTCAAATTCTTTTCTTTTTATAAGTTTCTTCTTTCCGACATACATAACAAATGAACAGTTTGGGACTTTCAAAAGTTCTTCCAATTTATTGATTCCCACATGACTATATGCAGCTGCTTCCTCTTTCGTAAGTAACAGTTTCTTATAAACGGGAATTTCAATTTTACCACATTTCACTTGTCACTTCTCTCCTTTTCTTTCCAAGTCACATATCTCCAGTTGTATACACAATGCTTTGTTGATTGCCCGCATAACCTCTGAATTCTCTGGAATATGTCCTACTTTACTGACAATCTGCCTCTTGTCCACAGTTGTAATCTGTTCAGCAAGGCAATCCGAATCCTTCAAAAAATATCCTTTCACATCACTTGGCTTCACTCTCACATGCACTGGATTTTCCTTAATCTTCCCTGAAAATGGACATACGCATAACGTTGTGGAGTATTTGTTGTTGACATTATTCGACATGACAATACATGGTCTTAATCCCGACTGCACAGAACTATTCGCATGTTGTCCCAAGTCTATATAAAGAATATCTCCTCTTTTAATATCTTTCATTGACCAGCACCATCCTTCCGTTTATCATTCGTTTTACCGGCAAAGTCAAACGTCCTTCATCAACAGTAACTACAATACCTCCTGCCTCGTGAACCTGACCTACTTTCAGGAAGGAATCTGCAATACTGGACGATACTAGTTCTGTATTTGCAATCAAAATACCGTCTGCTTTCCCTTTCTCGATTAATTCGACCATTGTTTTCCAATGTTTATTTACCATCGCTTGTCCCATGCCGTTGCGTCTGGCAACCAAACAAATATCGACACGATTCGCCTTTGCATATTGTCTTAAATAGCGAAGCTGTTTATTCTCTTTTTCCTTGGTACTGTATAAGTCTCCCTCCACGGACAAATATGCGATGCACATTATATTTGGTTCCTGTTTATTACTTTTTTTCATTTTTATTTCCCTTTCTTATACCGGAATTTTCCGTATCATCTGCAAAAAAATGGTTTTAAAATACCTTTGCTGTGCCTTTGGAAGTTCATACAATTCCTCGTCAATAGAAACACCTGTACTCACACTGGCACATCCCGGAATTGCCAATAATGTATTCGCATCCACATTAAGCACATCCATCATTCGATACATTAGGTCTACGCTCATTTTTCTGCTTCCCTGTTCAATTTGGCTGATGTGCGAAGCACTCACACCTAGTCCAGCGCTCAATTCTTCAGCTGTCATATTCCTGTCTTTTCGAAGTTTTTGTATTCTCGCACCGATTTTCCAACCTTCGTACTTCACACATCCCACCCCATTTCTTTTTTCTATCTTTTGCTACTCGTGAAAAATTTTTACTGTGCAGTGATAAGCTCTTCTGTGTGCTTCCTTGCTCTCACACTCCAGTTCCGCCATGCACTCCGCACATGTTGGCAAATCATCAGCAACTGAAATCACATCTACTCCGATTTCACGAATCGTGCGCACACGGGCACACACATCTCTTTTTCGACTTGCTAAATCATCTGCACTTGCAACTACAACTGCATCCACCTCATAATCACTTAAAACCTGCAGAATTGCTCCCTGCCCGGATTCCCCAAGTGTGTTTGAACCATTCAGTTCAGAAACAGCTCCGACTACATCTACCTCGTTAACCTGCGACCACATAAGCAGCACATCTTCTTTTGCCTTTGTTTCCTCAACGGATTGCAGCTCTGCCATATAAAACAAAACCTTCATATCTATTCCAATCTCCTTTTCCAATTCTCGAATCCATAACGCGCTTTATTTCTTCTAGTAAAAGGATATCTATTTTTCCTGATTGCTTCTCTGCATCTGATGTCTACTTTTTCGATTTTGTAGACATAAAATGTCTACTTTTTCAAATCCAACAAAAAAGGAACAGGTTGTCCCATTCCTTCATTTAGGAGATTGCCTCCACAACTCGTTTTATTGTTTCTAATTCCTTTACACTCTTCTTTTCCAGCATTCTATGTATCTGTGCTAAGATGCCTTCCTCACTATTACCAAACAGGAGGTAATCTGCAGATACTTCCAGATATTGCGCGATCTGATATAAATGCTTTGTGGAACATCCGGAGCGACCGTTCTCTATTCTGGAATACTGATCCTTGCTCATATCCAACGCCACTGCCATGTCCACAGCTTTAATCTGCTTTGCTATTCTTATTTCTTGAATTCGTTGCCCCAGGGCAAAATTATCAAGTTCTTTTACACTATCTTTTAGCATCTGCCATACCTCCTTTCCTCCATAAAATTTCTTAAAAAATGAAAAACAGCCACTTTTTTGCGCAAAATACCACACTATCCGAATATTTAACCCGAATACTGTAATATCAGCACATCTGAGTGGCTGTCTTTACAAGCTATTCCCCTTATGCTATTTCTGCCTTCCTTTCCTTAATGCGAATAGGGATATCCTCTTTTGTCACTTCGCATTTGTGAAGAATCACACCATCTCCATAGACCTCCCCTTGTATTTTACATACAAAACAATGCTTATTCCAAGGACAGTTCTTGGGGCAACGTACAATGAGTTCTTTCACTCGAAATCCCCCCTTTGAACTTCAAACATTACTTTGCAGTAGACGACATTTCATGCCTCAACGGTAAGTAGTTTCTTCTTATTTAAAAGGTGTAATGTAATTATCCTATATTTCAACAGCATTTTCCACTCTTTTCGTACACAAAATATCGACATAAAATGTGGAAAAACAGACTTTTCTTGTCGCATAACCGACACTATTTGTCAGATAAAAGAACATAATTTTTGCGTTGCCTTTTTTAATGCGAAATTGCTCGACTCTATTAAGATTTTTCTTGTAAAAAAAAGGCGCAAGAGAAAGTCAGACAACTAATTTTGTCATCTCACTTTCCCCTGCGTCTCTGGTGCTTAACAGCCATTTACTGTTGCCCTTATCAGGTGGGCCCTTTTTAGTTTTATGAATATCAGATTCGATATTCTCCTTTTTCCGCATTGGCTCTTATCATACATTCCGTATAATTTTTCATGACCAATACTCTCTTACACTTGTTACATTTCATTTCTATATGCATGTCACCCGCAACGTAATCAAACATACGGTTATTACAATGCTTGCATCTAATAACGATTTTCTCTTTCGTGCAATCCATTCAGTTCACACCTCTCTCCCAAAAGTTTGTTGACTTAATCTTGGAAAGGAAAGGGAAATCACCTTTTCAAGTTCCTGCCGGAAGTTCCGATGCACCGCTTGTGTGCTCCGGCATTTGCTGATCTTATCTATTCTATAATTGGTTTATTACACCTAATATCAGTGTCATAATAATTAATACGATTCTTATCACTTTTAATATCTTTAACTTCTTTCCCTCCTTCACAAGTGCTTCCAGTTTGATTCGCCATAAGTTTGCGGAATTCAACAAACAATCACTGGCAAATATAAGAAGCAGATTTAAATTTAATAGACTCCTATTTAAAATGAATAATACCATACAATACAGCATCATAAATATCGATGCCGCCTCTTTTCCAAGTTTCGGTTCTTCTTGTAATCTTGTTTGTATATGTATCAATAGCAGTCTTGGTTTTAGTTTTATCATCTCTTCTATTGGAATATCCAGTCTGTCTGCTACCAGATCCATATTCATTTCGGAAACATCTCCTTTATAGGCCTTATATAGACCAGACCTTGACATTCCGACTATATCTGCATATGCATCCTTATTGGTATCCGGATTCAACTTGCTCCATTCATCTGCACATTCTTTTAGTTTTACTCCAAACATGCACTTTTGTGTTCGATTGTACCTTTCTGCCATAGGTTTCCCTCCTTATCCTTGTCACTATATTACAACTTGTTTCACACGTTTTAAAGAGGTTCAACCTCATTGAGACGTCTCAATCCCCTATTTTCGTTCCATAAACCACATATTATTATCTTCGTAGTAAAGAAATACTTCCTTACCTTCCACCAAACAGGTATATCTTTCACCGACCCCACCTGCCTTTGTACTTGCAGCTCGTCTCTTGTCTTTCACCCGGTCAATTCGGTACTCTCTACCGTCTTCCCATATGAAACTTTTTGGTAGTAGCACTCCTTCCGTTGAAAACTCTGCCGTTACGGTTACATATACTTTATTCCTACTCAATCTTCAATTCTCCTTTATGCGAAATATCCTCTCGGATGAACGACGTGATCCTCACGCGCATTTACTGCAGATAGATTCTTATCCTGAAACATGATTCCTCTCTGCACGCTGTAAAAACCGAACCGTTTTCGGATCTCATCCACCGCTTCATCCATCTTCATTTGTTTTTCACGTTTCTCTACACTAGAGAATAAATCAATCTGCTCCCAATAATTATCTGTCACAAGGTCTGCTCCCCGAACTCCAAGACTTCTGATTGATTTGCTCCAGTTATAATTCTCCTTAAACAACTGAAACGCATACTCCGCTATCTCCTGTGTAATATTGGTTGCATTCTTTATCTTTCGCTGTCGTGTAAAAGAACATAAATCTTTATCTCTCACACTAATTTCTACCACTCTGCATCGGAATCCATTTTCACGAAGTCTGGCGGATACACTTTCAGCCAAGATGTACAATACAATCTTCACATCTTCATCCGTTTCTAAATCTCTTGGCGTTGTTACACCATTGCCTACTGACTTGATTGGTGCACTGGTATTTTCCAGTCTGACCGGGGAATCATCGTATCCATTTGCAAACGCCCACAGAACACTTCCCATCTTCCCCAAATGTGCTACCAGAATCTTTTCATCACATCTTGCCAAATCTCCGATGGTATTGATTCCAAAGTTCATAAGTTTTCTTTGTGTGCTTCTTCCTACACAGAGCAAATCTCCAACCGGAAGGCTCCATGCCTTTGTCTGAAATTCATTTCGATACATGGTTGTTATTGCATCTGGCTTTTTATAGTCCGACCCAAGTTTGGCGAAAATCTTGTTGAAGGATACACCGATGCTAACTGTTACCCCTAATTCGTATTTGATTCGATTGCTAATTTCCCTTGCAATCTTCTCCCCATCCCCTTTTATCGTTGCACTTGCCGATACATCCATCCAGCTCTCATCCAAACCAAATGGCTCAATTAGATTCGTATACTCCGAATAGATTTCCGTTGCCATTTTTGAAAAGCGCATGTACAAATCCATTCTTGGCGGAACAAAGATAAGTTCCGGACAGACTTCTCTAGCCTGCCAAAGTGCCATACCTGTTTTCACGCCTCGTCTCTTTGCTATGTAATCAGCAGTCAGTACAATACCGTGTCTAGCTTCCGGATCACCTCCCACCGCAAGAGGTTGCCCTTCCAGTTCCGGTCTATGAAGGTGTTCTACCGAAGCGTAAAATGAGTTCATGTCCGAATGTAAAACTGTTCGCTCTGCCATTTGAAAACACCTCCGTTTCTAGACAGACAATTTTCATATAATATCTGCCTGCCTGTCCTGCCTGTCCTGCCTGCCTGTACGAGAAGTATAAATCCATTTTTATTTGATTTCAAGTGACAAGTTGGTTGTATATGTCCATTTCCTATGGATTTTTCTTGATTTTGATATTGATTTGTTATATACTCCCCTTATAGAACATATACACAGATAAAAGAAACGAGGTGCCTTATGCATTCAATTGGAAAAATCATTGCTACATACAGAAAACAGAACGGGTTGTCACAACCAGCTCTTGCTAAACTACTAGAAGAGAACGGACACAAAATTTCCAACAGAGCAATCTCAGCTTGGGAAAAAGAAATAAGTGAACCGAATGCTTCCTTACTCATGCTGCTTTGCAAAGTATTAAATATAACAGATATATATAGAGACTACTATGGATATAATCCCGCGAATCTTTTTTCCGAACTAAATGCTGAAGGAAAAGAAAAAGCAATGGACTATATCCAATTACTCGTTGACTCTGGAAAATACCAAAAGGCTACCATTATTCCATTCCGTAGAAAAATCAGATTGTTTGACATTCCTGTTTCTGCCGGTGTTGGTAATTTCTTAGATGGTGATAATTTTACAGAAATCGAAGTTGAAGAAGAAGTTCTGGAAACTGCTGATTTTGGAATTCGCATCAGCGGCGACAGTATGGAACCAAGATTTGTAAATGGTCAGATTGTGTGGGTACAAAAACAGGAAACATTGAACAACGGAGAAATCGGCATCTTCTTCCTTGATGGAAATGCCTATTGTAAAAAATTACAAGATGATGAAAAGGGATTATATCTCATCTCTCTTAATAGCAAATATGAACCAATCTCGATTACAGAAAATCAGACATTCAAGATTTTTGGAAAAGTAGTTGGATAAGAAAAGAAACATAAAAGGAAGTGATTACATATGGCTATTGCCACCAACTTAAAACAAGTACGCATGGAACGCAATCTACATCAAGAAGATTTGGCAATTGCCATCGGATCCTGCGGAAGAACCATAGGACGAATTGAACGTGGAGAAAGGAATGCCTCTTTAGAACTTGCTCTCCGACTTGCCAGATACTTAGAGATACCTGTGGAAGATTTGTTTCAGATAAATGAGATTTAAAGGAGAAACATCTTTATGAATTTTTCCAACAATTTAAGAACTTTAAGAAGAAAGAACAACGTCACTCAACAACAATTGGCCATGTTTCTTTGCTTATCGCGTTCAACAATTGCCGGATATGAAACAAAATCACATCAACCAGATTTTGACACGCTTGAAAAATTAGCTATTTACTTCGATGTATCCATCGATTATTTAATATCAGGAGAAGAAAAACCTATCCAAACCTAATGCAAGGCTTCCAGTTTCATTTTTGTTATAAAACTGGAAGCCTTCTTTTTAATGAATTTTGAATGAATTCACATCACTTCAAACACTTAGAAAACAGATTTTCTTAACCTTTTATATAACACCCTTCTGCAGCATCACATTTGCATACACTGCCGCTTCGCTTGTCGCTATAATGCAGTACACTTTCTTTGCTGCATTCGCAAGAGCCATTACTTGTTCTTCCAGACTTTCACGAAGTTGCATAGGTCCACGACGACCATCCACTACAGGGCGAATTCCGATTACCGGATAATCTCCTACATATCTGTTTTTTGCCATAATAAAATTTCTTCTTTTCCCCAGATTTATTATTTCCCCATAAGTTTATTTATCATTTCGTCAATTCCATCATCTTCAGGACAAAATTCATGCTTCCCCTCAAAAACATGGAATTGCACATTATGTCTTGGATAATAAAGTTTGTTAACAATCTCAAATTCTTCTTTACCAGAGGACGCCTCAAACAATTCGTCCGTATCCCCTACTTCAATTCTTAGAAATCTCGGACAAACAAGTAATGCCAACTGAGCATCCATAAATGTAGATGCTTCTCCAAACTTCACTTTATCATATGATATATATTTCGTTCGGTCGTGAAAATGACTTGAAGAAAGCGCTGCCTTAATTCTGGTATCAATCGCAGTTGTATGCAAGGTGTAAAATCCACCATAAGATAGTCCAGCCATACCAAAGCGTCCGTCACAATACGTTTGTTCCTCGAAGTAATCTATACATCTCATAATACTGTATACTTCTAGTGCAGTAATAGAACCTCCAATTTGTTTTAATGCATTGTCAATCTCATTTCTTTGATTATCAGGTCCGAAGCGTTCCGTTTGCCATAGCAAAAGTTGTGGTGCAAAGACATTAACTCCTTTATTAAAAATTCGCAAGGACATATCATTGTAATTAGCACTATCAAAAAAACTGCTACACATTTCCGGCGTCCCCCACCCTCCATGTTGTGAGATAACCATTGGTAACTCTTTATCCGACTTGTGCTGAAGCAAAATGCCATAAAACTGATATCCGCTAAAAAGCTCAAACTGCATTCTATAAAAAACAGATTGTTCGTCTTCAAATATCATATCTTTTGACACGCTTAATATAGGTTCTTTTTCACAATTCAATGGCCAACCCAGCATATTAATAAGCTCTTCGCGACATTTTTCTGGATTTTCTATAATTTTATTTGCAAAATTTAATCGTTGTTCTTTACCTTCTTCTCTCTTTTTCTCAATAAGCTGTTGAATACCGGTTAAATAGTTCGAACGATAAATATTTCCTACGTTTTCAGTTTCACAATACACCGATAATATATTTTTTTCGTACATACTTGTTCCCCTTTCAATTGCAAGTATATTCACAAACAAGCTTTGCAACTCTTACCACAAGATTGCGTCCATATGTATATGGCACTGTTTTAACAGTCACATTATCTCCATCTTGTTTAAACTCGACAGCCTCTCCATTATCCATCCATGTGACAGTTTCAATCCTATCAGTCAATTGGAACCTACTATCATATTGGGCATCCTTAAATAAAGCAACGTTTGGATCCGCGCTCATCGGCAAATTATAACAGAATAAATAATAATTATTATCTCTTTTCAGAATAAAATCATCTGGTTTTCCTTCAATTTCAATTCCCGTTGGTGCCGGAATGCGAATTGCCTCATCAAAATAATCCACCCATTGTCCCATTAAACTTAGGATTGCTTGATCTATCTCTCGGATACTGCCATCCCCCATTGGCCCTATATTCATTAACATATTAGAACGATAGCGTCGACAATCCGCTAATTCACGAATCATCTGTGCAGGAGATTTATAATTTAAATCTTCCTTTGCATAACCCCAATGATCGCAGAACACTTCACACATTTCACTCGCCACATACTTTGGTGCCCCTTCCATATTAATGGGACCAGGTTTTCCTCGTTCAAAAGTAACACTATCAAGTTCCGGATGTCCTAATGCACCATGGGCAAACAATCCTGTATTATTAATAATCATGGCCTCAGGTTGATATTTACGAATAGTGGCATACAAAGCGTCCTCTTCCCAGTCATCCTCAGGTTTGCTCCACATTCCATCAAACCATATACCACCGATTTTTCCATAATTTTTACATATAATTTCAACACTCTCACGTAAGTATTTCAGATATCTCGGAAAATCATCAAAAAAATCCTTGTGCCACCAGTCTAATAATGTGTGGTAGAAGAAAGGAATAATCCCCTCGCTATTACATGCATCTACAAACTCACGTACCAAATCTCTGGCGCATTTAGAATGCGGTGCATCATAGGTATTCAATCCACATGTATCAAATAGTGAAAAGCCATCATGATGACGTGTAGTAAGCGTAATGTATTTACATCCTGCCTTCTTTGCTTTTTTTACCAATTCTATTGCCCAATCAGCTCTAGGATTGAAGTGTTCTATAAGTGAATTATAAATTGCATCTGGAATCTTATTATTGTGTTTAGCCCATTCTGCTGTTCCAAGTATGCTATATAACCCAAAATGTACAAACATACCAAATCCCAGTTTTTCAAAATCTTTAATGTACTGTTTGATAATCATATCTTCCTGCTTTTTCATAAAAGTCCCTTTCTTGTTATTTTATAAACTCCCGACTGCAAATCACAGGATTCTAACCCTGATTCAAAAACATATCCATCTAAAAGATTTATCTTACCATGCACTTGCTTTGGAACAGTAATGGACATCTCAATTCGATTATCATCTCGTCTGTCCCAACGAACTTTGATAATTCCTGCAGGTGCATCATACTGAGCTTCTGCAAACTGAAGTCTTTCAAGAAACATCGGAACAATATCTACATGATTAATATCTCTTCCTGTTGGATTGAATCGAATACCACCCAAATACGTATAAAACCAAGCTGAAACATGACCAAAGTAATGATGATTCATAGACTGAATCAGCCCACCCTCGTCGAAGAAGTTTTCCCAAAGAGTTGTTGCACCTCTTACAATCCAGTTTCCATAAGAAGGAAAATCTTCTCTCGTAATCATGTGATATGCAAGTTCAGCATATCCATTGTCTGCCAACGCACAGAATAGAGGTTTTGTTCCAAGACACCCTGTTCCGAGATGTTCGTCCTCTTTACGAACAGTGCGTAAC
>JAZRPT010000069.1:0-1744 GCA_045649385.1 Faecalimonas sp. | reverse complement strand
GGAGTGGGAGTACCATAGGGCAATAAAAACGGAATATACCGTTTGATCTCAATAATTCCTCAAATGTAACGTCTTTTTCTGTCAACAGATTTTCAATAATAATCGGCTCACTAAATACTTCTATACAATCACCATCTTGCTTTTGCAGCTTTAGCTGTTTAAGGGAGATGATGAATTCTTCCGAAATATCATCAGTGGCAACAAGATGTGATAGAAGAAAATCCTCTATTTCCGAATTGCATGGCACCTTCTTCTGGGCATATGAGCTGAAGGTCAAAAACAACAATATGATGAAGAAATATCGTTTCATTTTAGCAATTATTTAAAATTAATCTGAATATTCGTCTTTTCTAGTATTCAGACCGGTTTACCACTCCTTCCACTCAAAGCTGTATGCATTTTCATCAGTAGTCCAAAAAACATCGGACCTAAGATCCCAACCAAGCGCCATTGCATAATCAAGGATCATATCATTCGTCAGTCTATTCTTTATGAATCTCTCAGAGTATTTATCAACATACTCAAATGGGAGTCGTTCCCCTTGTTCCCAAAAGTCCCATTTCGGATCCTGCATTACGCGAACATACCTTTCATTACCATCTTGAGCCCAATGATGAAAGACTCTCATTGCATAATTGAAATCGCAATTAGGCAAATCTATTGAAAGACATACTTGAACAACTTCGAAATTGTGTTTTTTTCTGATACGATAAATCAAAGATGGTAAGCCGTCTCTTATATTAGCGAAGCAGGCTACACCTTTGGAATTGATTGGAGTCCATAAATGGTATTTTATAACAGAAGGATTATTCTGGACATCATAAAGATCCAGGTTCAACTCTTCAGAATATGATATAGGTGTTTTCCCATATGATGTAATTGCCTCTTCAATCGCTTTGAGGATTTCATCCATAGGAGCATTTATTAAAGTGAAGTATCTATTATCCATAAATTACTTATTTAATTATTCGCTTTTCGAAAACTTCACTATTTACTTCAGAGCGATCTACTTCAAAGTTATAGTGGACGCCATCAATATTATATTGTAAATCTGGTCGATTATTTCCAACGACATTACCATCAATATCAACCTGAACTTGATTCTTTCGAATGTCCTTAGCAACATCTTTAATTGAATTATATTTTTCAGTAATTGAGGCATTATGGTCAGCATTACCATGCGGCTTGGCTATACCACCATTAGCATCAGGGGCTTTCCTTAAAGTTCTTGCTACATCGCCAGTTCCGTCTGCGAAATTTAGAACGTCTGAAATCTTTCCGCCAGTCCTTACTGCCGCGATAGAAACTCCGACTCCTCCAGGGATACCAGGGGCGAGGACAGCAGCTGCGTCAGCGACAACACCTATTCCATCTAGGATAGCAGCACCAACATTCCCAGCTTTCACATTTTCCGCGAAACTTTTTACCCCGGTCCCCAAGCTCGCCAGGTCCCATAATGTCTCCCAAGCTTTTCCATCCGGATCCACAAAATTCACCGGATTGTTATTACAGAAGGCATACGGGGAGTAGCTGTAGTACTTCTCCGCCAGCGGGTCCGGGGTTGTCCCTTACGTACCAAGTGTCAATGAACTGTGTGGTGGTCGTTTCTGGTGACCGTTGCTGGCAAGTTAGGCAAATTATACTGGAATTGCAAGTGTGCCATCGGAACGTGATTGATTGTAGCAATAAATTTGTATCTTTGTACGTTACAGAAATTGGCTAAGATATGTTGTACCCTATTGGC
>JAZRPT010000068.1:0-6126 GCA_045649385.1 Faecalimonas sp. | reverse complement strand
GATGGAAGAACTTATGAAGCTACTAAAGTCATTAGCCTGTCATTAGGCGAATGACGGAGGGAATGTCAAAATAATGACTGTGATGGGAGATGCCTTGATGGATGGGCTTTCGGACGCGGGTTCGATTCCCGCCAGGTCCATGACTGACAAAGGTTGCAGTTTTTAATGAACTGCAGCCTTTTTTATGCTATTTCCCCTTGATTTATACTAGAAAAAAATGGTATAAATAAGAAAGAAACTAAAATTGAGAGGCAAATGATTATGGCAAGTAAGAAGGACTATCGTTCCATACCTTTTTGGTCTTGGAATGACAAATTGGAAAAAGGGAAATTAATTGAGCAAATCCGCTGGATGAATGATAATGGTATTGGCGGATTTTTTATGCATGCTCGTTCCGGACTTCAGACAGAATATTTATCAGAAGACTGGATGCAGTGTATTGAAGCCTGTGCTGATGAAGCGAAGGAATTAGACATGAAAGCTTGGCTTTATGATGAGAATGGATGGCCGAGCGGATTTGTTGGTGGAAAACTTCTGGAACAAGAGGAAAATCGGGATAAATATATTCTTGTTGAAGAAGGAAATTATGATAAGAATGCCACTGCCAGCTATCGGATGACCGAGGATAAATTGATACGTGTATCGGATACAAGTGAGATAAACAAGGAAGCAGTTTATCTTAATTTGTATATACATACAGCAGTTTCAACAGCAGATATTTTAAATCCAAAGGTGGTAGAACAATTTGTAACCATGACACATGATAAATATAAGGAGCGTTATGGTGAAACATTCACGGATTACATCGAAGGATTTTTTACAGATGAGCCACAGTATCAACGTTGGAACACGCCATATACAGATGTTATAGCAGAGTATTGGAGAGAACAGTACAACGAAGATATTTTGGATGGATTGGGACTTCTTTTTGTAGAAAAGGCAGGCTATCGTTCCTTCCGTTACCGCTATTGGAAAGCAATGCAACATTTGATGCTTGAGAATTTTGCAAAACGTATTTATACATGGTGTGATGAAAACGGAGTGAAATTAACCGGACATTATGTGGAAGAAAGTACGATGGGCTGTCAACTTATGTGCTGTGGCGGAATTATGCCGTTTTATGAGTATGAGCATATACCGGGAATTGATTGGCTAGGTAAATGGACAGATAATCCACTGGCAGCCAAGCAGGTTGGAAGCGCAGCTACACAACTTGGCAAAAAACAAGTACTTACAGAGACCTTTGGATGTTGTGGATGGGATGTAAAACCGTCGGAACTTAGAAGAATTGCAAGCTTCCAGTATGTCAATGGTGTGAACATGATGTGTCATCATCTGATACCGTATTCAGAGCGAGGAAATCGTAAGTATGATTACCCGGCACATTACTCCACAGTCAATCCTTGGGTAAAAGAAGATTTTAAGACATTTAATGATTACTATACAGAATTAGGATATTTCCTCGGAGAAAGCGAACAGTTTGTAAATGTGGCAATGTTACATCCAATGAGAAGTGCTTATTTTGATTATAAGAGAGAACTATTAGATACAGGATTTGGTATTGCTGACCTGGATGAGAAATTGATTAACACATGCAAACTTTTGGCGGGCAGAGGAGTTGATTATCATCTACTTGATGAAACATTACTTGCAAAGTATGGATTTGTAGAAGATGCCAAAATAGGATGTGGCAAGTGTGCTTATGATTACCTTGTTCTCCCGGAGATATATACAATGGATAAGACCACGGAAGAATTGGTTCGCAAGTTTGTGGAACAAGGTGGAAAGTTACTATTACTCGGACAAAAACCAACGTATTTGGAAGCAGAAGACTATGATTATTACTATTTGAAAAGTAATGTAACGTTGGAAGATATCTGTAAAGCGCAAAAATATACAGTATCTGATTATGATACGGATATTTACAGTACATATCGTGTTTCTGAAGGGAAAGAGTATTTATATGTGATGAATAGTTCTGATAAAGAAACGCAGTCACAGAAATTCTGTTTTGTATCGAACGGAAAAGAATTAGCTGTCACTTTGAAACCAGGTGAAGATGTGATGCTTTGTGCATCAGATGAGGTGCAGGAGCAAAGAGAATTAACCCCTTATGTTATGAAATTTGCTAATGCAAATATTGCGGTTAAGGAAAATTATCTGGTAGTAGATTCTGTCCGCTATTCAAAAGATGGAAAAGAGTATTCGAAAGCTTGGCCAATCCCTGCGTTGTTTAACAAACTGTTAAAGGAACAGTATTGCGGTGAGATTTTCTTCCGTTACGAATTTGACATTGATACACTTCCGGAGAAAATTTATCTCAGAGCAGAAAAGAGTAACGACATTGCTGCATGGTTAAACGGAGAATGTCTGACAGAGGTTCTTCCGGGTGAGGATGATTATATCTTCTATTATGATATTACGAATCACGTCCATTTGGGAACCAATGAATATATAGCGAAAGTGAATTGGTATGAAGACGACAGCGTTTTCTTTGCATTGTTTGGGGAAAATGTAACGGAGTCTCTCAAAAACTGTATTGTATATGATACGGAGTTGCAACCGATAGAGTTGGTAGGAGCATTTGGTGTATACGCAAAAGAAGGCTTTGCCCAGGATCCAGAACCACAACATGTGTTAGGAAAAGACTTCTACATTGGGGAATTGCCAAAGGCAATGAAAGAAGAGCCAGTGACAGAAGGTTTTCCATTCCATGCAGGACAAATGGTATTGAAACAGAATGTTATATTTGATACAAAAGATATTCTTCTGAAAATTGAGGGTGAGTATCATATGGCGTTTGTCAAAGTGAATGGTGAATTGGCAGGGCAAATGTTGTTTGATACAGAGATGGATATTTCTCATGTTGCTAAAGAAGGTGAAAATGAGATAGAGGTTACCTTTGTGTTAAGTAATCGCAACCGAATGGGCCCACATCATACAATGCCAGGCCACCGTATGTCAGTTGGTCCTTGGAATTTTGAATTTAGTGGCACGTGGGAAGAAGATAAGAGCGAATTCTATCTCCCGCAATTTGTTTTCAAAAAATTCTATAACTAGAGAGTAAAAAAGGGTATACTAATAGAAGCATTTGAGAGGAGAAAGAAAATGGAAAGTAAAAACTTGTGGAAAACATATTCCGAAGAACAAATA
Organism: Faecalimonas sp.; assembly: GCA_045649385.1. GTDB lineage: Bacteria > Bacillota > Clostridia > Lachnospirales > Lachnospiraceae > Faecalimonas. The sequence continues at coordinate 2,973 of JAZRPT010000068.1, read as the reverse complement.
AAAGAATTACAACAAGTAAATGAAGACTACAAAACATACCTTGACAATGGCAAGACCGAAAGGGAATGTATCCGCGAAGCTGTGAAAATGGCAAAAGAGTGTGGATACAAGGATTTGAATGATGTCATTGCAAACGGAGAAACCTTGAAAAAAGGTGATTGCGTATACGCTGTATGTATGGAAAAAAGCATTGCGATGTTCCAAATCGGAGAAGAACCCCTGGAAAATGGTATGAACATTCTGGGAGCGCATGTGGATTCACCACGTATCGATGTGAAGCAGAATCCATTATATGAAGCTGGAGAACTTGCATATCTCGATACACACTACTACGGTGGCGTAAAGAAATATCAATGGGTGACCATTCCATTGGCAATTCACGGTGTGGTTGCAAAGAAGGATGGTTCTGTAGTTGACGTTGTCATTGGTGAAGATGAAAAAGATCCGGTGCTTTGCATTACAGACCTATTGATTCACTTAGCAGCAGAACAATTAGAAGCAAAAGCCGCAAAAGTAATCGAAGGTGAGAAGCTGGATTTACTCATTGGAAACATGCCTCTTGAAGGGGAAGAAAAAGAAGCGGTTAAAGCAAACGTATTAAAACTTTTGAATGAAAAATATGGCATTGAAGAAGAGGATTTTATTTCGGCTGAATTAGAAATTGTTCCTGCCGGAAAAGCACGTGACTGTGGTTTGGATAGAAGTATGGTTATCGGCTATGGACAGGACGATAGAGTGTGTGCGTTTACTTCACTTTTAGCAATGCTTGAAGCAAAAGACTTAAAGAAAACAGCATGCTGTTTATTAGTTGACAAAGAAGAAATCGGAAGTGTTGGTGCAACCGGTATGCAGTCACGTTTCTTTGAAAATGTAGTTGCAGAACTTCTTGGGGCAATGGGAAGTGATTCGAACTTAAAAGTAAGAAGAACACTCGCAAATTCGAAAATGCTTTCTTCTGACGTAAGTGCAGCATATGACCCAATGTTTGAAAGCGTATTTGAAAAGAAAAATACAGCATATTTTGGACATGGTATGGTATTTAATAAATACACGGGAAGCCGTGGTAAGAGTGGTTCAAATGATGCAAATGCAGAATACATTGCATATTTGAGACGCATTTTTGAAAGAGAAAATGTGAGCTTCCAGACAGCAGAACTTGGCCGCGTAGATGTGGGCGGTGGCGGAACAATCGCTTACATTCTTGCAAACTATGGAATGGACGTTATCGACAGTGGTGTTGCAGTGCTTTGCATGCACGCACCTTGGGAAGTTACAAGCAAAGCCGATGTGTATGAGGCTTATAGAGGATATAAGGCATTCTTGATTGGGGAATAAGTCAATAAAGACAAAGAGTATTATAGAGTTAAAATAACAGATTTGGCATGGTAAAAATGGATTTTACCGTGCCTTTTTTGCTAAAATGTGTTAATTGTTGGAAAAGTTGGCAAAATTTCTTGACGAATAAAGGGAAAACAGATAGAATAAACATGTGGTTGATTTTGCAAATCACATAACATCATTTATAATACAAGATTTTAAATAACGGCTTCCAAACAGAAGTCGTGTTTTTGTCGTCTTGTAATTATGAAATAATTTTAGAGGGAGGTCATAGAGAATATGACAAAATGGGTTTATATGTTCACCGAAGGTGACGCCAGCATGAGAAACCTCCTTGGAGGAAAAGGTGCTAACCTTGCTGAGATGACAAAATTAGGTCTTCCAGTACCACAGGGATTTACCATCTCAACAGAAGCATGTACACAGTACTATGAAGATGGTCGTCAGATTAATGATGAAATCCAAGCACAGATTAACGAAGCAATCGTTAAGATGGAAGAAATTACAGGAAAGAAATTTGGGGATTTAGAAAATCCGTTACTCGTATCTGTACGTTCGGGTGCAAGAGCATCTATGCCAGGTATGATGGATACTATTTTGAACCTTGGTTTAAATGAAGAAGTTGTTGAAGTAGTTGCTAAGAAAACAGGCAACGAAAGATGGGCACGTGACTGCTACAGAAGATTTATTCAAATGTATTCTGACGTAGTTATGGAAGTTGGTAAGAAATACTTTGAAGAACTTATCGACAAAATGAAAGAAGAAAAAGGTGTTACAGAGGATATCGACCTTACAGCAGAAGATTTGAAAGAATTAGCAAATCAGTTCAAAGCTGAATACAAAGCAAAAATTGGACAAGACTTCCCAAGTGATCCGAAGGAACAACTTATGGGAGCTGTAAAGGCTGTATTCCGTTCTTGGGACAACCCACGTGCAAATGTATACCGTCGTGACAACGATATCCCATATTCATGGGGAACAGCTGTAAACGTACAAGAAATGGCATTTGGTAACTGGTCAGATGATTCAGGAACAGGTGTTGCATTTACTCGTGACCCAGCTACAGGTGAAAAGAAGTTGATGGGTGAATTCTTAATCAACGCACAAGGTGAAGACGTTGTTGCCGGTGTTCGTACACCACAACCAATCGCTGAGATGAAAGACGTTATGCCAGAAGTTTACGAACAATTTACAAACGTTTGTGGTATTCTGGAAAACCACTATAGAGATATGCAAGACATGGAATTTACAATCCAAGACCGTAAATTATTCATGCTTCAAACTCGTAATGGTAAGAGAACAGCTCAAGCTGCTCTTAAGATTGCATGTGACTTAGTTGACGAAGGTATGAGAACAGAAGAAGAAGCTGTTGCAATGATTGACCCTCGTAACTTAGATACATTATTACATCCACAATTTGACGCAAAAGCATTAAAGGCTGCTACTCCAATGGGTAAAGGTCTTGGAGCTTCTCCAGGTGCTGCTTGCGGTAAGGTTGTATTTACAGCTGATGATGCTGTTGCATGGGCTGAAAAAGGTGAAAAAGTGGTTCTTGTTCGTCTTGAAACATCACCAGAAGATATCATGGGTATGAAAGCAGCTCAAGGTATCCTTACAGTACGTGGTGGTATGACA
>JAZRPT010000067.1:0-58056 GCA_045649385.1 Faecalimonas sp. | reverse complement strand
TCAAACCCTATATTGTAGGTTGTCGCAGCAAACGACCACGGCTTCTCAATATAATATGCACTCGTATCGACCACAGTTCCATTTAATTTGATACTTCCGTCTAATATCTCAAAATCTCCACCGCCTGTCACTATCTCATCTGTTGTAGTTGTTACCCGAAGAGATGTATCTGTACTTGTTGCTCCACTAACTGTACTCATACTTACTGTGTCCCATGTATGTATGTAAGTCGGTGTTGTGGCAGCTTTTACCTCATTCAGCTTTGCCGGCAAATATCCTGCAACCATTACGAGAACCAGCAAAAGCGAAACTATTTTCTTCCACTGTCTTTTTATCGTTTCTTTCATCTCACTTCACCCCCCTAGAATTGAACATCCCATACGGTCAGTTCCACGTCGTCTTCACTTATATTCGTAAAATCTTCGCCACTAATGGTGAATTGATATGGTTTACTCCTTGAAGTAAGTGTTTCATCTGCGGTCACCTTGAACCGAAGTGTGATATACATGTCATCCTTGTTGACATCTTCGAGTTCGTCAACCGCTCCCGCACAACGAATATATTGATTTCCATCCGTCGTAATCTTCTCTGCGGTCTTCATCTCTGAGAAAATCCGACCCGATACACATTCAAGGAATTCCATCTTTGTCTCATCATAATCGACATTCAGCACTCCTGCCGCAACACCCGTTGTCACGTCATTGAGATTGACAGGCACGCTGATGTAACCTTTCACTCCATCTTCTACGTACACATATTTTCCAAGGCCTTCTACTCTGGTGCCATCCTCCGTAACCCAGTATGGTCTTGCCCATATGCAGTCAGCCCACTTGGTTTCCGGTATATTATTAATGTTTAATACAAAGAAATATTCCGACACCGTACCGAATATCGTTTCAGGACTATAGTCCGTTCCATCAACCGCTAACTTTTCCCACACCTTTGTACTCGACTTGGACACCTCTTTATTATTGAAAACCAAATCAAAGCCAATTTCCTGATAAAGCAGACTCGCATCCACGGTAGAAACCACACGAGTGGTAGTTTTGTTATCTTCCGAAGCATTCCCATCTGCACTCGCAGCTGTTGTCGAATAATTCTGTGATTTAATACTCAACACATAAGCCGGCACAAACTTCGCATAAACAGTCGAAGTGTCAGTAATATCATTCAGTTCGTCACCTTCCTTGATTGCAGTCGTACCTTGATCTCTGTACCATCCGCCAAACAAATATCCTTCTTTCGTCGGTGCAATTTTACTTTCCCCGTAGAGTGATTTAAATTCACTACCTGTTTTATCATCATAGACAACTTTATCGCCATCTGTCGGTAACGCCACAGCCTCTGCTTCTCTCATCGGCGAAATAACAATGCCCGACAATAAAATCGCAACGGTCACTACTCCCGCCATTGCAGACTTCACAATTTTTTTCATCTTCATACTGTTCCTCCTCTCCTTTACCACTCGACTTCCATGTCGCCATCATCCTCTTTGACAGCGCCTGTTTCGAGAGACAACGCCATATATATATTTACCCCGAACGTAATGACCTCCATTTCAGGTTTTTCATACTTCATTTTTTTCACTCTCCCTTACCTGTTAACCGTCCACATTCCGAAGATATGCTCTCACATTGTCGATATAGTAAACCTGCGTATTCTCATGCAGTTCACCTCTGTCAAACAGAATGTGAAAACCACCTACGGCAGTCAGTGCTTCCTCTCCTATTTCATGATATGGATTGCCTTCTGTATCATACATCAGTCTTTTTATCTCTTCTGCCTGAATCTCTACATGATTCCATGAATTTGGTTCCAGCGTAATGATATTAAGAATGTTATATTCATAATTATCATCGATTACGACACGATCATCCATAGTGCTCCGCGGATTAATCTCCGGATTCATATAGAAACGAATGGACACCTCATAATCCTGCCCATTATAGATATCGAAGGTAAACTTTGACATATCGGAAAAATCCGTCGTCTCATGAAAGAATCCGTTGTTTGTAGAAAAACGCATAGAAGGACTTCTCATATGCCAAGTGGTCTCCGTACCGAGAATCTCCAACTTAAGACTTTGTTCTCCATACGTAACCATATCCGGCTCTTCTGATTTTGCAATCTGTGTCACAGTCCCAAAACTAGCCGTATATTTGACCTGCGAAGCTTCAAAGTAATTCTCAAAATCACCGAGAAGATAGTACGTCTCTCCGGTTTCCTTGTCTGTTTCTTTTACATTTTTTCTCTGTTCTTCTGTTACATTATTCACATCCGCCTGTGCCGATGGTTTACCGGCACAAGCAGTAAGAGAAATCATCATGGTAAGAATAAGGAAAAAACCGATTAATCTATGCTTCATTTCTTTATTCCCCCTTTGTTACTGTTACAAAACTATCCAGATACAATTCCACAGCACTTCCTTTTGCAAAGTTGAAGTCAAACTCCTGAATGGCTTCTATATTTGAAATATCTTCCGGCATTGGTATATCAATTAAAGTCCAAACACCCGGTTCTAAATCAAAAGTTCCTACAGAAATCTCCTGTGTGGTGTAATAAGTCGCATCCATACTGACCGCTTCTTCTCCGGCGTTATACAGATAGAACTTCAACGTTTGAATATTCTTCCAACTGTTACCAATCAATGCAGATTCTTTCATAACAGCAAAATACGGCAAAGTATCTGTCTTTTCTTTATTCATTGTTATATGAAGTGACTGCTGTCCGTCTTTGACATATGCAGCATCCGTATTCACCGTCACGTTGTATCCTTCCGATGAACTGAAAATACAGTCATCTGCGTCAACCGTTTCTTCAAAACCATTGACCTTACCAAGTACACCATCAAGCAGCACCCTTGTGTAAGTTTTACTTGCCTCTCCACATGTCACGGTAAAACAATATTCCGATTGCTTGGTCAAATCCACCTCTATCCGGTAGAAACCATCTTCATTCTTAGTTAATTGTTTACCCTCTGACTCAACTTCTGCTTCCGGATTTACTGTTCTAAATGAAAAAGTTGCAGTGGACAGTTCCGTCACAGCTTCCTTATACAGAATACCGATGTCGCTTCTCAGCTCACCTAATAATTCAAATACTGTTTCCCGAATACTTTCGAACAAATCCGAATCCGTAATCGGAATGACACCGGAATACAGGCTTTGATAGATTGGCTGCAGAGCCGCCTGTGCACTCAGTCCTTCTTCTTTGTATATCTCAGAAATCGCCTGAAGCAATGCATAATCATCCACCCCGTCACGGTATGAGATGGCACGAAGACTCGGACAAGGATAATCTAATCCATACTTTTCGCCCGGATAGAAAAGTTTGCCATCCCCCGGTCTTCCCTGTCCGGTATCCATCGTAGTCCATGCATCAGCTTTGACATCCCCGTACTCCAAATTCAGATAATCGGCAACACCCCACATGAGATAGCCGTCCCAGCCATATCCATGGCACATCCAACTGGTCAGACGGAATCCTAATGTATAATCGTCTGTATGTCCGGTTGGATAAGGATAAATAGGACCGACACAGGAATATGCCCAAAGTTCTCTCTCTTCGCGGTCATACGTGTAAAAATACCGGTCCGACTCTGAATGAAGACAACTGATCTCCGGCACAAACGTCAGATTGTCCAATCCGTAAAATCTTGCATCCTCTACGTCATAACTGCCCGGCAACACATACTCAACATGTAGCAACGTGTCAGATACGGTATTGGTATAGTAACTATATTCTTTTGTATCGGCATATCTGTGTCTTAATTCATAATCCACATCCCGCAACACTTCATTGAATGTATCCAATGCTGCCTTTGCTGTCAGAAACTGCTCTTCCGTAGCTGGTTCATCTGCCACTGTATAAGTATATACATATGCCTTATCTAAGTAATTTACTTTGTCCGTCACTGACATTTCGGCAATTGCCATGAGATATTTCTTCAGCAATGTCGCATTGTATCGGCACGCCTTGCCATTATAAGTTCCGCCGGTTGTCTCATAATACAACCTGTATGCACTAAACCCTTCATAGTCATAGTATTTTTTCAGCAATTCCAAATATGCATCAATACCGCCAGTCCCTTCATAAGGAAGTGCAGAACTCATATTGTATGTCAAGAGTGTCTCAAAATATGCTGTGGTCTGCTCATCTGACGCATCCAGTTCTCCACTTGCAAAATGGTCTCTGTCAAAATAGGAGAATGCAGTTTTTAAACCTCTGTCATCCGGATATGCCACATCATATACTGTCACTTCTATCGGCATCTCATAGCTGTTCTCCTCAGTCGTAACAGTTGCAACTCCACTATATGTACCGGCCAAGGTTGTTTCCTCAGTCGTAACATCAATAAAAACCATCTGATTAGCACCTTTTTGAATACCGGTTTCACCATATTCTACCGCTGTCTTCATCGGTAATAACGGATCCGGTATCTCTCCGGAAGAAAAGGCTGCATTCCCGGCTTTCCCATTTCCTTCGACAGTCTGATAAAATGCATGATAGATATCAATATCCTCTGTCGGTATCAATCCATCCTCACTGACCAAATCCGATACCGATACATCATAAAATGCAATGTCTTTTTTTGCATATATCATCAGTTGCGCACCTTCTGATTCATTACGTGCCATGCGAATCTCGATACTGTTTTTGTCATTTGCCTGTTTCACCGCTTTCCCGTCATCAAACTGCTTGATTTTGACAGTGGAAGGCTCCGACCATATAGTCAGTTCTGAACTGCTTGTCCTTCCACCGTTTCCACAGCCCACTACAGCCAGCGACAGCATCACACCGAGAACACTTATTGTGATCTGTTTTATTCTCATCATTGCTCCCTCCTACTTCTACTCTTCGGTTGCAATTTTACTTAAATAACTCTCCCATTTTACACCGGAATAAGCATCAATGAAAGACTGATGAATCTCCTCTGCACTCATTCCGTTTGGCTTACAGAGTAATCCGTCCAAGGTATCCGTAACACCGGATGACAAAGCCTTCACTCCTGCACCGTAGAACAATGCGGTGTAGTTGTAGTCATCCACATAAACTGCATCTTTGCAGGCATCATACACAGATTGTTCTGTCGTAGTCAATTCTGAATACTCATAGTGAAATGGTGAAAATCCACCCGCACAATTTTCTTTGAAAATCTGGATACCTTCGTCCGATGCCAAGAACAAAATGAATTTATCCGCCAAGGTCTTCGCATTAGAGAATACCGGTGCATAAATGATATGATCCAATGCCTTCGATCCAACCATGCTACGTGCTGATTTCACATACGCCACTTCTGCTTCCGTAACACCTGCTGGAAGCGTACCTTCTCCATCTACATAATCAATTACTTGCGAAAGCATTTCATCTGTTGTAATATTCGGAAGACGTTTGGTCTGTTCAGCCGAATAACCATCCGTCGCCTCAATAATTGAACTGATTACCGGAGTCTTCATCATTTTAATAACAGAATCCGATTCAACAGCATCGTTATTCTTCAATTCCTGCATCAACCAGTCTCCGCATGGATAGAATGCGTAATTATTTTTTGAAAGTGTAAATCTGGTCTGATACTCATTCAAATTATTTACGTTTATCTCAGCCGAATTTGACAAGGTATACCCATTTTCGTATGAAAGCACATCATAGGATGCTTCCAAGGAGGCAAGCCTTCCTTTCTGTTCAAAAATCAGAGATGATTTCCCTACCTCACGTTTTTTTGTGGCATCATATCCAATTCCTTCAAAGAATTTATTGTAGTTATCAATTCCTTCATACTGCGCCCACCACATCAAGAATAATGAGGAAGCCCATTGATCCAAACCGCCCGGAAGCAGCATATGGCAGTCTTTTTCAGCCAATCTTTTACACAGTGCAAGCAACTCATCCGACGTATTCGGAACTTCCCAGTTGCCTTCCCCTAATGCAGCATTGATTACCGTTTCATTGTAATACAGACTCATTGCTCCGGTTACATACGGAAGGAAATAATATGTGTCATCCGCAGTATCTGCAGTATCATGTCCTTCTGCTGCCGAAGCCTGTCTGATTGAGGCATTTATCTTATCGCCCAACGTAATTCCTTCTCCCGGAATTTCGGAATCATACAGATAGGTTAAATCTCTCATTGCCTGCCCATTCTTATAAGCCTGCTTCAATTCACTCAGAAGCCCATAACCTCCTGCTGATGCAATGTCAAAATACAAATCCGTGTCACAATACTCCGCATTCTTAATATCCGCCTTCATCACATCTGCCGAATTCACCAAATTGATGTTGACTTTAACTCCCTCATTTTGGGCCTCAAATGCCTTCGCCACCTCACTCAGCCAGGTTGTTCCATAGCCTTTCGCAAAAAGCATAATATTCAGATTCGTTGTGTCTTCTACAGAATTGTCTACCACCGATTTGTTAGTTTTTCCGCCACAACCTGCGAGAATACTACACAACATAGCTCCGATGCAACATAAAGCTATCAGTCTTTTCCATGTTTTCGTTTTCATAATCCGCTTCCTTTCTTCTAACCTTTCAATCCACCGATTGATACATTTTCCATAATTTGTTTGTTAAAAATAATGAACAGTAATGCTACAGGTATCACAGATATAAAAATACCTGCAAAATACTGTGGTGTCTGAAGTCCCAACGAAAATGCCTGCTCCTTTAGGGAGTACAAAGCACCGGAAAGCGTCGGATATGACTTCAAATAAATAATGACCGTCTGGTAATCGTTCCAACACGCTATAAATTGCATGGTTGCCAGTGCTATGGTAATCGGTCTTGCGAGTGGCAACATGATTTTCACAAATATGGTAAACGGGCCTGCGCCATCCATCATCGCAGCCTCCTCATATCCCGATGGCAAATTCCGAAAAAACGAATATGCAATCAGGAAGAACATTCCATGCCCTGCACCCTGTGCAAGTAAAAAGAACGGCGTGTCTACCAAACCAAGATTCAACAGCAGGTTGTAGTTAGCAGATGTCTGTCCATACACCGGAAGCATCATCTGCAACACCACAAATCCATAAAGCAGTTTTCTTCCCCTGAATTCAAACCTTGCAACCGCATAAGCAAAACAAATGGTAGATATCATCTTCATAAGAGTCGCGCCGACACTAAACCAAACTGAGTTCCAAAACATCTCCAGATAAGAAACCTCTCGAATCCCATGAAACGCATCACTTACCTGCATTTTAAATTTCGAAACAGCCTCCGAAAAGTTATGTAAGGTGAATTCTTTTGTAAGGAATGTATTGCCGTTATCTAAATACCAAGTCGGCTCTGCCAATGCTACATTGATTGCCCAAAGCACCAGAAATACCAATAAAACGCTCCATATAAGCGGGATGAGACCCATCAGATTGACAATCATCCCATTTCGCTTCATCTCCGAAATACGATGTCTGAATGCCGAATCTTTCTTTCTCTTCTTCATATTAGTATTCAACCTCCTCTCCAAAACGATTCATCACCCATCTGCACACTACCACCAACGGAATGGTAATGATGGTAAAAATCAATCCGAGAGCAGCTACATGGTGAAATTCTCCCTCAATCGCCGCCTGCACCATCTTGTACATCCAAAATGCAAGTGTGTAGGTGCGGTTCTGCCCATCTGTCAAGATAAGTACAGAACCGCTTGCTCCAAATATCCCGATAATCTGCAGGGACACCATGGTTACAAATGTAGGCCAAATCAATGGCAGTACAACCTTCACAAATTCCTTGATTGGTCCGATGCCTTCCAGTTTCCCATACTCAATCAGATCGTATGGAATGCGACTCATGCCACCCAGCCAAATGACCAGATTGCCACCGATGCCAATAAACAGATCGTAAATCATGACATATAATAAACCATGCTCGACAGAGAACATGATAGGTTCCGTTCTGCCCGTCAGTTGCTGTATCAACTGCATCAGCGGTCCGTCAGATGCCATTAATTTCGAGTACAACAAAGCCATCATAATACCGCTGACTGCCCCCGGCAGATATAAGGCCACCCTCATAAACGCGTGTCCGAACGTCCTTCTATATATAAGATAAGCAAAAAACATAGAAATCGGTATCATGGCACAGCCCAATGCAAAGAACCATAACGTATTCACCAATGCCAAGCTAATATCACTGGAACTTGCTCCCGCAAACAACTGTTCCTTAGCCCAATCAAAATTAATCATACTAAAAGTTCCCGTGTTTACATCCGTAAACGCCATTCGGAAGGTCTCCACTTGAACACCAAGCCAAAAAATCAAAAGATGTAAAAGAGCCGGAGCACAAAGGAGAATAATGCATAATTTTTGCGCCGGTGAATTTTTATAAACTTTATTTTTGCTCACGTTTATCCCCCTTTTTCCCTCTCATAATCAGAACACCTGCAACAGACACACACGCCAAAACAGCAATGCCACCCACAACAGGAAGTACTATGTTCCATCGGAACTTTGTCACACTCCCATCATCACTCTGATATGTATGCACTTCGTCGTCATCTGCCTGAACTTGTTTTCCATTTGCTTCTATGACTTTGTCTTCCCTCACACTGTTGATTGTGAATATCCATCCATTTTTCTCTTCATCATATACAAATTCGTCTGTGTATTCCTTTCCATTAATCAGAATACTTTCCGGCACATACCCCTCTGATGCAACCACAAGAATCTCTGCTCGTGACCCTGCCACAGCATCTTTATTTTCTACCAGAACTTTCAGATTCTCATCTCCGTTGCCGGTTACTGTGTAGACCGTTTTATCCTCCGCAATGGTATACGCAAACTTTACATCTGTATTGACGCTTGCAATGTCATATACATAACCGCCATCTTCCGTTACGGATACCTGCACAGCATTTCCATTAATAGTCAGTCGTTCCAACTTTGTTCCCGCTTTTGTGTACATCTCAATAGAAGCAGCTTCTGTTGCCTCAACACTTTCCGGATAATACAGTGCGTATTCCGTTACACCGATTGCATCATATTTTAATAATTTTTCTCTTTCTTCACTTCCGGAAACATCGACAATGTCTTTAATATCCTTTAAAGAACGAAGGGTAAAATCAAGTCCCGGTATATCCGTACCATAAGACATCACAGCGGAGCCATAGCCACCTCGTTTTGTACTGTCAAACCAAGTAATGAGTTCCAATTCTTCCACGCTTTTTCCTGCCTTGACATACCAACGATCATATTTGTAAAGGCCTTCCTCATAGCATTTCACGGCTCCGACCTCCAGCACCACGCTTGCATTCGGAACAAACAATTCACTGCTTCCTTCTGACAGGGTACTCTGCTTAACACTCGACTGAATGGCAACCTTTTGATGCCCCACATTGACAATAAAGCCACTCGTACTCCATAAGCCGTAATTATCTCCCAAGTAACCGATGCGAATCTGATTCACTTCTCCATTCTGGATATCCAAAATACATCTCATGGCAGTGTTAATACCGCCGGCACCATTTTCCTTCATGATGTGTCCTATGTAACCATCTTTTTGACCCTTCATTGTAATGGATTCTTTGCCGGAAACATCATAAAAATCATAGAGTTCTGCTTTGTCTGTGGTTAATTTCTTCGTGTTAAGTTCAACTACGATTGTATCCGTCTTCTTCGGTGCCTTTGTCAAATAAGTATATACTTTTTTAAACGAGCCGATACACTCCAATTCCACCTCATTTTGAAATACCCCTTTGTAATCAACCGACACATCCGAGGCATCTTTTACGCAAATATTAATGCGCGAGTCTTTGCCAATTACAACAATCGGTTTCGCCTCTACCAATTCACAAGAACTTTGTTGCTTTCCGTTTACCCGATATAAAACAGACAATTCCTGTGTCTGATATAAAGTAGACATGGTCACATCTGCATTCGTCGATGCATATGCAATGATGTTCTTTCCAAACACACGTGTTGTATCCTGATCAACCCACGAACATATTTCTTCACTATTTATTTTTAGATAGACACGTGTCCCATATTGCTTACCATTTTGGAATTTGACATTTCTTGTACCAATCTCCAGTTCAAACTGATTTCCCTGCAACATTTGGAAATCATATCCCACAAGCTGTGCATATTCCGATACACCATAACCGATAAATATCTGGTTCGAGGCAGGTCGGAACCAAAATTGATATCCAGATTGCTCCACATCCCAAATCGTTGAATCACTCACTTTTCCTGTCGCAATCTTAAATTCTTCCGCCTCTTTATTGAACGTCACATTCATTTTTACAGCGGTATTTTTCACCGTATCCAACGTTCCTATATGAATGCATTGATTCTGAATCAAATCCACAGATGCATAGCCAGACACATCAAAAATGTCCTTCACAACAGCTGTTGCATCCACCGGAACGTATCCGGTAGTCGTTAAAGACTCTAACTTCACATTGGAATTCTCACTTGCCCATGCGGTCGCATATGTACCGAGTTTTCTGCTATAGTCTGTATCTACCCACGACAAAACCTCTTCTCCATCTATCTTGATATAGATTTCTCGGCCATAGATCTCACCTGTGTTATAAACCACATCTCGCTCTCCGATTTCTAAAATGAAATTCTCCTTCTCCATTCCCTGGAAATCATATCCAACCAACGCTCCGTAGGAATCCACGCCATAGCCAATAAACATCTGGTTAGAAACCGGTCTGAACCAGAACTGCCAGCCGGAGCCTTCTGCATCCCAAAACGTATCAGGGCTTGTCTTGGAAAGTGCTAATTTGAATTCCTCACTTTCTTTGTTGAATGTGACTTTTGTTTTCAATGCTACTTGTGTCGTATCTTTCATACTTCCAAGCTTTGTAATAGAATTCTTATTTAAAGTAACTTCACATAATCCAAGCGAATCAAACAAATCATAAACGACGTTGCTTTTACGAATCAGATATCTGGTTGATGTCAGTGACTGCAATCTTACACTGATATTCTCTGAAGTATATATGATTGCGTTCTTTCCAAGGGTTCTATCCATGTTCTTGTCAAGCCAAGTAGCCACTTCCACTCCATCGATTTTGACGTAGACCATGCGTCCATAATCTTCTATCTTTTCTCCAGCTTTGTGCACTTCAATATCATAAGTACCTACTTCTAATAAAAATTCATCTGTAAATGGATGCCTAACTATGGTATTGACAGTTTCCATATCAGAACCAATCAGCACTTGTCCCTCTCGCAGCCAAACAAACCATCCTGATTCTTCCGCTTCCCAGATATTGTTAGTACTCGTTTTGGAAAAAGCCAGTTTAAGGTCTTCTCCGGCCGCAAATACTTCATCCAACTTCACTTTGGTTCTGAGTGCTACATTGGTAGAATGTTTTGCCTCTCCGATGAGCACGCATTGTGTTTCCTTACTGTCTGTATAAGCCAGACCACCATTAAGTTCAGAGATATCCTGTATTACCGGTGTCTTATATACCAACTCATATCCGGCATGAGTAATACTTTGTACTTTTACATCATGTCTTGCAGTTGCGAATGCAGGTACATAGGTTCCAAGTTCTCTCTCTAAATTCTCATCCAGCCAACTAAGCACTTCCACATCATTGACTTTCACATAGACCTTCCGTGCCCGTAATTCTCCTTCTTGATTGACCATATTTGCCACGCCGAACTCCAAGTCAAAGGCATCCTGCACATCTGCAATATTAGTCTGTGCCACTACCGTATCAACACCTTCTAAGATAAGAATGCGCCCCATTTGTGGATTGATTTTCACCTGATAACCGGATGCCACCCATAAATTATTGGCTACCGCTTTTGAAAATCCGAATGCAACTTCATCTGTATCTTTTGTATAGTTGGTCTTTGGCACATGAAGCTTTAATCCCACATTGGTTATTTTCTTCAGATCCGTCAAATTAAAGTATGCGTCTGGTGTAATCTGAACTTCAGATACTCCGGTCAATTCGTACAGATCATAAACTGTCATTGCTTCCTGACTAAGCACTTCACTTTCTACAGACCCGGCCAACTTCCAGTTCCCAGAGCCCAAATATTCAAACGTCGCCTCATTATACTGTACGGCCTGTGTAGCACTTCCGAATTTACCATGAATGGTTATCTTCATGCCCTCTGTCGGAACCACATCATAGGACTTATTCTCCTTTAATGGCACATAATATAGGTTCTCTGTTACTTTTACAATCATGATATCCGGCTGCAATTCTTCACCAGCATAGATTCCACCATCCAAAGCACTGTAACGAATCGTCCAATTTGCCGAATCATATGGTAATCCATCATCATCCGGTGTCTGGTCAGCATTGGAATCCACGTAAAAATAGAATCCGTCCGTACAATTTCCTGCACTATTACGAACTTCATCATTTAGGATGTCCACTGTTGCGATAACAGGAACTTCCGCCGGTACGTCTGTTTGGTCATTTGCGACCTTCCATCCGTAGACAGCAGTCGTTGGGCTGGAATTATTTGATGCTTCCGTACATTCAAACGTTATATCAAATTGAACTCTCACCGAATCGGCATCATCTGAAATGAGAAGTCCCAATTTGAGTTTGTCACCCACTGCAAACGTTGTAGTTCCAGATTCAAATGCAATATGATAGTAATTAAACCAATCAGGCACTGTTACCCAAGGTTTTTCCAGTTTAAACTGATCGGATTCCAGAACTGCTCCATTCTTCGTTACACTACCTTCTACTATAACCGGAGAAGCATCCGACAATGTGTCTTCTGCCGCGAAACGAATCCAGCCGCCATTGCCACCTAATCCGATACCGAGAATAGAATCCTTGGTATGCGTAGTTACACTTGCCGTTTTGGGTGCTTCGGTAATCTCACCTCCATTGAGGTTGATGGCTAATTCCTCTTTTAACTTTAATGTCAGACCGCCAAACGGAATCACCTGTCCCTCACACAAAGTAATTGTATGTGTGCCGATATCAGAACAGGTTGTTGCGCCTGATTGCACAAAATCATACTTTAGGAGCATCGCTATCGTACTTTCATTTACGTAGACATAAGCCAAACCTGACTGGTCAGATACACCTGTTTTTTCTTGACCATCCACTATAATCGTATTATTCCAGTCCGTTCCATAGTTAGGAATTGCCGTACCGGCTACGTCTATCTCAATATAGTATCGCCCTGCAAAATCCTGTGCTGCTTTTGTTTCACCTAATGTAAATGTCACTTCCGTCTCCGTCTCCGCTCTCGCACTCGCCATTGGCATCAGACCTAACACCAATGCAATAACCAGCGACATTGCCAACACTTGTCTCACTTTTTTCATTCTTATCCTCCTTCTGCTCAAACTATTTCGTCAAATCATGAGTGTATTTATGATAATTCTAATCGATGCATATATATTTTACTCACACTTTTTTTTAAAAATAAAACAATTTTCTAAAAACTTGATTTTGCATTATTAGTAAAATATAATTATATAAACAAAGTGTATCAACAGAAAATTTGCCATGATTTTAGTATAGTAGAGAAAGGAAAAGTATGAAGAACGCTTCAAAAATCGAAATGAATTTTTTTAAGGATTATGCCTTTTCCAAAGATACCAAGTATGCTTACTTGTATTCTTCCTGCGGATGCCAGTTGCATAAACACACAGATTTTTACGAATTTTCATTGGTGACATTCGGAAGTTATACCAATGAATATAACAACACTTCCTATCATCTGTCTCGAAATTCCCTTGTTTTTTTCAAACAAGACGAACAACATAGCATCCATACAAATGATGAAAGCAGTATTCATTTTTCTTTTTTGATAGAAAAAACACATTTTGAAAGTTTGTTTGCTACCTATTTCCCGACAAGATCTTTAAATACTGTTGAAAGCTATATTGAACAACATTTAACCGACACGCAAGCAAATTATTTGACAGATTTAACAAACAAACTGTTAGATAATTCTGATGCAAAAACAAAAGAACAATGGGCCAATTTATTTCTGTTCACTGCTCTTTCATTTTGTATTATCCAAAAGAAATCCGAAAAAAAATTGAAAAGTTCACAGATTTATATAGAAAGATTATTATCTCGATTGAACGATTTTGCTTATTTGAATTATTCAGTAAAAGATATTTATAAAGACTTTCCAATGGCGCAGTCTGCCTTAATTGGTCTTTTCAAACAAAGAACCGGTTATACTATAGTACAATATCACACTAAGAAAAAAATGGAATATGCAGCGATACTTCTAAATTCCGGCAAGCATACTGTAACAGAAGTCGGGGCTATGATGAACTTTGATTCCCTTTCCTATTTTGCAAAAGTATTCAAATTGCACTATGGCGTAACACCAAAAGAATATCAACGCTTGCACAGTCGACAGGCATATCCTTGGGACGAATCGTTTTAAGACACAAGCCTGAAATTAAATCAACCAGAATCTTTCGGGATATATCGACCTTTTCTCTTTCCGGCACAACTGATACCCACCGTGTCCTGCATCAAACATTACTGAATAAGCCATGATATTGCTCCTTTTTTCTGGTTCTGTTTTAATATATGCATTCGTTTGGAAAGAGACACTTTAAATCCTTGCACCCTTGATGAAATTATGCTATGCTCTGACTAAATCATAACTATTAGGAGAGCCCTTAGCATGGTAAAATTAGTCGCAAGTGATATTGACGGAACCTTACTCCCTGAAGGAAATAAGGTACTGAATCCGGAAATATATGATATTATTTTAGAACTGAAAAAACACGACATCCATTTTGTTGTTGCAAGTGGTCGTCAATTAGAAAGCCAAGAACTCTTATTTGCACCTGTCGCAAAAGACATTTCCTACATCTCTGAAAATGGAGCCATCTGTCAGCTTTATGGGAAACGATACGTGATTTCTGAATTTGACAGAGAAGATGCCATGCAGATTATTGAAGAATTGGATAAAAGACCCGAGTGTAAAGCAGCAATCTCCACTCCAAGCACCCAATACATTAAAAGAGGAGATGAAGATTTTTACAATCATATGACAACACATTTGAAATATCATATTACAAAAATTGATAATCTAAAAGACATTGATGAACCAATTGTCAAGATTGCTTTTTTAGATACCATTAATAACGAAGCATCTTATAGACACTTTACAGAACTTTTCGGGGATAAATATAAGATTGTAAACGCGGGAAATATGTGGATTGACTTTGTTCCTTTTGATTCAAACAAAGGCACTGCATTGAAATTTATGTTAGAACAGTTAAACCTGACACCAGCAGAAGCCATCTGTTTTGGTGACCAGCAAAATGATATTGAAATGTTAGAGTATGCGGGGACCAGTTATGCCATGGCACATGCCAAACCAGAAATTCAAAAGCATGCAACCAACATTACGGAGTCGGTTGAAAAGACCTTACGTGAACTAATAAAAACGCTTGGGTAAAGTGGTTATTCCACACCCAAGCGTTTTCGCTACTATTTGATTTTTACTACCTTGCGGTCATAGGTTACAAGCCCGTTTACTTCTTCTTCAATGTCTGAAAGTTGGGTGTAAACCACACCGCTAAGCCCTTTTTCAACGAGTGGCAATACCTGGCCTTCATACAAGTCATGATATGCCTTTGAAACATCCTCAAGGGTATCGAATTTCTTATATCCGAAAATGCGCTCCACACTGGAATGTCCTGCTATATGGCAAGCATATCCGCCATATTCAGATATTACAAATGCACGTTTTTCATCTTTTTCCACTTTCAATTTGCGGAAATAATTATGCACACTGTTGAAGTCTCCCGCCTTCTGGTCAAACCAACCGCTTGCATGGTCGACCGTTCTAGTAGAATCTTGAGACTTCACATCTTCTGCTACTCGCGCTGCGTCAAACTGTCCCCACGCTTCATTAAACGGAACCCATGTAGAGATACAAGGCACATTATATAAATGTTCAATAGTACCTTTGCACTCCTCCTCCCAAAGTCTGCGGCCTTCTTCGGCTTTTCTGGAAAACATATGATATAAGTTATCCTTAATCACACGCCCTAACCCTGGCAATGCTGTCGGCATATAGCATACCCAAGCCATATTGTAAGTGGTTCCGCCATTCACCATGTCCTGCCATACGATCATTCCAAGACGGTCACAATGATAATACCAACGAAGCGGTTCAATCTTAATATGTTTTCGAATCATATTAAATCCAGTCTTCTTCGCCAGTTCAATATCATAGATAAATGCCTCGTCACAAGGAGCAGTCATAAGTCCATCCGGCCAATAGCCTTGGTCTAATATGCCATTTAAAAAATACGGTTTGTGGTTCAAACAAAATCTCGGCGTTCCTTTTCCATCCTTCTCGACAGTAAAACAACGCATTGCAAAATAACCATTGATTTCATCGTCATCTGCTTTCAAAGTGAAATAATACAAATATGGTTCTTCCGGACTCCATGATTTGAATTTGCCATCAGTAAATTTGACAACAAGTTCTTGCCTGCCTTCCGATAAAACCTCTGTAGTCTCACACTGTACATCTTTATCCTTCAGGCTAATCTGTAACGTGTCAAATTTCACCTTCGAGTCTAGTTCGAGTTTTACACACGCATTATCATAATCCGGAATGATTTTCATGTTTTTTACATAGTTTTCCGGCACCCATTCATACCAAACACTCTGCCAGATTCCGCTTTGTGCTGTGTAGAACATGCCGCCACGCTTCAGTGTCTGTTTTCCTCGCGTATGGTAGGAGGTATCGCTGTCATCCTGAACTCGGACTTGCAGCGTGCATGGAACTTCTGAGACATACTCAGTAATATCTACTTCAAAAGGTAGATATCCACCATAATGTTTTGCCATTTCTACATCATTTACATAAACAACCGCCTGCTGATCTATGGCATCAAAATGCAGAATGCAACGTTCTTTCTTCTCTTTCCTCTGACATTCTTCTTTCGTAAATGTCAAAACTCTCTGATACCAAAGATATTCATTTGGCTTCAGTTGCCGTCCCACGCCAGACAAATAAGCTTCCGGGGAAAACGGAACCAAAATCTTTCCCTGACTTTCAAAGCTATACTCCGCGCTTTGTGGCACAATTGCATAATCCCATTCCCCATGTAGCATTTGGAAATGCTCCCTCATTAGCTGTGGACGCGGATACTCTTGCAGGATATTCTCCTTATCCAGCCTCTCTCCCCATGTGGTAGTAAGCTGAATCAAAGCATCGTCTGCATGCTCCTTATGTATATTAGCCAACGCATCTTTTAGTCGCATCTTTTTTGCATCTCCTCTTTTTTTACTTTGCAACTTTTGACTATTTTTTTAGTCATTTTCACAATCAGAACAATAATTCCTGTCAAAATTGCAAGAACTACAAGAATCAACCCAATAATGATAAAGAAGAATTTATTTGGTTTCTTTAACAAATCACCAAGCTTCTTGCTGTCTTCTACAACTTTTCTTCCCTCGGTTTTGGCATACTTCGCCGGTACATTTCCAATACCATCTCCATCTGTATCTTCAAAGGAAGACATATATTCTGCGATAGCAGCCCAAGCTTTTAGTTCGGTTCCTTCCGTTGTCATAATCACGGCATCTTCATAACGCTCAACCGGTGTTCCGTCTGCAAATTTCGGTACAATGGAAAGTAAACCATAAGATAAATCGGTAACTCCGCCAAGCATCTGCGACGTATAGAAATCCGTTACCACACGATACAATTTATCGTCCTCAAGTTCCACACGATTTTCATCAGTATCGCAAAGATAAACATCTGTCACCTTGTTGAGAATCATGCGGTTCGGATTGTAGTTCCAATACAAGCCATCTGTGTACAGTCTTGCTGTGGTCATCAAATCTGAGATGCTGGCATCAATTTCTGCCGCTATCTTTAATTCCGCACCTGTCAAATAAATGCTGATTAACGGATATCCCGGAATTCCATCTTCGCCAATTCCCAAGGAGAAGGAATGGAACACATTTTCCGGTGTGATATTTCCCTTTGCATATGAGTCACGAATGACACCCGCCGGAACAACCGCCACATCTACAGGATGTGGGTCAGAATCAGACATTTTCGCAACTGCATAAGTATAGGCATCTGCCATAATACTTCCCAAGTTCAATTCTGTATGTAAGGCTGAGGCGTCACTGCTGGTCGCGAAATCGATTTCATTAGTACAAAGAACTTGCTTTCTTGTATAGCCAAACTTCTCAAGATATTTGCTGTCAACCATGTCCATGAAACCATCAACCTTTTCTTGTGTTGTCTTATCGGCCTCTATGGAAGTATCCACAGTGATTAATTCATAAGAATCCATGCTCCATCTGCCATTTGATTTTTGTGACATGGAAAGATTTCCAAGATATTTTCCATACTCTGCAGCCGATACAATATAGGTATCACCATGTACAATTGGTTCATCTAATTTTGTATGTGTATGTCCGCTAATGATTAAATCCAATTCCGGCACACTCTTTGCCAAAATCTCATCTTCTGATTTATCATCTTCCTCCCATGTGCCGCTATGAGAAACGCAAACAATCATGTCTACATTTTCTTCTTCCTGTATTTCCTCCACCGTTTCTTTCACGGCCTCTACCGGATTTTCAAATATCAACGGACAATTTGGTACACAGTCTAAACAATCCTCACCGAATACACCTGTAATTGCAATCTTGACATCGCCTTTTTCAACCACAATGTATTCCTCAATACCATAGTTCTCAAAGGCTGCTTCCAGAAGTTTTTGGTCCTCCGTAAGACCTGTATCCTCCATTGCATCCCAATCCACGTTACAAACCACGATAGGCGGAGTAGCGTCTCCGCTGGAAACAGCGGTATTTAACATATTTGCCAAACCTTTTGCCTTGTAATCGAATTCATGGTTTCCCAAAGTGGTTGCATCTATACCAAGTTCCCCAAGCATTCTGAGTTCGGATGCCTCATCTTCATATACAACTTGCACCAATGTACCCATAGAAAAATCGCCTGCATCCAATAACAAGGTGTCTGGATTGTCAGCCTTCTGCTGATTGATCAGCGTCTTGATTTTTGCAAATCCACCTAGTGTCTGCGTCTTGCCATCTTCCACTGTAGCAAATTCATTCAAATGGGAATGAGTGTCATGCAAGAACATCACGTCCAATTTTTTTGTACTTGAAGTTGCAGCTACACTGAATGCCCCTATCGCAACCAATAAAAACATTAGTAATCCGGATAATATAATTTTTTTCTTCATAATTTGCTCCTTGTTGTCATGTTGTGAATTTTAATTCGTTTACAAATATTTTACCGAAAATCCTATTTATTGTAAACAAAAATACGTTACAACGAAAAACACATCTCAGCAGACTGAGATGTGCCTTTTATTATATTAAATTACAATTTCGAATATCCGTAACTATTTACAATTGCATCCAATTTCTTGCCTTCCTTGCACATTGGGCATTCGCTTGGTGCGTAGGCTCGGTAATCCGGGATATCTTTACTTGTAAATATAGTCTTTACTTCCAAACCGTTAATCTTGTTGATAGAACTAAACACAGAACAGATTCCACAGACAGTTCCACCGTAATATAACACGGCTTCAATCGCGCGTTTTACAGATTTACCGGTTGTAATGGATGGCGCAAGAATCAGCACTTGACTATTCTTAATCATACGTTGCACATTATCTCGGAATAAAATTTGTCCGTTCTGATGATACTCAGGTGAAACGATGGAAATATTGTTCCCATGACTCAAAGAATGTCTGCTGACATCTGCAAGTTGTTCAGCCATAAATGTTCCAATAGTGTCTGTTTCTTCCAAACAAACAATGGTGTCAACTGCCGTGGTATGTACATACTCATCTGCCAAAACTTTCGCCGTCTCTCTACAGTTGTTGTGCCGAACCTTTACCGTCGACATATCGATGTATGTATTGATATGTGAGTTGCTAGTGGCAAAATGACCTTTCATAATTTTAATTCTTGCTTTCGGGTTCTTCGTCGAGCGAAGGTCAACTAATCTTTCGTCCATATTGCATCCTCCTTGATACCAATTAATTTTTCTGATAATTTAGTATAACACGATAAATTGTCAGACGCAATTGTTTTGTTGCAGAACCGCATTGTTTCAGAACAATTTTTGCAACATACAAAAAGGTGGGGTTACATTGCGCCCCACCAGTTCCTTCTATGTTCCATATGTAGATATTTTTCCCTTGTCGCCATGCCACCGCGAATATGACGTTCTGATTTGTTGACATCCAATACCTTTCGCACCTCCGCCATAAGTGTTGGATTGACTTTTTCTAATCGTTCGGAGACGTCTTTATGTACCGTACTTTTACTAATCCCAAAGGCTTTTGCCGTTTGCCTTACTGTCGCGTTGTTCTCTATGATATAATTTGCAATCTCAATTGCCCGTTCTTCAATGTAATCCTTCAAAATAAAACCCCTGCATAAATCGCTTTTTTACAATCTATGCAGGGGAGATGCAAGTTATTCTTGCACTTTAGTCATAACCATATTATAACAAGTTGTGGACGAATTATGGGCTATTCAAACTGCAGTTTTTCCACTTGTCACATTCCGCCTCCATCGCTACAAAATCTAAGCAATTTTGCACCACTCTATTTGCTTCCCCAGATTTCCTCTTGCTATATAAAATCTTTGCATTCCTGATTATTTCCTTTTCATGCTTACGAATATACACTATTTCTTCTTGCACAAGATCTTTATATGCTTGATCTGGTTCATTATCTACATCATATAAAGTGAGCGCTTCTTCAGGCACTGGAATCATTGTTCCTATTTGCAACGTTCCTTTTAACTCCTTGTTATCACCACTCCCCGAAACAATTCTCATAACAATAAGAGAATCTTTTCTCACAATTTTCTTTCCATTTTCCACAATATAATCATGCTTTTCTTTAGGCGACGACAAAGGAATATAATACTTGTATACTCCGACTTCAATCACCGCACCCAAGTATTTTCTCGTATGTACGCGTGCATCCTCTTTATTTGAATATACTCTTGGAAATTTTTGTCTAAGATAATTTATATAATCATCTGAAATATTATATAATTGCATAAAAACATCCTTTCACAAAAAAAGAAGCACCCGACGGATGCTTCTTGTTGTTAAACCTTCCACTTAAACGGCAGGAACTCTCCGGTTGTTAAACCTTCCACTTAAACGGCAGGAACTCTCCGAAAGATAGTATTTCTATCTGTACTGTTATTATATTCAATACCGTTCAAAATATCAAGTTGTTTTTCAAGAATACCATTGGTATAATCATAATATAATATTCCATTGGCATAGTCAAGTGAAATATGATATACTTATGTCAACGAATTGAAAAGAGGAATTTAAGCGATGAACACCACTACTCTAAACTGCAAACGGTTAATAGAATGTAGAAAAGCACTTGGCATTACAAAACAAGAAGCTGCCAAGAGAATGGAAATGTCTCAACCGGCATATCTTCGTTACGAATCCGGCCAAAGAACGCCGTCTATCCATGTGATTTATTATATGGCAAATGTACTTGGTACATCTGCAGATTATTTAATCGGAAAAACTGATAATCCTACACCAAATACTTATTGGGTTGATGCCAATGCCCAACCGGAACTCTTTTCTCTGGTCGAATCTTACAACAAATGCGATGCACAAACTAGAGAACGATTACTATCTTACTTTTTGAAATTGTCGGAAGCAAAATAATAAAGAGGCATCCCATAAGATGCCTCTTGTTGTGAAACCCACCATATATTCTATGCTATTTTTTCTTCTTAAATTTTTTCTGTCCTCTTGGTCTCCCGCGCTACCCATAGCCGAGGAAATACATGCAGCATTTAAAATACCACGTTTTTCTTTATTACGCACGCTTTTTAAATATCTTACTCCTGAACAATAAAACGTTCATTCCTATAAAGAACACTATCAAAATAATCATCGTCAGATACGGTTTCACCGGTGCCAATGTTGCAAGTAACATCATCGGAAAGCCAAATACAATGGCCGGGAAGTTCTGATAAACCATATTGTCTGCCGCAGGTGTTTTGAAATCACCGTCGATCTCACGAAGAAGAATAATACCAGTACTTGCAGTTCCCGTAAGCATTCCGTACATCATCAGAAATTGTTCCTCCGTGTATTCCGGGAACAATGTTTTAGCAACATAATAATTGTAGAAATAGGTGATAAACAAACCTACCACACCCAAAATTAAAATAATTCCCCAATAACTTTCCAAAATATCCAAACGAATTGCAGCAATACCCGCAACAACCATCACATCAAAGAAAAAGTTGCTAATTCTGGTCATTAGGAAGTCATTGATATACTCTTTCTCTGCAACACCATGCTTCTTTAACTGATTGATAACAATCTTCATCAAAGTTCCTGTAAGTACGCCAAGTAGGAAGTTGAAACCGTAGATAACAGACTTCATACCAGGCAAAAGATTTCCCAAAAGAAACATTAATAAGAAGGTACACATATAGGATGCCATGACCAGTGCAATCTGTATTGTCATCTTATCAATACTACCCTGCATTGGAATCTCATCTGCCTTTTGTACTTGTTCTGACTTAAGTGCCCCTTCTTCACTTGCACCTGTTATTTTTCTTTTTCTCTTAAGCAGATTAAGATGAACAACACCGCCAATACTGGCACTAAGAAAACCAAGTGCTGCAATGGTAAGACCAAAGGTTTTACCACCAACAAAACCATGCTCTGTCTCATAAATAGTTCCATAATTCATTGCCTGACCTGTTCCCTGTCCATAGCCAAACGGTAACAAGATTCCAGCCGCCTGAAAGAAGTTTTTCATAATAAATGCTGCCAGAATTGTAATACCAAAACCAACAACCGCCTGAAGCAAGTAAGTAGAAACGGTAGTTACACCCGTGTTAAAGATTTCTTCTGTTCGTTTTTTGGAAAGTTTACCATTGGAAGTCTTAAAAGAGGATGCAATAAATCCGAGAGCCAATGCGTGATATGTAATAATTTCGAGATTATTATATCCATTGGTTCCAAAAAAGACTTCTTCAAACAATACGTTCCCTGTCACTATTTTATAAAGACTGGAAACTACTAACAAAATTGCTCCACCAAGCACAGATGTTGGAATTAAGGATTGTTCCAATATTCTGATTTTCTTTTTCATTGCATTAGCTGCCAGCAGGCTTAAGAATAATACAGCCATGATGTTGAGCCAGCCCCACACACTAAAGTCCCAAAAATTGTTCATATTCTTCTCCTTTGTTCACATTCTTATATCTATAATACATATGGACATATTTGATTGCATTGAATCGTTTACTGCCTTTTAATTGATAAACTTTTTTATCATGATAGATATTAAGTTTATTACGTCCAAGCACCGATATAGCTGTTATCTCATCAAACGGATACACCTTTTCATCAATAACTACCCTATCTCCATATAATTCAATATCCGCATTTTCTTTGATAAGATTTTTATGTTTATATACAATAACTTCCGATAAAGAAGCTTTTTCTTGATACATTGGTTCAACAACATATTCATTTGGATCCATTTTATTTACAAAATCCTTCTGATACTCATACCAATCATTTACAAAACGAAATTGCGAATCAAAGCCTACACCTTGCAATTCCTTACTCGGCAGGTATTGATATTCACGATTACATGTTTTACATGCAACCTTATCTCCATGACTTTCAAAAACAGACAAACCACAGTGCGGACAAATATACAATAATCTTTCCAGATATTCCGCGTTTTTCTTGTGATAGAAGTTGTTTGTCACTTGCGCATCATTCACATACAACTCTTTTTGAATAATTTCATACAACTCGTCATTACTCATTTCCTTATATTCTTCCGGCATAATTACGCGGGAGAATGAAGCACGCATTTTTCCTCGGCGAACCTTATCGCACCATCTCGGCTGAACACCGTACCCATCTTCAATTCGGAAAAATGCAATCGGTAAATTCAATGTCCTCGCAAGGGATGCAATGGCAGGATTCATATACTCGGTTTTCCCACTGTATGTACGATTTCCTTCCGGTGCAATTGCGATAGTTCCACCTTCTTTTGCCACCTTATAACAGGTTCTTACTGCCTGAACATCTGTTGTCTGTTTCTTAATAGGAATAGGCGCTATTAAATAACGAATCACGGAGGATACCCATCCAAGCGAGAAAATATCTTCCGTTGCAACATAATAAATCGGTCCTTTAAATGCCATTCCAACGAAGAACTGGTCAAATACCATCTGGTGATTCAATAGAATCAAATATGGTCTGTCCTGTTGATTCTTCATTCGTTCAACTGTTACCCCAAATTTCAATCGACAATATGGATACATAACTGTATATAATAAATTTCTGACTACATGATGTCGGAATTTAATCCATTTTTTCTTCTTCTTACTCATTTGCATCTCCTGATTTCTTCCTAAGTATCATCTTATTCATTATATCCCTTTATAATTACTTTGTAAATATTTCATAAACATTTCACAATACTAAATAACGCCAGAACTAGTTTTAAATACTAGCACTGGCGTTTCATTCATATCATTTCCCAGGACAACTCTGCAAACTCATTTTCTTCTGCACAAACTGTCACTTGGTAACCGGGTATCTCATATTCCTTAAAATAACACCCCGTCATTTCTACTTCCTGAAGTGGCACACGAATACCTGTCCCCTGCATTTTCAAAAAGCTTTCCTTTCTCGTCCATATACGATAAAACTCTCGGTTATAAGCAACGCTATCTACTTCTTTTAAGTACGCTCTCTCCGCGAACGAAAATGCGCGTTCTTCTATCTGTTTTGGTGCACTCTTTATCTCTTCAATGTCACAGCCCACCGGCTTTTGACTCACAGCACATATCACATATGTTCCCGAATGTGAAAGATTGAAACAAATCCCTTCTACAACGGGTTTGCCACTAGCGTCTGTTCTGAGTGTATCAACAGAAACTCCATGTTTACCCAACACTCTGTTTAACAAAAGACCGGCGCCAAAACTTTGCATTCTTTTGTCTCGCTGCTTATGCCGCACTATCTTTTGCTGTCGCTCCACCGGAAGTTCTTCCATAAGTCTCGGATATTCCATAGGTTCCGAAAGCCCTGAAATATCAGCTACATACAAATAAACCATGGAATTATTCTGTCACCGTTTCTGAGGATTCTTTGTCAGTTCCATTTTCAGTCTCAGTTCCGGTCTGAGTCTGTGTTTCTGTTTTCTTTGGTTCTACAATCTTACAGTTTTCCCATAAGAAGTCTAATATCTTTTCTTGGAAGGCAGCCTTCTTTGTCATTTCTTCCAATTCGTCTTCGTCCATTTCTTCCTCTAGCATTTCCTTGTACTCTTCCAATTCATAACCAGCCATGTCTGCCTGCTCCTTCAGGAACGCATCCATATCCTCTTTGTCAACCTTAATCTTTTCTACTTTTGCGATTAAGTCCATGGTCATCTGAAGTGCGTGTTGCATTTTCGCCATTTCTTCAATTGTAGTACCGTACATAGAAGAAACAAACTGGTCTACTGTCATTCCATATGTAGATTCAACTTCTTCTACACTGGTGCCTGACATAGATGCCACGTAGCTCAAATATCCTTGGTATTCTTGCTCGTAGTATTCTTTGGCTTCTTTCTTGTGTTCTTTTAAGTCTTCTTTCGGATATTCTTTCACATCCCATTCCTTACTCAAAAGACCGAATAAACTCGAACGCATCTGCTCTTCAGCTGCTTCCTTATTGCTCTTTTCCAAATCAGCTTTCACTAATTTCTTATAATCTTCCACATTCTTAGCTTTTGGATTTAATTTCTTTGCAGTTTCATCTGTCAGCTCCGGAACTTTTACCTCTTCAACCTTTTTCAAGGTCATAGTGAAGACAACTGCTTTGCCGCCCAAGTCACCACCATAATTTTCTGGGAATGTCAGTGGTACATCGAATTTTTCACCAGCTTTATGTCCTACAATACCTTCTTGGAATCCAGGAACAAAACTTCCTTCTCCCAAAATGAAGTTATCAGAGCCTGTTCCGCCTTGGAATGCCACTCCATCTAGTTTACCAACATAATCTATGGATACTTGATCGCCGTTTTTAGCTCCACGGTCTTTCACTTCTTCATAGCTTGTTAATGTTTGAAGGTCTGAATCAATAGATGCTTGCACATCTTCGTCTTTCACAGCTATCGGGTCAACCTTTTCCACTTCAAGCCCTTTCCATTTCTTTACTGTGATATAATCATTGTAGACTTCTCCCTTATCTCCAATCTTGTACCCTTTTCCGCAACCTGTAGCAGATGCTACCACAGTTAACGCCAAGAATAATGCCATAATTCGCTTTTTCATAATAGTTCTCCGTTTCTTATAAATTAAATATATTAAAGGGCCGAACCTCGAAAATCTTCGATTTTCTCGGTCGCTTCGCTCTTCAAATGCACAAATATATGCTTACTCGTGCAAGCACAGCACGCATATATTTGCACATTTTCTTCTGCCCTTTTCGTACATTATACCATATTTCTGAATTTTGAAAAGTATTATCTTGCACTTGTGACTAAAGAATGTTAAACTATGTTAATAGTTTACACAAAACATTTAGTTAGGAGGATTACCATGAAAGGTTGGATTATTTTTGCAGTGGTAGTTGCTGTCTTAGCCGCAATCATCGCTGTGTTATATTTCTTAGGAAAAAAAGCAGAAAAGAAACAAGCAGAACAACAAGAACAAATGAAAGCAGCTGCACAGAACATTTCGATGTTGATTATCGACAAGAAACGTATGAAACTGAAAGATGCAGGTCTTCCGGCGATTGTACTCGAAAATACACCAAAATATCTTCGCGGAGCAAAGATGCCGATTGTAAAGGCAAAGGTTGGTCCTAAAGTGATGACATTAATGTGTGACGACAAGATTTTCCCATATGTACCTGTGAAGAAAGAAGTAAAAGCTGTTGTAAGCGGACTTTACATTACAGAGGTAAAAGGAATCAGAGGTCCACTGGATGCACCACAAAAGAAAACAGGATTTTTTGCAAAATTCAAGAAATAATGGCTCTACAACAAATAACGTTTCAAAGCACAAGAGGTACGGAACCGTCAATGTCCGTACCTCTTTTATCATATTCTTTTATAAAACAAAATCTTCCGCTTCCCGCGACTTTACATTGATACGAATCGTACAATCCGCCAATTTTTCACAATCTACATCCATTGCATATTCCGTATGAATGTTAATGGTGTCCTCTGTTTCGTCAACAACCAACTTGCTAGTACATATTCCAAGATTAAGTCGGCCAAACGGCGTCTGGTAAACACACCGATTGGTTTTATTCTTTTCAAAAACAAGATGCATATTTGTAACACCTTTTTTGATTACTTCTAAGGACTCCTTACCGTGAATCCTTATCTGCGTTTTTGTAACTCCCGGAATGCCTTCCGCCACTTCTTCCATAAAGATATAATGTTTCCCATCTTTAAAGTAATAAGTACCTGCACTAACGATTTCAATTGGCTCATCATCCATATTCTCCATTGTATTCACAGCCATCTGCAGACCGGAAATACCAACTAATACATCCTTTGTCATCTCGCACCTAATATTCTTCTATGTTAATCTGTTTTGTAGTCTCAATATCGTATGGTAAAATTGAGTTCGCAAATTGTTTGAATTTGTCTGCAGCATCACTGACATAGAAAGAGTACGAGCCATGGTCCCCTTCTATATCTGGATTCTCCATATCCATTTCCTGCAGGATTCGTTTTAAATCCATAGCCGTTTCATAGGCCGGGTTCACCAACGTGATGTTCTCACCAACATACTCTCGAATCTTAGAACGCAATAAAGGATAATGTGTGCATCCCAAAATCAAGGCATCAATATCTGACTCTTTCAAATCGGCCAAATAATAATCAATAATCTCATCTGTCACTTGGTGCTTCTTGAACCCTTCTTCTACCAGTGGCACAAACAAAGGGCAAGCCTTCGCAATAACTGAAACCCCTGAATCAATCCCCTGAATAATCTTTTCATACATGGAACTTTTGACAGTAGCTTCTGTTCCAATAACACCGATTTTTTTATTCTCAGTCACTTGTAGTGCAGCTTTTGCGCCAGGTTCTACTACACCGATAATCGGAATGTCAAACTCATCCTTCACTGTGTCCAACGCTAAGGCACTTGCAGTATTACACGCGATTACAATTGCTTTTACACCTTTTGTCTGCAAAAAGTTTATAATCTGTCTGGAATAACGAATAATATTGTCTTTTGATTTGCTACCATACGGAACCCGTGCAGTATCACCAAAATACACGATATCTTCTTTTGGCAGATTACGCATAATCTCTCTTGCCACAGTCAAACCGCCAACACCCGAATCGAATACACCAATTGGCGCCGTTTTTTTCATATCTATATCCAAAACATTTTCTCCTTATAAAATTTTCGCAATCTCTAATTGATATTCCGGAATTTCTTTGTTCATTTTCAAAGCATCATTGATATCGAAATCAATATAATGCCCATCTCTAAATCCTACCACGCGATTCTTTTTACCTTCTAATATAAGGTCCACTGCTTTGGCACCCATAATAGATGCATAAACTCTATCCTTTACAGTTGGGCTTCCGCCACGTTGCAAGTGACCAAGAATGGTAGCTCTAGTTTCCACACCCGTAGCTTCTTCAATTCTCTTAGCCATGTTGATAGAATCGCCAACACCTTCTGCATTGATAATAATGTAGTGTTTCTTACCACGTTTTCTATTCTTTATAATGTCATCAATCATAAGTTGCTCATCATAACCATGTTGTTCCGGTAGGAGAATATACTCTGCTCCATTGGCAATACCACACCACAAAGCAAGATATCCTGCATCACGTCCCATAACTTCCACAACACTACATCTTTCATGTGATGTTGAAGTATCACGAATCTTGTCAATCGCTTCCATCGCTGTGTTCGCTGCAGTATCAAAACCAATTGTATATTCTGTACATGCAATATCAAGGTCGATGGTTCCCGGAATACCAATGACATTAATTCCATAATCCGATAGTTTCTGAGCACCGGCAAAAGAACCATCTCCACCGATTACCACCAACGCCTGAATTCCATACTTTTTCAAAATAGATGCTGCCTTTAACTGTCCCTCCGGTGTACGCATCTGCTGACTTCTTGCTGTCTGCAAAATGGTTCCACCTCGTTGAATCGTATCTGCCACATCTCGTCCTGACATATCAATAATTTCTTCTCTTAACAAACCATGATATCCTCGACGAATCCCACGTACTGTTAATCCTTTTGCCAAGGCTGTTCTTACCACTGCACGAATCGCCGCATTCATTCCCGGTGCATCTCCACCGCTTGTCAAAACTCCAATTGTATTTATATCATTATGTTCTATCATAGTTGTCCTCCATCTTCTCATGTATTTCTATTATACAATTATTTGCATTTTACACCTTTTCTATCTGTTTTTCCACCACTTTTATACGTTCTTTCCCGAAATTATTCATCAGGCGTTCTTGAAGTTGTGGTGTGATTTCAATATTTCTATTGGCAGGCAAACGTTTTACCGCTTTCTCTTTCGCACAATAGATTACAACCATATCTCGCCCTTCCGATTCCTTTAACATTTCGAAAAGAGATTCTTCCTCTTTCTGATAAGTTGCAATATCCGGAAATTGAATCCAAAGTTCCGATGGTACATCCTCGAAAGAAATAATCAATTCACAAATCAACTTGCTTGCATTGTCATCTTCCTCCGAAACACGACCTTTCACAAAAACCTTCGAATCTTCTTCCAGATACTCTCTGTTTTTCTCGTAATCTCTCGGGAATACAACAACCTCAACCGTTCCCATCAAGTCTTCAATGGTTAAAAATGCCATGGTTTTGTTATTCTTAGTATGTTTAATGGTTTTCGCCGTAATCATACCGCCAATAATGGCACGCTCGCCATCACGTACTTTGGTACGCCCACTTTCTTCATCCACTTGAAAATCCAAAGCAGTGTTGGTAATACTTTTCTTCCACTTGGACTCGTATTTCTGCATCGGATGTCCACTTACATAGATACCAAGTACCTCTTTTTCAAAAGCAAGAAGCGTTTCCTTCTCATATTCCCCTACATTTGGCAGTGGAATATCGAATTCTCCTTTTTGTTCTTCACTCACCATGTCAAACAGAGTCATTTGTCCTGTCATAGAATATTTCTTTTCTTGATTTACCTGGTCAAGAATCTTTACATAAATCATCATGAACTGCTTGCGAGTTCCACCAAGACTGTCCAATGCGCCCGCCTTAATAAAACTTTCAATCGTTCTTTTATTCACTTCTTTTCCAGATAAACGTTCAATAAAATCTTTCAAATGTTTGAATGGTCCATTTGCCTTTCGTTCAGCCACAATAGCCTCAATCACAGGTCGGCCAACACTTTTAATCGCGGCCAAACCGTAACGGATATTTTGACCATCTACAGAGAAGCTTCCCTCTCCCGAATTAATATCCGGTGGCAAAATATTGATACCCATCTGACGACAAGTATAGATATATTCTGAAACCTTTCCCGCATTATCAATCACAGATGTCATAAGCGCTGCCATAAGTTCTACCGGATAGTAGTATTTTAAATAAGCCGTTTGGTAGGAAACAATGGCATATGCAGCTGCATGAGATTTATTAAACGCATACTTGGCAAAATCAATCATTTCATCATATATTTTATGTGCTGCGGACTCTGAGATGCCATTTGCAATACATCCCTTAATTCCTTCTGCTTCGCTGCCATATACGAATTTTTGTCTTCCTTCCTCCATGTCTTTTATCTTCTTTTTAGACATGGCACGACGTAAAACATCACTTTGTCCCAGGGTATATCCCGCCAAATCACGCACAATCTGCATAACCTGTTCTTGATACACAATACAACCATAGGTTGCCTTTAATATAGGTTCTAACTGTGGGCAATCATAGCTAATCGCCGTTTGGTCATTTTTCCCTTTAATATATTGCGGAATAAAGTCCATCGGGCCCGGGCGGTACAAAGCAATACCGGCGATAATATCTTCCAAACTTTGTGGCTTCAATTCCTTCATAAAACTTTTCATGCCGGCACTTTCCAATTGGAACACACCGTCTGTTTTTCCGGTTCCAATGGATTCAAGCACTTGTTTATCATCATAATCAATACGGTCCACATCAATGCGTTTCCCTGTATTTTGTTCAATCAATTGCACAGCGTCTCGAATAACGGTCAGGGTACGAAGACCTAGAAAATCCATCTTAAGAAGGCCCAAACGCTCTAACGTAGTCATAACAAACTGAGTAGTAACTGAACCATCGGAGCCCAAAGACAACGGAACATATTCATCTACCGGTTTTTCACAAATCACAACTCCTGCTGCATGCATAGAGGAATGTCTCGGCAGTCCCTCCAGACGTTTGGATACATCAATCAGTTCTTTTACCTGCTCATCCTTTTCATATAAGTCTCGAAGCTCACTATTTTTTTCCAACGCACTCTCTAACGTAATATTTAATTCCGTCGGAATCATTTTGGAAATGCTGTCACACATTGCATATGGCAAATCCATTACTCGCCCCACGTCTCGGATAACCGCTTTTGCCTTTAGTGTACCGAAGGTGACAATCTGAGCAACATTTTCCGCGCCATATTTGCGCACCACATAATCGATAACTTCCTGTCTTCTTTCATAGCAGAAATCAATATCAATATCCGGCATGGATACACGTTCCGGATTCAAGAAACGTTCAAACAGAAGTTGATAACGAATCGGGTCGATATTTGTGATTCCCAGACAATAAGATACGATGCTACCTGCCGCTGAGCCACGTCCCGGCCCAACCATAATGCCATTTGTGCGGGCATAATTAATAAAATCCCACACAATGAGGAAATAGTCTACGTACCCCATGTTTCGGATTGTATTCAACTCAAAATTAAGACGTTCTGTAAGTACGCCTTCCGGATTTTCATATTTCTTATGCAGACCTTCAAAACATAGTTTATTTAAATATTCCCAAGCAGTATACCCGTCTGGAACATCATATTTCGGTAACTTTGTAACCCCAAACTCAATAACTACCTTACATCTGTCTGCGATTTTCTGCGTATTTTCAATAGCCTGCAATGCATAAGGAAATAACTGACGCATTTCGTCTTCTGACTTCACATAGTACTGTCCGCCCTCATAACGCATGCGGTCTTCGTCTGCCAGTTTCTTTCCTGTCTGAATACACAATAAAATATCATGCGGTTTTTCATCCTCCGCATATGTATAATGAACATCGTTTGTAGCCACAAGTTCAATCCCTGTCTCTTGGGACAAGCGTACCAACTGCTGATTCACCAACTGCTGTTCTTGCATGCCGTGGTCTTGCAATTCCAAAAAGAAATTACCCTTTCCAAAAATGCTTTCATAACGTTTGGCTGTTTCCAATGCTTCTGCATACATACCACGAAGCAAGTTTTTTTGCACCTCACCCGCAAGGCACGCACTAAGTGCAATAATTCCTTCATGGTACTGTTCTAAGATTTCCATATCTACACGTGGTTTGTAATAATAACCATCAACAAAACCTTTGGAAACGATTTTCATTAAGTTCTGATAACCTTGATTATTCTCTGCCAAAAGTACCAAATGGTAATAACGTTCTTCGTTATTATTCCCCGGCGTTTTATCAAAACGGGAACCTGGTGCCACGTATACCTCGCAACCCAAGATTGGCTTAATACCTTCCTTCTCTGCAGCCTTATAAAAATCAATCACGCCGTACATAACCCCATGGTCTGTAATGGCAGCGCTGTTCATACCCAGTGCTTTCACTCTGGCAACATATTCTTCTATCTTATTCGAACCGTCCAACAAACTATATTCTGTATGGACGTGTAAATGTACAAAACTCATTTATTTCACCTTTATCGTATTTTCACCAATCTCTATCTTGCCTTCTTTTAAGAGTCTTCCTACCGCACGTTTAAATGCATTCTTGCTTAGATTGAATTCTCTTTTTATCACTTCTGGGTCTGCCTTATCTGTAAACGGAAGACTTCCGCCATATTCCTTCAGTCTGCTCCAAATCATTTCTGCATCTTTATCCATTTGCATTGGAATCTTATCTCTCACACTTAAGTCTAACTTTCCATCTGCCTTCACTGCTGTTACGCGGGCTTTCACAGTTTGTCCTACTCGCATTCTTCCAAATACCTCTTTCTTTGGTATCAAGGCAGAATACTGATTGTCTACAGCCACAAACACACCAAACTCATCGCTTGTATCATAAATAATTCCTTCTACCATATCATCCTTTTGATATGGGGAGTCTGTTCGGAGAAGTTCATATACTTTCATGGTTGCACAGAGACGTTCGCTCTTATCAATATAAAGGGAAACCAAGCACTTGTCCCCTGGCATCACCTTCGCAGTCTGCTGTTTAAACGGAAGAAATAAATCCTTTTCCAAACCCCAATTTAAAAATGCTCCGAATTTGTTTGTATCTGCCACCTCAAGAACTGCCAATTCCCCGATTTCCACTTTCGGTTCGTTGGTAGTGGCGATTAATCTGTCGTCGGAATCTTTATATAGAAATACTTCCACTGGGTCCCCTGGTTCTACTCCGGCCGGAACTTGTTTCTTTGGAAGCAACACTCTTTCTTCATCGTTTCCAAGATATACACCAAAATCTACTTTTTTCACTACGGTAAGTACCTGTTTTTTCCCTAATCTCATGTCTTAGTTTTCTCCTATAAATTCTATAATTGCATATATTGTATCTTCTGTATCATACAGTGCCGTAAATATACTGTTTTCTTTCTTTCTACTCTTTAATATCATTTTATCGCCATATACTGCTGCTTTTTTATACTCTACACGAAGTCCTGTCACAGAAAATTCTTCCGGCAAAGCTTCACATGCCAACTCAATATATTTGGCGTTATTCACATGGTTGTTCGTATCTATATGATACTTGTGTACAGAAAAAGTGTCAACCGCCTGCATATCCTCCGGAAGATGGATTTTTCTGGACACAGTTTCAATTGGAAGTGGCTCACCCACCTCGTAAACCTCTATTTCTTCATCCGTCGGTTTCATCGGTCTTCCCGTCTGCGTATCCACATAAACCCACAGGCTGTGTGCAGATGCAAGTTCTTCCCCTGCCACTGTTTTCAGACAAAAATCTCTTGGCCCAAATACTCCCTTAAATCCTGTTGCCCAAGTTGAAACCTCTATTTTCTCGCCCACCTCAGGACGACGTGTGATAAAAACCTGCCATGCATTTAATATCCATGCTCTCTTTTTTTCTGTTAAGTATTCAAATCCAACACCCAACTGTTCTGAATTTTCAGTGGTACAATCCTGAAAATAATTAATGATTGCCGAAATCTTCAGTTTATTATCCCTGCCGCACTCACTGTAACGGACACGGTTTTCTATTTTGTACATTAATTTTTCCTCCACGTTTAGAAGAAGAACCAGCCGATTTTAAAACGTGTTCTTGTGGTTACCATCTCGTAAGTATCTTCCTCCAATACTTCTTTCAAGTCCTTTTTACCCTCATCCGGAACAACTGCATGTACCGCATCTATAAAACAAAGATTCGGATATAACACACACCACCAATTCTGTCCCTTGGCCTGTCCGATTTGAATACGAAGCGCTTCGTACTCTCCTGCCGGAAATGTAATATCTCCATAAGTCTTATCTGGAAAGTCGCAGATTGTCACCTCAGCAGTAACAGGATAATCATACCCTTCAGACTCTACTATCCCCTGTGCCAACTCCACAATTCCATCCAGATTCTCTCTCGCCCATTTTTTTGTTGTATCTACGCTGTCTGATTCCGGCAATTCCTGTTTCATATAGCCGATAACCGCTTCTTTCACTTGCATTTTCAAAGCCTGGTCTTCTTCGCTATCACTGTTCGCCAATACATGAAAACGAAAAACTTCTCTCGCTAATTCCTCCTGCATTTCGTTTTTCTTTGCATGAACAATAAAACCAGTAACGAAAATGGATATGATAACCCCTATTATTGCACATATTTTTTTCATACTTATGTACCTCCCAATTTAGTTATTGGGAGTGTAGACAATATTAGAGAATTTATTCAATCAAGTTATTTTTTGGTGCGAATCGTATCACTCACAGTTCTTGCCTGATTTTCAACGTGAGTACTGATAGCATGCTTTGCAGCCTGTTTATCACGTTTTTCAATACATTCTATAATGTGTTCATGTTCTTCAAGTAAAATCGGATGCATTTCTTTTCGTTTTAAATACTCTACTCGATAGCGATACATTTGCTCACGCAGATTGTAAAGTAATTGAATCAATCTCTGATTATCCGTTGCATGATAAATAATATCATGAAATTTCACATCAGCCTCTGCATACTCGGTCACATCGCCCCCTTGCAGCGCCACTCCAAACTGCTTGGCTGCCTCTTTTAAGTTTTGAATATCTTCATTGGAAATTCGGTCACACGCAAGGTCAACTGCCAATTCCTCCAATGCCCCGCGCACTTCTAGAACATCTCGCAAACTTTTCTCTGTAATCTCTGCCACTTCTGCACCACGCCTTGGAATCATGAGTACAAGACCTTCCAATTCTAATTTGCGAATAGCCTCACGAATTGGAGTACGACTTACCCCCAGTTTATTAGCCAATTGAATCTCCATCAAACGTTCACCCGGCTTTAATTCCCCACGCAAAATAGCTTGACGAAGTGTATTAAATACCACATCACGCAATGGCAAAAACTCATTCATATTTACCTCAAAATCTGTTCCCATGTTTACCTCCTTGTGTTGTGTACATTTGCCAGATATGCCTGTTTCACACAACTCATTTGTCTCAACTTTTGTTGCGCAGCCTTTGCTACTTTACGGTCTTCAAAGATTCCAAATACAGTCGGACCACTTCCACTCATCATAGCATTCAAAGCCCCTGCTTCTTTCATGGCATCCTTAATTGTTTCAATAACAGGGTATTTTTCTATGGTCACACTTTCCAGCACATTTCCCATAGCTGAGGCAACTTGTCTTACATCTTGCTGTTTTAATCCCGTAATCACTCCATCGATATCCGGATGCTCTACAATTTCTTTTGCATCCAACGCCTCGTATACCATTTTTGTTGATACACTAATCCCCGGTTTTGCCACAAGAATGTAACATTTAGGCATTGGATCTAATGGTGACAGTTTCTCACCGATTCCTTCTGCAAGAGCTGTACCTCTCATCACGCAGTACGGTACATCCGCTCCAAGTGACACGCCACGCTCCATTATTTCTTTCTGCTTCAGTCCTAAATTGAACAATCGATTCATTCCAACCAGTACCGCTGCGGCATTGGAGCTTCCGCCCGCCATACCGGCAGCGACTGGAATACGTTTATCCAATTTGATATGAACACCCTCTTGTATATCAAATTCGTCCATTAATAGTTTTGCCGCCTTGTACGCAATATTATTCTGATCAACCGGGAGATAAGGGAGATTGGTCTCTACTTGAATTCCCGCCTCTTTTGTCTTTGTCAAGGTCACATTATCATATAGATAAATAGTTTGCATAACCATGCGAAC
Source organism: Faecalimonas sp. (assembly GCA_045649385.1). GTDB lineage: Bacteria > Bacillota > Clostridia > Lachnospirales > Lachnospiraceae > Faecalimonas. Next base: position 21,519 of record JAZRPT010000067.1, on the reverse strand, counting down.
ATCGTGATATCCATTGTCACGTTTCCCCAATACATCTAAGCCCAAATTAATTTTGGCAAGTGCTTTTAATTGCAAGGTATTTTCCATCTCTTTCCTCCTGCGGTCTCACTTTGTATTCCTTTGTATCTTGTATACAACACCCTTATAGTATACTCATATTCTCCTTAAAAATCAATAACCTGTCACCTGCTTTTAGCTTTTCTCCACTTACTTCATTGAGTTCCCTAATTGCGTCAACACTTGTGCTATAACGCTTTGCAAGTGACCACAAATCATCCTCTGGTTTTACAATATATCCGACAATACTTGGACGTTTTTCCACTTCTTCCAAGGAAAGCGGAAGTGCCTTTACCTGACATATCATTTTTCGCTTTTCACTTTTCTTAAAAAAACCATGAAATGCAAGGGCCGCCTTTACTTCAATCTCATCGCCACCTTGCAATGTGATACTCAATTGTTCTAAAACGGCGGAAATATGGAAGGTCAAATTTTCTTCTGCTTCTGCACATTCCATGAGATGGGAAAATGGGACAACACCTTGCCATGTGTCAAACGGCATATTATCATTCGCCTTCACAAACAAGAAATTGATATACAAGACACCTTCTACCAACACACCATCTTCTTTGACAACAGTACGTTCCACATGAATAGCACCGCTGCTATGACAAATCTGCAAAATTTCATTTTTTAATTCTGGTACAGATACTCGTTCCATCACTTTACATTTGGAATTATTTTGTAAAACAAGCTGCTCGTATTCAACATCCTTTGTTTCCAGAACACAAGTATTATCCAATGAGTACATATCTTCTAGAATCTCCAGTTCTTCTTCCTCATATGCAGCAAGACACATTTGCAAGGTTCCCTCAATACCAACAATTCGCATTTCTCCATCTTCATCTACCCGAATGTCCGTATGTACTTCCTCCAGATTCGCCTGTACGTGATGATACATGGTTTCATCTACCCCATAACACTCAATGCGTCCCTGATATGGTACAACTTGTTCTATCCAGTCAATCTTGCCATCCGGTGATTCGTAGAAACAAAAGGCCAATAATTCACCTGTTATTTGCAACTCATCCACCGCAAGTTTCGTATCCAATTTTCGATTTACTACATCCGTCCACAACATGATACCAATGGTCTCTTTGGTTCCCGGTAATACCAATTCTTCTTTTATTCGATAGGTATCTTTTTTGGATGTGTGTAGTTTTAAAAGTTCTATGTTTTCCTGCTTCTTGTAAATCTTGCCCCCTGCTTCCACATCGGTAGGAATCTCCTCTATCATTTGCTTTTCTGATTCCAGCTCCATTTCCACCATTGCTTTTATTCGCAATTTTCGCGAATGAACAATATGTGGTTTTAATTCCACACGTATAGATTTTATATCTAAATTTCTATCCGCTCCATCTTCTGCATACACCATTTCTACAAATGGAATTTTCCCCTCCAAACACGAAAAGGTAGGCTCAAATCCTTCTGCCACATACAGTACCTGAAACTCAACCTTTCCCTGTACCCTTAGATAGTTTTCCACAGGTTTGACCTCATCAATCCGAACACGTCCATCACTCATAACAATGCTCTGTACGTCATTCTTACTATCTGGCACATTGAAATCTTCGTCCAGCATGAACTGATTGGTCATCCTTCTTTCCACACGATTCGTCTCAATTTGTTTTGTAATAATCTCCATTCCTGCTCTCCTTTACTGAAATACAACATTTTTATCAATATATTCCGTTTTGATTACAATATAAGGTTCCGTCTCCCTTTCTATAATCTTTTCATCTTTTGCAGGTCCGATTAAATTCGTATGTATATAGATGGCATTTTCACTTTCGTAGAGTTCCTTCACTTGAATACTGTAGCCGGTAGTTGGTTGCTCCCCATACCCTACAGCAATATAAAGGTCTCCGTTATCCACATAGGTTAATTTAAATGGTTTCTCTTCTCTCTCGTCAATCATCTCCTCCAAAGGTTCCGGTATATCATCTTCATCTACTACTGTAAAATCAATGTCTCTAAGTTTCTCTGCGCTGATAGTTTGTGCCGAACAGGCAGTGACCAACACTACAAGGATTGCACTTAAACCTAAAGTCAGTATGGTTAGAATTTTCTTTTTCATTGTAACTCCACACATAGTTTCTCTACTATCTTACGCAAAGTGGCAAAGAAAAAGACCTGAACTTTCATTCAGATCTTTTCTGCATTTTTCTTTATTGTATCTTCTATAATCTTCTGGCACGTTGCCCCAATATGTTTCTGTTCATCTCTATCCAAATCTTTCGTATCAATCGGTTTCCCATATTCCAAAATGACATGTGTCTTTTTTATCCTCGGCAAGTGATTTTCAAAAATATCAGCCGTGTTGTTTATAGACACCGGAACAATCGGACATCCGGTTTTCAATGCAATTTTAAAGGAACCTTCCTTAAACGGAAGTATACTGAGTTCTTCTCCTCTGTTGCGTGTTCCCTCTGGGAAAATAAAGATTGAAACACCTTGTTTCACATACTCAATTGCCTGCAAAATAGTTTTCATACCTTGTTTAAGATCCTTGCGATCAAGGAATAGGCAGTATAAATATCGCATCCATACGCGGAAGGATGGCACCTTGTTCATGGAATCCTTAGAAACAAATCCGGTCAGATTCTCACACTGTACATATGCAATGAGAATATCGAAAAAGCTTCGGTGATTTCCTACATAAAGGGCTGCTTCCTTCGGCATATTCTCCTTGCCAATTACTGTGATTCTAACCCCACTAATCCATAACACTACTCTGAATGCCCACTGTACAATACGAAGGGAACTTATGTCCTTCGCCTTTTTATTGAATTTTCCCACAATCCATTCTATGAAGAACAAAATATAAGAAAACAACAAGAACAACACCACAAATAATACTGCAATGATAAATCGAATCATATACCCATCTCCCTCTATCTTCCATATATACGCGTGATATTTAAAAGTGCCTTTGCAAGTCCTTCTGACAACGCATCCTTCTTATAGCGCCATGCCCAATTATTCATACCAACGCCCGGTGTATTCATACGTCCTTCTTCACCCATTCCCAGTACATCCTGCATTGGGAAAATGGCATATGTAGCAATCGTACCCAGACAAGTACGGATAAAATCCCAGTGAATGTTATATCCATCTGTATTCATATAATAGCGAACCTTATCTCTCGAGTACTCAGTGGCATTTGCATACCATCCTCTAGTTGTATTGTTATCATGGGTTCCTGTATAGCACACACAATTTGTAGTATCAAATTGATGTGGAAGGAATGTACTCTCATCGCCCGAATCAAATCCAAACTGCAGCACTCTCATGCCCGGAAAGTCAAAACGGTCACGGAGCGCTTCCACCTCCGGTGTAATAATCCCCAAATCCTCCGCAATAATCGGAAGGTCTTTTCCAAGCGCATTTTCAATTGCTATAAACAAATCTTCTCTCGGCCCCGGTATCCACTCCCCGTTAATCGCGGTTTCCTCGCCATATGGTACTGCCCAATAACTTTCCAGACCTCTAAAATGGTCAATTCTCAGATAATCTGTCAATTGTAACTGATGACTTACCCGTGAAATCCACCATTTAAAACCATCTTTTTTGTGTGCAGACCAGTCATACAACGGATTTCCCCAAAGCTGACCTGTTTCCGAAAAGTAATCCGGCGGTACTCCTGCCACTACAACCGGGTACCCCTCACTGTCTAATTGAAACAATTCTTGATTGGCCCAAACATCTGCACTGTCTAACGACACAAACAGCGGAATATCCCCAATAATCTCAACACCGTTTGCATTGGCATACTCTTTTAATTCTAACCATTCTTTGTGGAACATAAACTGCACAAAGTAATAATATTTCACTTCTTCTTTTAAAAGCTCCTGCAATTTGGACTTTGTTTCAGTAGTTGGCTTACGGTATTCTTCTTTCCAAGCAAGCCACTCCCTGCCCTCATGCATATCCTTACAAGCCATGTAGAGAGCATAATCCCCTAGCCAGTTCATATTTTCTTTCAAAAATTCTTCATACTCTTTCAGAAGTTCCTCATCAGCCCTTCCTTCAAAACGGGAAAATGCCAATCTTAAAATATGTGTTTTCCAAGGAATGATTGTGCCGTAATCCACAAATCCTTCTTGCCCTCTCGGACAATCAGCCAGTTCCCATTCCTCCAAAAGCCCTAATTTCACCAAGCATTCCGGGCTCACAAGCAAAGGCTGCCCTGCAAATGCTGAAAATCCTTGATACGGAGAATCACCAAATCCTGTCGGAGTCAGTGGCAGTGTCTGCCACAAATGCTGTCCGGATGCTTTTAAAAAATCTATAAATTCATAGGCTGCCTGTCCCAAATCCCCAATCCCATATGGTGTTGGAAGTGAAGTCGGATGAAGCAATATACCTGAAACTCTTGCTTTTTTTACGTTGCTCATATGATTATCCTCATTCTTTTTATTTACAATATAGATATTATATCATGTGCCTTGCACATGCTATGCTCCGCACGGATGCGCACTCCGCTTCGCTGCGACGCAGTATAATATTTCATATTATACTAGACTATTTTGCCAAAGGCAACTTTTTTGAAATTTACATTTGCAATATAGAGTGTTATACTAATAGGAAAGACTTTTACAAAGTACGAAAAGGAGTTGAAGAAACATGAGCAGAAATCTCACTTTACTGACAGACCTTTATGAATTGACAATGATGCAGGGTTATTTTGAACGCCAAGCAAACGATGTCGTTGTGTTTGACATGTTTTTCCGTTCAAATCCTAACAAATCCGGATACTCGATTGCTGCGGGACTCGACCAGGTAATCCAATATATAAAAGATTTAAATTTCACCTATGATGATGTCGCATACTTGCGTAGTTTGGGTATCTTTAGTGAAGAATTTTTAAATTACTTAAGTGGCTTTCATTTTAGTGGAAACATATATGCGATTCCGGAAGGAACCGTTGTTTTTCCAAGAGAACCTCTCATTAAAGTGGTTGCACCAATTATGGAAGCACAGTTGATAGAAACAGCAATTTTAAATATTGTGAATCACCAATCACTGATTGCAACCAAAGCAGCTCGTGTGGTTTACGCTGCCGAAGGCGATGGTATTATGGAGTTTGGTCTTAGACGTGCCCAAGGACCGGATGCTGGACTTTATGGTGCAAGAGCAGCCATGATTGGCGGATGTATCGGAACATCCAACGTACTGGCAGGACAAATGTTTGACGTTCCTGTAAAAGGAACTCATGCTCACAGCTGGATTATGAGTTTTGCTGATGAATACACTGCATTTAAAACTTACGCTAATTTGTATCCAAGTGCTTGTATTTTACTTGTCGATACCTATGACACTTTAAAATCCGGTGTACCGAACGCAATCCGCGTATTTACCGAGATGCGTGAAGCAGGCATTCCTCTTACAAACTACGGTATCCGCCTTGATAGCGGGGACCTTGCATATTTATCAAAGAAGGCTCGTAAAATGTTAGATGAAGCAGGATTTGAAACCGCTGTCATTTCCGCATCCAACGACTTAGATGAATTTTTGATTCACGACTTGAAAATGCAGGGGGCAAAAATCACTTCCTGGGGTGTAGGTACGAACTTAATAACTTCAAAGGATTGTCCTTCTTTTGGCGGAGTATACAAACTTGCTGCCATTCAACAAGAAGACGGTACTTTTATCTCCAAGATCAAGCTTTCTGAAAACTCAGAAAAGATTACAAACCCTGGAAACAAAACGGTTTATCGTATCTATGACAATGAGACAGGTAAGATGCGTGCCGACTTGATTTGTTTTGCTGACGAGACCTTTGACGAATCACAAGACTTAAAAATCTTTGACCCGATGGAACCTTGGAAAAAAACAAAACTTTACGCTGGAACTTATCATATGCGCGAAATTCTTGTGCCTATTTTTATTAATGGCCAATGCGTATACGAATCACCAAGTGTGATGGAGATCGCAGCATACTGCAAACAGGAAAAGGAAACGTTATGGGACGAAACAAAACGTCTTTTCAACCCACATAAGGTTTATATTGACTTGTCACAAAAATTATTTGACGAAAAACAAGCTTTATTAAATCAAATGGATAAGGAATAATAAAGGAGTATTGTAAATATGAAAATAGTTGTTTTAGCTGGTGGATTAAGCACAGAACGTGATGTGTCACTTGCATCCGGTGCCGGAATCTGTAAAACTTTAAGAGAAAGAGGTCACGACGCTTTTCTTCTTGATGTATATTTAGGATTCCCGAAAGCTCCGGAAAATTTAGAAAATGTTTTCTCACTTCCAAATGCGGGACTCGAGATTGCAGAAGGCATCAAAACAACAGAACCGGATTTGGCTGCTATTAAAGCTTCCAGAGAAGATCAGTCCGATTGCTTTGTCGGACCAAATGTAATAGAAATTTGCCGTTTGGCAGATGTGGTTTTTATGGCTCTTCACGGCGACGTGGGGGAAAATGGAAAATTACAAGCCACTTTTGATATACTGGGTATTCGCTATACCGGACCAAATTACTTAGGAAGTGCACTCGCAATGGATAAAGGCATTGCAAAACAGATATTTAAAACTTCCGGCGTTCCTACTCCCCTTGGATGTGCCTTAAAAAAAGCTGACAAAAACAAGTCACTGTCTGATTTAGGGTTAAAACTTCCGGTGGTTGTAAAACCTTGTTCCGGTGGTTCTAGTATTGGTGTATATATTGTACATACAGAGGATGAATATTCTAACGCAATTGAGAGCTCTTTCTGTTACGAGGACGAGGTTGTAATTGAACCATATATCAAAGGCCGTGAATTTGCCTGTGGCATTATTGACGGCAAAGCACTGCCTGTTATCGAAATCATTCCAAAAACCGGATTCTTTGACTATGCCAACAAATATCAGGCAGGTGCTACAGAGGAAATCTGTCCGGCACAAATTCCGGAAGAAGTTGCCGAGCGAATCCAACGTGCAACAGAGCTTGCATTTAAGTCATTAAAATTAGATGTGTACTCCCGTGCGGATTTTCTATGGGATGAAAATGATGATATTTATTGTCTAGAGGTAAACACTCTACCTGGAATGACTTCTGCAAGTTTGCTTCCGCAAGAAGCTGCCGCTGCAGGTATTCCGTACGGAGAACTCTGCGAACTGATTATTAAAAAATCATTAGAACGTTACAACGTCTAATTGGAGGAAAAACCATGAAAGCAATGTCTTTAAAAGAAATCGCTACTGCATGTGGCGGACATTACTATGGGGACGAATCAAAGTTGAACCAAGAGGTGAGTGGCGTAGCCATTGACAGCCGCAAAATAGAAGAGGGATATTTGTTCATTCCAATAAAAGGTGCTCGCGTGGACGGGCACACTTTTATTTCACAAGTTATGGAAAAAGGTGCTCTGTGTACCTTGAGTGAGAAGCCTTTAAATGCAGAATCAGATACATACATACTTGTAGATTCCTGCGAACAAGCTCTAAAAGATTTGGCCGAGCACTATCGCAAAGCACTCGGCATTACTGTGGTCGGTATCACTGGAAGTGTTGGTAAAACAAGTACCAAGGAAATGATTGCTTCTGTCCTCTCACAGAAATACAATGTGCTAAAAACAGCAGGAAATTTTAACAATGAGATTGGTCTTCCACTGACTATCTTTAATATTCGTGAAGAACACGAAGTAGCTGTGCTTGAAATGGGTATCAGTGACTTCGGCGAAATGCATCGTCTTGCAAAGATGGCTAGACCGGATATCTGTGTCATCACAAACATCGGACTTTGTCATTTAGAAAACCTCATTGACCGAGATGGTATCTTAAAGGCCAAAACAGAAATGTTCGACTATGCGGGACCAAATGCCAAATTTATTTTAAACGGCGATGATGATAAATTAATCACAGTAAAAGAATGGGAAGGATATGATCCAATTTATTTTGGATTATCCACAGAGCGTGATGCGTATGCGGAAGATATCCACAGCTTGTCATTAAAAGGAACCTCTTGTACGCTTCGTCTTGGGGACAACTCCTTAAAAGTTATGATTCCGATTCCAGGACACCACATGGTGTTCAATGCATTAGCTGGGGCCTTAGTGGGATGCGAATTAGGATTGACTGCTGAGGAAATCAAGGCAGGAATCGAAGCACTTGTTCCGGTTGCCGGACGAAATAACATGATTGATACAGAAAATTTTCTCATTATTGACGACTGCTATAATGCTAACCCAATTTCAACCAAAGCATCTCTGGATGTTTTAGCAACGGCTGATACTCGAAAAGTTGCAATTCTTGGGGATATGTTTGAACTTGGAGAAAATGAAAAAGAACTTCATTACAATGTTGGACGGCATGCGGCTGAAAAAGGAATAGATTTATGTATTTGTATCGGAAGTCTCTCTGCGGAGACAGCCAGAGGAGCTGCTTCTTGTTCCAACTGTCAGGTAAAGCATTTTGAAACAAAGGCCGAATTTTTAGCACAAGCATATGCCTTGCTTAAAAAAGGAGATACAATTCTTGTCAAAGCATCTCACGGGATGGAATTTCCTGAAATTGTGGAGAAATTGCAAAAATTATAATTAAATAACATAAACTCTCTAAAAAAGGGAACGACCTAAAAAAGTCGTTCCCTTTCATCATTTATATAATTACTTCTCAGCCAAAACAGCCTTTATAAACTCCCACACTCTTGCGATGGAACTAATGCTGATTACCTCATCCGGTGTATGAACATCCGCCATATTTGGTCCGATGGAAATACAGTCTAAATCTTCAATCTTTGAAGATAGAATTCCACATTCCAAGCCTGCATGAATGACCTCAATTTTCGGTGTCTCACCATATTGTCTTTCATAAATCTTCACACACAAATCTCGAAGCTTTGACTCTCTTGCATACGCCCATCCCGGATAATCTCCGTGATAACTCACCGTACCACCAAGCATTTCCGTAAACTGTTCCAATCTGGATACCAAATAACTCTTTGCTGATGCAACGGAACTTCGCACTGCAAAGCTGGTACTTATACCTTCTTCATCAACCTTCATAACACCCATATTGAGTGATGTCTCTACCAATCCCGGTAAATCCTGGCTCATAGTCTGCACACCGTTTGGTAATAGATTAAGAGCCGTAATTGCTTTTTCCTTAGAGCTTTCTGAGAGGACCTTGCATTCTGCCACATCCTTCACCTCTAACACAAGAGCGACCTGTGGATCTGCCACACCATACTCCTCGCTGATAATGGTGTTAAATTCAGCCACAGCTTTTTTTACAACTTCCGCATCTTTTTCTGCTACCATAAAACTTGCATTTGCGTTCTTCGGAATGACATTGTCTTTCACACCGCCTGACATGCTTACAATATCAAAACTTAGCTTATCTTTAAGAAACAGGAAAAATCTGCCCAACAGAACATTTCCATTTGCACGTCCCTTGTGAATCTCAATTCCAGAATGACCACCCAAGAATCCTGTAGTTTTGATTCCGCAAATCAGACCATTCTTTTCCACCATATCAGTAGGAATCAAGCTGTCCACTCTCACTCCACCGGCACATCCTGCTGTAAAAACGCCTTCATCTTCCGAATCAATGTTAAGCAAACGTTTTGCCTTGCAGCATGACAAATCAATTGCCGTTGCACCTTCCAAACCAACCTCTTCACTCACAGTCAACACCAATTCCAAGCGTGGACGCGGAATGTCTTTCGAATCTAACAGCGCAAGCCCATAGGCAATTGCAATTCCATCATCCCCACCAAGAGTCGTACCCTCAGCTGTGATAAAATCACCATCTACCTTAATACGGATACTTTCCTTTTCCATATCAATCTCGCACTCTGGCACTTTATCTCCTACCATGTCCAGGTGACCTTGTATGATGATTGGCTCTGCATCTTCATATCCTGGTGTGGCTTCACCGATGATAATTACATTTCCAAGTTCATCCTGCTCATAATATAAATTTCTTTCCTTTGCAAACGCCACACAATAATCACTCAATGCCTTCTCATGATAAGAAATATGCGGAATACTGCAAATCTCTTCAAAAAAACCAAGCACTTCCGCCGGTTCATATCCACTTAAAACTTTCATTATTACTCCTCCATACATCCTATTTACATTCCATTATATTTTCATATAAAACAGAACATTCGTCAACGATTTTCCACAAAATCATTTGATAAATACTCTAGAATTGTCCGTTTGTACTGCAAAAACTCTTCTGTTAAATGAAAGTCTTTTTTTCTCGGCTTTGGTTCCTCAATAACAATCTCTTTTGTAATTTTCCCCGGCTTTCCAGTTAAAAGATAAATACGGTCTGACAACAAAATAGCCTCATCAATATCGTGGGTAATAAATATGGTAGATAATTGAATTTTCTCCATTACATCCAGGTACCATTCATGAATCGCTTGTTTTGTCAGCATATCTAACGCAGAAAACGGTTCATCAAGAAGTGCCACCTTCTTGCCTCTTTGCATGGAAAACAGATAGGTGCGAAGAAGTGCAGCCCTCTGCTTCATGCCACCGGAAATCTGTGCAGGATATTTCTTTTCTGTTCCTTCTAATCCAAACTCAGCAAAATAAGGTTTAGCCATCTCTCTGGCCGCTTTTTTCTTTATACCCTGAATCATAAGAGGCAATGCCACGTTGTCCAAAATGGTACGATATGGTAACAACAGGTCCTTTTGAAGCATATAACTTACAGTTCCGGCTTGTCCTGTCACATCTTCTCCATCCAGCCACACATCTCCCTCGTCCGGAACGCTAAGACCCGCAATGATATTAAAAAGTGTCGTCTTTCCGCCACCGCTAACTCCTAAAAGAGAAACAAGTTCCCCCTCATACAGTTCCAAAGATACATTCTCAATTATTTTCTCTAAGCCAAAAGACTTTGATACACCTTCAACTTTTAATACCACCATTCTCACCTCCTGTTTTCATATCAAGTCTGTCTTAACATCCTTGACTAATTAGGCAAATATGAATTGGAAAATCCGGTGTTCTCCGGAATGTCTGTTTCCACCAAATCACGTTCATTCAACCACTTATAGAAATTATTCCAACGTTCTTCATCAATATAACCCCATTGCTTTGCTTCTGCCTGATACTCCTCTGCCAAATACTTTTGACTTGCTATTACAAGTTCCTCATCCAGCTCCGGATTCGCTTTGCATAGAATTCCTGCTGCCTCCTCCGGATTTTCAATCGCGAATTCGTACCCCTTAGACACTGCACTCAAAAAAGCTTTTGCCCTCTCCGGATTTTCCTTCAAGAAATCATTTCCTGCAATAATAACCGGTGTATAGTAATCGAATACGGGATCAATATCCGCAAATGCAAAATAATCTGTATCTAATTTCTCCAGTTCGGTTTTCACTCCAGCCCATCCATAGAATATCCAAATAGAATCCACAGATTTAGATTTTAAAGCAGTCACTTCGTCTGTGACGGTGCTAGGAATTTGTTTAATCTTTTCAAAATCTCCGCCATCCTTTTCAACTACCTGTTGAAGCGTCGCCAGCTCAATCGAGCCATTCCATGTGGCATACGTATGTCCCTCCATACCTCTTGGTCTATCCATACCTTCCCCCTTACGAGAAATAATGCCAGACGTATTATGTTGGATAATTGCTGCGACCGCTGTGATTGGAAGTTTTTCCTCTCCCACTAAAGCCGGTGCCATAGAATCTTGGAAAGAGACTCCAAATTCCGCTCTTCCGGATGCAACCAAAACTTCCGCGCCATCCTCCGGTGGTTGCACAATTTCTACTTCAAGTCCTACTTCCTTAAAGTACCCTTTTTCCTGTGCTACATAGATTCCCGTATGATTGGTGTTCGGAGTCCAATCCAGTACAAATGTAATTTTTTCTTCTTCCGATTTCGGTGCATTCCCACATGCAGCCAATGATAACATCGTCATGATTGCCACTAATAGTAATAATATTCTTCTTTTCATAATCAATTCTCCCTTTCCCAAGGCATACATTTCTTTTGTAAGAAGTCAACACCTTTCATTAATAAAAGACTAATAATCGAGATTAAAAAAATGACAGCAAACATCTTATCAAAAGAAAACGCTTGTTTTACTCGTGTCATGTAAACGCCAAGGCCCTTAAAGCCGCCTAACCATTCTGAAATAACCGCTCCCACAACTGCGTAAGAAGCTGAGATGCGTAGTCCCGCAAAAAACTCAGACAACGCTCCCGGAAATTTAATATAACAAAAAATCTGCCATCTACTTCCTCCCATTGCACGAAGCAAATGAATGGAATCTTTATCTGCTGACTTAAATCCATTTAGCAAGCCAACTACAATTGGAAAAAAGGTCGTAATAACAATGAGAATGACTTTCGGTGTCATTTCATATCCAAACCACAATACCAAAAGAGGTGCAATAGCAACCGTTGGAACAGTCTGTGTTAAAACAATCAAGGGGTAAAATGCTTTGTATAGTCCTTCATACCGGTCCATAAGAACTGCCATCACAAATCCCAACAAGATTCCAAAACCAAGTCCAATAAAAGCTTCAGCCAAAGTCACCATCATGTGTCTCATCAACAATGGAAGTTCTGAGATAAAGGCCTTTACTACTTGAATAGGAGACGGAAGCATAAAACCATCTACTATTCCAACAGATGACACTATTTGCCAAACAATTAAAATTAATACAATGGCGGAACATGACCAGATTTTACTGGTGATGTTTTGTAACTTTCTTTTCAATGGTAAGCACATCTCCTTTCGGTTTATATGTTACCTTAACATATGCAGAAACAGACTCTGCCCCTGCTCTGACTGCTACTTTTTGACATTCTTTGATAATGTTCATTAATTCGTCATAGTCCCCTTCGATAGATGTCTCACATGGACCTACATAGTAATTTAATCCAGTAGATTTAATATAATCAATCACTTCATCTACAATTCGGATTAATTCATCTTCATTGTCTGCTTTCGGCAGAACTTGAATTGCTACACTTGCATTCATAATTATTCTCTCCTTTTTATAAAATGAATAAAGAACCTGTCTTAAACGAAGTTTCCTATAAAGTAAAAAAATACCTAGGCTCATGCCTAGGTATTAAAATACACGTATTCTCTAACGAATCTCTATCTTCCTACGCTGGCATTATCCAGATCAGGTTCTTGGGTTCAAGATGACCACATCTCGTCTCAGCCGGCTCAATTACCAGCGCCCCTTTCTGTTGTCTATGTAAGTCTATCACGCAATCATCCATTTGTCAATTACGCTTCAATTGCATTGATTTTTACTTTGTAAATTTTCTTTTCACCTGGTTGCAAAAACTTGAGCATACCATTCTTACGCATAACATCACGTCCATCCGGATAACAGTTTCCGCATTCCAGACCGAGAACATAATCACGAGCCCCCATCATCTTCCACTCTACAAAGGCATCTAACTCTGTAGCATCAAATTCCATAGAAAGCCCAAGATTTAATTTAGGTTGATAGATACTTGCTCTACCATTTTTATCAGCAAATTTGTGATAATAACAACGTTCTTGATATCCTACAGTTGGCTTTTGCATATGCATCCAATTCTCGATATCGTTTGCCGCATGATCATCCCTAGCCACTACCTCCGCTGCTGGAACTTTGATAACGCTATCCTCATCAAGAAGTGGGTATCCCATATTAATGTGATACAGAATTTCCATTGGCTCTACTCTGTCGCCTGTATTCTCTATAATGTCACAGATTTCAAACGAGTTCTCTGTTGTGGAAACGATAATTTGTCTATGTAAGCGCAGTTTTCTTCCAAAAAGAACTTCGTCTCGTACAAACCCATGCACAATCAGTTTTCCATCTTCTTCTGTCCAATACGCATGTTCACATGGGGTATTCGCAATGGAACCATGTAATGGCAATTCCTCTCCCTCATCTACACAAGGTGAACCCACTGCCTGAAGTCCACAAGTTGTTAGGAAACCTGCTGTAAATGACTGCAACCAATTTGTACCCACATTATCATAATATGCCGGTGCCACATAACCACATGGTGACATATAACTCATGTTAACTCCTTTTAAACGAAGTCTCGTTATGTCACACGCACGGTCTGGCGATACTGTCAACTCAAGCCCCTTTCCATTGTTAATTACGAAAAGGCGCATGCCGTCACCTTTACCACCAACCAAACGATGTTCTTCGATTCCATATAATTGAGATTCATGTCCAATGTATAAATTCATAATCTTCCTCCCTCAAGATCTTATTTCTTTCGTATTTAATTCAAATTATAATCAAAACTCCACTTTTTTTCAACAGATAAAACAAAAAGGTTTTCACACAAAAATTTTGTGCTATACTAATGTAGTGCTTTTCCACAATTTAACAGAAAGGATTTTTAATATGCTATTCAAATTATTTTATACATTCGCGAAAATAGGACTTTTTACCTTCGGCGGCGGCTACGGCATGATTGCCATTGTACAGGATGAATGTGTGGAGAAAAAGAAATGGATTACAGAAGATGAGTTTGCAACTGTCCTTACAATTGCAGAATCAACGCCAGGTCCAATTGCCATTAACTGTGCCACATATACCGGCTATGCACAAGGCGGTATTTGGGGTTCCATTGCCGCAACTTTCGGTGTAGTACTTCCGTCCTTTGTAATCATTTTTTTAATATCATCATTTTTTGACAACCTCTTGGCGTACCCGCTTGTCGATCATGCATTTCGCGGCATTCAGATTGGTGTCGGCCTTATCATTTTCAGAGCCGGCTACAATATGTTTAAGAAAATGAAAAAAAATGCATTTTCCATTGCTGTTTTGGCAAGTGCACTTCTCATCATGCTTGCGATTAATTTCCTTGCATTGAATTTCTCAACAATTTATCTGCTCGTTCTAGCAGGATTAGTTGGGGTAATATTCTATCGCATTCAAAAAATTCATGAGGGAAAGAAGGTGGAATCATGATTTTCTTGGATTTGTTTTTAGGATTTTTAAAGGTTGGACTATTCTCTTTTGGTGGTGCCTATGGTGCCATTCCGGTTATCCGCGAAGTTGTTATGACAAATGGTTGGGTATCTGAAGAAAAATTTGCTTACCTTTTGGCAATCAGCGAAAGTACACCGGGTCCGATTATGGTTAACACTGCAACCTATATAGGAAATGAAGTTGGAAGTCAGACTTATGGCACATGGGGTGGATTACTCGGTTCAGCGCTTGCAACCTTTACCGTATGTTTGCCGGCATTTATTATTATTTTAGTTCTTTCCATGATACTGAAAAACGCACTGAAAAATCCATATGTATCGGCAGTATTAGATGGAATTAAACCTTGTATTATTGGTATTATTATGGCAACTGGTCTTCACATGATTATTGAAAATTGCATTGCAAATGGACTGAGTGTTCCAAAAAACTGGCAGACCTTTGTCATTATGGCTGTGGTATTAGCAGCAATGTTTGTGTACAAGAAACTTAAGAAAAAAGCAATCTCGCCAATTCTTCTAATTGCAGTTTCAGCAATCAGCGGGATAATTGTGTATGGAATTTAATTCCCAAGTCATAATATCTCGATGAGGATTCGGTTTTGCTAAACCAATTCTAACCACTTGGCCTTCAAACACTCCAAAACTATTTTGCATTACTTCAAATGCCACCTGCATCTGTTCTTTCGATAATGTTTTAGCTATGGTAGTGTGGGGAAGCCATTGAAATGGTTGATAGTAAGGACTTATATTGACTTCTGCAACCATAGAAAGCACATGATAAATCGACACTGATAATTCATGTAAATACTCATTAAGCACCGGAGCAGTATAAATTACATACGGGAGCAACTGCCCAACAGATGCCCAAGTAAGATTAAAACCGTGTAATTTTTTTGCTGCTTCCTCAAGTGCCAAAATGACATCATTCTCCTGCCTGCAATCAAACGCGGAAACCGTAATGTGAGGCGGCACTTCCCCATCAAGCATAAATCTATTCCCTGTTTTTTCTGCCACTTGATTAATATATCTTTGTATTCTCTTATTTGTTTTTTCGTCAAAATAAATGGATACCAAATACATACGCTATCTCCTTTGCTTTCATTATACAAAACCGCTCCTGTTAACGCAATAATTCAAGAGAACTTTATTATTATCTGACAATTAAAATATTTTTAATATTTTTTCAGATTTAGTATTGACATTTGTCTTAAAGTGCGATATTATACAGTTAACAAAAGAGAAAACTTTTAAAAACAGGAGGTCAGTCCAATGAAATAAGGACTACTAAAACAAGAGTCAATAGAAAGCGAGGTTATATAGTGAAACTTCTAGAAATTCATTAAAGAGCCATTCAATTTGTAAAGAAAGATTGAATGGCTCTATTATTTTGCTTTTATGACCTCTCTATCTGCTTATCAAACTCCGGATTAAAGAAATAGAAATTCTTAGAATCCAGCAAATTCTTTGTTCTCTCAAGGGCTTCACCAAATCTCTGGAAATGCACAACTTCTCTTGCTCGCAGGAACTTTAATGGATCACGGACCTCTGGGTCTTTAATCATACGAAGCAAGTTGTCATAGACTGTTCTTGCTTTTTGCTCAGCTGCAAGATTCTCGTGCAAATCTGTAATTGCATCACCCTTTGACTGAAATTCAAGTGAAGTAAACGGAACTCCTGCTGCCGCCTGTGGAAACAATGCCGCTGTATGGTCGATATAATAGGCATCAAACCCTGCTGCTTTTGCCTCTTCCACCGTTAAATTTTTTGTAAGCTGATAGACCATGGCACAGATAATTTCCATGTGTGCTAATTCCTCTGTTCCGATGTCAGTCAAAAGTCCGCCAACACGTTTGTCCGGCATCGTGTAACGTTGCGATAAATATCTCATGGATGCAGACAACTCTCCATCCGGACCACCGTATTGACTGATAATCAGTTGTGCCGTCTTCGGACAAGTCTTTGTTATATTTACCGGATACTGTAATCGTTTCTCATATACCCACATTACTTGCACACTCCTTCCCATGGAATTTTACCCTCTGGCCAGCAATAGCACTCAGAGTCTGAATTCTTATCATAAATCACGTCCATACACACTTCTGCAAGCGGATAGAATTCCAAAGCAAACTCTTTCATAAGCTGTCTTTTTCTTTTCAACATGGTCTTTAACATGCTAAGCCCTGTTTGGTCCTCCGGATGCGTGTCCATGTAAAGACGCAAATCATCTAGTACAAATCCCGTTTGCTGAATCTGTCTTAACATGGTTTCTTCACGACTAAATTGCAATTTTTCATTCTCTAACTCATTATCCAATACAGTTGCAAAAAACTGTCTGTTCAATTCTGGGAAAATGGTTCCCATGCGAAGTGCCTGCTCTTCATCATACACTTCATTCCATTCCTGAATCGGAACCGATGCAATTGCAAGATGCTTCTCTTTTTCCATTAAAAAAACTCCCCTCTTTTTCATTTTGCTCCCACACATAGTATGTGCAGTTCAAGCTTCAAAAAAGTAAGGAAGTTTTTTCAAATATTATTCATTTTTAGTATCTTTGCGGTAAATAATCTCACCGTTAATAATCGTATACAAGGTTTCCGTAAATACTTCCATGGGATTACCGTTAAAAATTGCGATATCCGCATCTTTTCCTTTTTGCAGACTTCCCACCCTGTCATCCACCCGACAGATGCGAGCCGCATTGATTGTGATTGCTTTTAAGCCTTCTTCCATTGACAATCCATGCTTTACTGCAAGCCCTGCGCAAAGTGGTAAATACTGAATCAACGCAACCGGATGGTCTGTGGTAATGGCAATTAATATTCCTGCATCGTTTAAAATTCCATTTGTTTTGAAATTCATATTTTGCACTTCTAATTTCGACCTAGATGTAAGGTCTGTCCCAACTATGACCGGAAAACCGGATTCCTTTATCTCATCCACAATCAAATGTCCTTCTGTCCCGTGATCTATGGTAATATCAACTCCAAACTCCTTCGCAATACGAATGGCAGTCAAAATATCATCCGCCCTATGGGCATGTGCTTTTAAAGGGATTTCACCTCGAAAGACAGGAACCCAAGGCTCCATACGAAACTCCTCTTTTTGGAGAGTTCCATTTTCTTTATCCTGCACATATCGCCTAGCCTCATACAAGGTATCTCGAAGAAGTGCTGCCGTTGCCATTCTTGTAGAAGGTAGTTGCCCCTTATCGCCATAAGAAGTCTTTGGATTCTCACCAAAGGCAACCTTCATTGCTGCTGGATGTTTCACAATCATATCATCCACACAACGTCCATGGGTTTTCATAAACACGAATTGGCCGCCCACCACGTTGGCACTTCCTGGTCCTGCCATAACAGATGTAATACCCGCAGCAATCGCATCATGAAAGGCAGGGTCCATTGGATTCACTGCATCAATGGCACGTAAGGTAGGGGTAACCGGATTGGTATCCTCATTACAGTCATCCCCGATAATCCCCCATTTTTCCTCCGAGATACCGATATGCGCATGCGCCTCGATAAGACCTGGCATCACCCATGCTCCCTTCACATCCAAAATCTCCCCGTCATCACTAGGAGCAAGAGAGGACATATTTCCAACCTCTTCAATCAATCTCCCTTTTATACGAACGTACCCACGTTCAATTGGTTTATTTTCCATTGTATAAATTTTTGCATTGATAATTAACATAAAAATACCCCGCTTACAAGATATATAACTACTATCTCCAAAACGGGGTAAAATATGTATTACGCAAGCAATTCCTGCACTTTCTTTGAATCAAAAACCACTTTTGAAACGTGGTCCACTTCTATCTGATACAATGCATTCGCAGCAATATGTTCTGCTGCCTGCTCCAAATCACGTATACCTTCTATATCTGAAAAATGAGCAACTAGGGTATCTAGACCTTCGTCTGTTACGATACATTCGTTTTCATTGAGACCCATTCGTTTTAACACTTTCGGAAGTGCAAATTTTGAGAAAATAATCTTCTTTTCTTCCGCCGTATAGCCTGGAATCTCAATCACTGCAAAACGCGACATTAACGGCGCACTAATCTGGCTCTTGTCATTGGCGGTTGCAATCGGATAAACACCACTGGTCGGAATCATACATTCCATGTAGTTGTCTGTAAATCCAAGGTTATCAAGAAGCGTCAAAAGTACATCTGCCGGATTCCCATTGCCTTTTCCGGATGCAGCCTTGTCAAGCTCATTGATAATGAACACTAGGTTAGACTCTCCTGCCATGGAAAATGCCTCCATGATAATACCTGGCTTCGCATTGGAGTAAATACGCGAACTTCCGGTCAACTGTTCCGGATCGTTAATGGAACTCATATCCAATGAAGTCCAAGGCAATTTCAAAATACGAGCAACCGCATATGCAATCTGAGACTTACCTGTTCCCGCCGGCCCAATCAGTAAAATACCATAGGCTGGAAGTGTATGAGTTCTGTTAATCTGAATAATCGTTTCGATGATACGCTGTTTTACGCGCTCCATACCGTACAATTCTTCATCCAAAATTCTGCGGGCTTCCTGTGGGTCAATGGATTCAAAATAATCATTTTTCCACTGAATGTTCATCATAATCGAAAGGGCACGTTGCGCATGACGACGTTCTTCCGGTGTCACCTCATGAGAATGAGCAACAGCAAGATTTCTTCTCGCCCACAATCTAATATTATCCGGCAACGTCTTCCCTGCACAGTTCATAAAATCAGAAATGCTCTGGAGGCTCGTAAGCTTCATATCATCCCCAGTTTCATCCAGTTCCTCATCCTCTTCCAAGTCACCCTGCGGTGCATTGCTGGCAAACAAACGCTCTATCATGTATTGAAGGAACCCATCCTCTGCTGAAAGCTTTCCGCTTCCGCTCGATGCCATTTCTCGAATCTTGTAAACCGCATAGCCATCTTCGCGGTTTTCGCCTGAAAGTCGGACATTGATATGGTTTTTCCCAAGCCATTTGATGAGATACACAAAACGGGCATCCATCTGCAGAATATCCGCACTCATGGTACCTTCTTTTTCTTTAAATTCAAAGGCGGTCTTGCGACTTTGGTTCGTAAAGAAACCACAAGAATAATGTTCCCACTTTCTCTCGCTATTATCTAATACTAAAATTGGTTTTTCCGGAGTTGCCACCCTCTCATTGGAACAAAAGGTTGTGTACGTGCAAACAAACTCTTCGTTATTTTCATTTGGTGTGTTGGTAAAATCAAAAACCGGCATGTTCGTGCCTCCTTATCTTTTCCACGTATTTTCGCTATTGTTACTAATTATAGCACAAATCCCCGAAAAGTCATCACTTTCGGGGATTCAAATCTTTATTATTTATCAAGTGTCTTCATCGTTGGGAACAACAACACATCTCTGATTGCCGCGCTGTCTGTAAGGAGCATACACATACGGTCAATTCCAAAACCAATTCCTCCCGTAGGTGGCATACCGATTTCCAATGCATTCAAGAAATCTTCGTCTGTTGTATTAGCTTCCTCATCTCCTGCTGCCAAAAGCGCTTCCTGCGCTTTGAAACGTTCTCTCTGGTCGATTGGGTCATTAAGCTCTGAGTAAGCGTTTGCCATTTCCCAGCCATTCATAAAGAACTCGAAACGTTCTGTATATTCCGGATTTTCCGGTTTCTTCTTTGTTAATGGAGAAATCTCAATTGGATGGTCCATTACAAAGGTTGGTTGAATCAAGTGCTCTTCTGCATATTCTTCAAAGAACAACGCTAAGATATCACCTTTTCCGTGACGTTCTTCGAATTCCACGTGTTTTTCTTTTGCAATCGCTCTTGCTTCTTCCAATGTATGAATTTCATTCCAGTCTACGCCTGCATATTTCTTAACAGCGTCTACCATTGTAATTCTTTCAAATGGCTTTCCAAGGTCCATTTCAACACCGTTGTAAACAATGGTTGTTGTTCCAAGAACCTCTTGCGCTACATGACGGTAAAGATTTTCTGTTAAGTCCATCATTCCGTTGTAGTCTGTATATGCCTGGTATAATTCCATTAATGTAAATTCCGGATTATGTCTTGTATCAAGTCCTTCGTTACGGAATACACGTCCAATTTCGTAAACGCGTTCCATTCCACCAACGATTAATCTCTTTAAGTATAACTCAAGAGAAATACGAAGTTTGAAATCTTCATCCAATGCGTTGAAGTGTGTTTCAAATGGTCTTGCTGCTGCACCACCGGCATTTGCAACAAGCATTGGTGTCTCTACTTCAAGGAAACCTTGTCCGTCTAAATATCTTCTGATTGCACTTAAGATTTTAGAACGTTTGATAAATGTATCCTTTACTTCCGGATTCATAATAAGGTCTACGTATCTTTGACGATAACGCAAATCTGTGTTAGTAAGTCCGTGATATTTTTCTGGTAAAATCTGAAGGCTCTTAGATAATAAAGTTACTTCTTCAGCATGGATAGAAATTTCACCCATCTTTGTGCGGAATACATCACCCTTAATACCTACGATATCACCGATATCCATTTTCTTAAATGCTTTGTATTCTTCTTC
>JAZRPT010000066.1:0-7333 GCA_045649385.1 Faecalimonas sp. | reverse complement strand
CCGTATTTTTTGTTAAATTTATCAACACGACCACGAGCTTGAGCAGCTTTTTGTTGTCCTGTGTAGAATGGATGACATTTTGAACAAATTTCTACGTGGATTGATTCTTTTGTAGAACCTGTTGTAAATGTGTTCCCACAGTTACATGTTACTGTTGCTTGATGGTATGTTGGATGGATTCCTTCTCTCATTTCATTCACCTCTTCATCATTTTTTCGCGATTTCCAACCGCGATTAGGTTTGTTTTTCTAAACAGCTTTTATATATTATCACAAATACTTTCACATTGCAAGTTTTTTCTATAAGAATTTGTTTTTCTTAACCATTTCAACAAATTCCGCATTATTAGAAGTACGTGCGAACATATTTAAGATATTATCTACCGCTTCCTCCGGTTTTAATCCATTCAAAGCTTTTCTTAAAATATAAACTGCTTCTTGTTCTGACTGGCTAAGCAGCAAATCCTCTCTTCTGGTTCCTGATTTTGGAATATCAATTGCAGGGAATACACGTTTTTCCTGTAACTTTCTATCCAGAACTAATTCCATGTTACCAGTACCCTTGAATTCTTCATAGATGACATCATCCATCTTGCTACCCGTATCTACAAGTGCTGTAGCGAGAATGGTAAGGCTTCCGCCCTCTCTGATATTTCTAGCTGCACCAAAGAAACGTTTTGGCATATGAAGTGCTGCCGGGTCAAGACCACCTGATAAGGTACGTCCACTTGGCGGTACAATCAAGTTGTATGCTCTAGCAAGTCTTGTAATACTGTCAAGTAAAATCACAACATCTTTTTTGTGTTCAACCAGACGCTTTGCACGCTCAATAACCATTTCAGAAACACGTTTATGGTGCTCCGGAAGTTCATCAAATGTGGAATAAATCACTTCTACATTTTTTCCTGTAATGGCTTCACGAATATCGGTTACTTCTTCCGGACGTTCATCAATTAGAAGAATCAAAATATGCATTTCCGGATTGTTATTCAAAATAGATTGTGCCACTTGTTTTAAAAGGGTTGTCTTACCTGCTTTCGGTGGTGAAACAATCATACCACGTTGTCCTTTACCAATTGGCGAAAGCAAATCCACAATACGCATGGCAGTACTGCTCTTTCCATTTTCCAAACGAAGTCTTTCATCTGGGAAAATCGGAGTCATATCCTCAAAATTCTTTCTCTGGGTTGCTTCCGCAGTAGTATATCCATTAATTTTCGTTACATATAATAATGCACTGAATTTCTCCTGCTGTGTTTTAATTCGTATATTACCTGTGATAATATCACCGGTCTTCAATCCAAAACGGCGAATCTGGGACGGTGACACATAAATATCATTCTCACCTGGCAAATAATTGTCGCTTCGGATAAAACCAAAACCATCAGCCATAACTTCAAGAATACCATGTGCAACTTCTCCGCTATCCAGTTGTTCAATATCCAATGCGGCTTTTTCTGTTTTCAATTTGTCTTTTTCGTCTTGTTCAAGCATCGCTTCCACTAATTCTGCTTTTTTCAACGTACTAACACCTGACATTTCTCTCGCCTTTGCCAAATCACGCAAGGTTGCCAATGGCAAAGATTCATACTTCTCTCTCATATAAAACAATCCTTTCTTTATTCACGTTCATCATCTTTGGGATTTATCTGTCTGAATTGACGAATTGAATGCATCTAGTATTCTTGTATTATACACGATTTTATTGGGAAATCAAAGTATTTTTTTCTCTTTATTGATTTGCCTTGTCAACAATGCTATGATAAACAGCAAGGAAGTGATGAAATGAAAGTTTGGGGCGATAAGAGATATTACTCTTTAGATGCTTATGTTAAGGACACATTCGGAGAAAAACTATATAAGATTTCTTTAGATGGCGGCATGACCTGTCCCAATCGCGATGGCACTATAGATACTCGTGGCTGTATCTTCTGCAGCGCAGGAGGTTCCGGTGAATTTGCTGCAAATCGTTGTTTATCTATCAAAGAACAATTAGTGCAAGGAAAACAACTTGTTTCACGAAAATACTCCGGTTCTTCTTTTATTGCATATTTTCAAGCATATACCAATACCTACGCTTCTTTGGCTTATTTGGAAAAGATTTATGGTGAAGCTCTGGAGGATGAGGAAGTGAAGGTGCTGTCTATTGCCACAAGACCGGATTGTCTTTCACCGGAAATTTTAGATTTACTTTGTCGACTTAACAAAATAAAACCAGTCTGGGTGGAATTAGGTCTTCAAACAATTCATGAAACCTCTGCTAATTTCATTAGGCGCGGATACACTCTTGACGTTTTTGAAAAAGCAGTTTATGATTTGAAAAAGGCTGGTGTTTCCATCATTGTTCACACGATTTTGTATCTTCCCCACGAAACGGAAGATATGATGTTGGATACCATTTCGTATTTAAACAAACTTCCAATTGATGGAATAAAATTGCAACTATTGCATATATTAAAAGGTACCGATTTGGCTTCTTTCTATGAAAGTACACCATTTTATCTTCCAAGTATGGACGAGTATTTCACATTTCTCGGCAAGCTGCTTTCGCATTTACGACCTGACATTGTTGTTCACCGCTTGACCGGAGACGGAGCCAAGAAACTTTTGCTTGCACCACTCTGGACAAGCAATAAACGTCTCGTCATGAACACCATGCAAAAATATTTTAAAGATGCTGATATATGGCAAGGAAAGGAGTTTTCATGTCAGAACCATTTACACTTTATAAATTAATCATTTTATATATGTTGGATAAATTAGACTTCCCATTAACAAATGGGCAAATTTCTGAATTTATTCTCGACAAAGGCTACACTACCTATTTCACATTGCAGCAGGCAATCTCTGAAATGGTGGAAGCTGGATTTATCCGTGAAGAAACCACCCATAATCGTACCTACTATCATTTGACAGATGAAGGAACGGATACAATCAAGTTCTTCCGTAACAACATTTCCCCTGCAATACAAAATGACATCAATTCATTCCTTGCAGAAAAGCGTTATGAATTAAAAAATGAAATCTCTGTCAAAGCAGATTATTATCAAATCAGTAGCCTGGAATATGCGGTGCGATGTCAGATTATTGAAAGTGATTCCTCGCTTATTGATATGACTTTAACCGTTCCGACAAAGGAAGAAGCTACTACAATTGCAAATAATTGGAATAAAAAGAATCAGGAAATTTATGCACAAATAATGGCGAATCTATTATAAAGATTCGCCACTTTTTAATCTATCTAATCTCTCTTTTATCTCTTTCTCATAGCCAATCTCCGTCGGCTCATAGAACTTCGCATCTCGAATCTCGTCCGGCAGATACTGCTGTTTCACATAATGCTCAGGATAATCATGGGCATACTTATATCCTGTTCCATGTCCTAATTTTGCCGCCCCTTTATAGTGGGCATCCTGCAAATGAACTGGAACTGTTGTTTTCTGAGTTCTGACACTCTCCATTGCGGCATCTATTGACAGGTATGCTGCATTGCTTTTTGGTGCACTGGCAATATATGTTGCCGCCTGTGCCAAGATAATCCGAGCCTCCGGCATCCCAATACGCTCTACCGCCTGACTTGCAGACACTGCCACCGTCAATGCGTTCGGGTCTGCATTTCCCACATCCTCCGATGCGCTAATCATCATTCTTCTTGCAATGAATTTGATATCTTCCCCTGCATACAGCATTTTTGCAAGATAATAAACAGCTGCATCCGGGTCAGAACCTCGCAGACTTTTAATAAATGCAGAAATGGTATCGTAATGATTGTCCCCTGTCTTATCATAGCGCACCACTCGCTTTTGAATACACTCCTGCGCCACATCAATGGTAATATGTATCTTCCCATCTTCGCTCCGCTGCGTAGTCAGAATACCAAGTTCAATGGCATTTAACGCATTTCTCGCATCACCTCCGGAGATATCCGCAAGAAACTCTAGTGCTTCCTCTGTAATCTCTGCATCGTAACTGCCCATGCCTTTTTCTTTATCATACACAGCACGTTTCAATAAAATTTTAATATCTTCTTTATTCAAAGATTTTAGTTCAAATACACTAGAACGAGAAATCAAAGCTCCATTCACTTCAAAGTATGGGTTTTCGGTAGTTGCACCTATCAAAATTAATGTGCCGTCTTCTACAAATGGAAGCAAGTAATCCTGCTGTCCTTTATTAAAACGATGAATCTCATCTACAAAAAGGATGGTCTTCTTTCCGTACATACCCATGTTATTCTTCGCCTGCTGCACCACTTCTTCCATATCCTTTTTCCCGGCTATGGTTGCGTTAATCTGCTTAAAATCAGCACTTGTCGTATTTGCAATCACTTTTGCAAGCGTGGTTTTCCCTGTCCCCGGCGGCCCATAGAAAATAAGGGAGCCAAGCTTATCCGCTTTGATTGCACGATACAAAAGCTTATCTTTCCCTATAATATGCTGTTGTCCTACCACCTCGTCCAATGTTGTAGGACGGAGTCTCGACGCCAATGGCGACTCTTTATCACTTTTCTGCTCTCTTACATAATCAAACAAATCCATGTCTTTCTCCTATTCCACTCCCGCAATTTCACGAATCACTTCACCTGCAATCAGTAGCCCTGCTACTGGTGGTACAAATGAAATGCTTCCCGGAAGGGACCTTCTCATTCCTTTATCTTCTCCTGTAGAACGAGCCGATGTATCAATCGGCTTTTCCTTAGAATACAACACCTTCAGATGGCGTATGCCTCGCTCTTTTAATTCCTTGCGCATCACCTTACAAAGCGGACAAACAGAGGTTTTCGAGATATCCGTAATCTCAAATAGTTCCGGATGCAGTTTATTCCCTGTGCCCATACAACTAATCAGCGGAATCTGATGCTCCTTTGCATACTCTGCGATAGCCAGTTTGGCAGTCACAGTATCAATTGCATCCACAATGTAATCCACTTTTCTCTCGAAAATTTCATTTAGATTTTCCGGCAAGATAAATGTCTCATAAGTAAAAACATTAATACTTGGACAGATATCGTCAATTCTATCTTTCATTAATTTGGTTTTATAATCACCAACAGTACTTAAATATGCAATGGATTGACGATTAATATTGGTACGGCTGACTTTGTCATTGTCTACCAAAATCAAAGTTCCCACTCCGCTTCTTGCCAGTGCTTCAATGCAATGGGAACCAACGCCCCCTACACCAAGAACCATAACGGTAGCATTTGCAAGTCGGCTCAATCCTTCTTCTCCTATCAATAGTTCTGTTCTGGAAAATTCGTGTATCATCTATCTTCCTCTTTCTTGCACTCCATAATTTCTCGCCACACCACGTGCTTTGCACATATTATAATAACATTTCCCCGCATTTTCGTCACTACTTTTTATTGCATATATTTTTTATCAGTGTTAGAATAGTCAAGTACGCAAAAAGGAGGAAGATTATGTCAGATTCAGTAAGACAAGAAAATAAAATGGGCGTTATGCCGATTCCCAAATTATTAATTTCCATGTCCTTACCAATGATTATGTCCATGTTGGTACAGGCCTTATACAACGTTGTAGACAGTATGTTTGTAGCACAACTTAATGAAAATGCATTAACTGCCGTTTCACTGGCTTTCCCTATACAAAACCTTATGATTGCAGTTGCCGCAGGTACCGGCGTAGGTATCAATGCCCTGCTCTCGAAAAGTCTTGGAGAAAAGAAATATGAAACAGCCAACACCATTGCCAAGAACGGTATTCTATTAGGAATCCTTAGCAGTCTTGTGTTCGCCATTTTAGGACTTTTGGGCTCCAGATTATTTTTTGAGATTCAGACAAAGGATGCACAAATCATTGAATACGGAACAGAATACATGTCCGTTATTACAATTGTGTCATTTGGTATTTTCCTACAAATAACATTTGAACGCTTATTGCAGTCAACTGGAAAGACCATTTTCAACATGATTACACAAGGTGTTGGAGCTATTATCAACATCATCCTTGACCCAATCTTAATCTTTGGTTGGTTTGGACTTCCTGCAATGGGGGTTACCGGGGCCGCTGTAGCAACAGTCATTGGGCAAATTTTTGCTGCAATACTTGGCCTTTACTTTAACCAAAAATTTAACAAGGAAATTCATGTTGGCTTCAAAGGCTTTAAGCCTTGCAAAGAAACCATCGGTAACATATATAAAATTGGTGTTCCATCGATTATCATGCAGTCCATTGGTTCCCTTACAACCTTTGGTTTGAACAACATTTTGCTCATGTTCTCATCCACCGCTGCAACCGTATTTGGAGTATACTTCAAACTGCAAAGTTTCGTATTCATGCCAGTCTTTGGTTTGACAAACGGTATGATTCCTATTGTGGCTTACAACTATGGTGCACAGAACAAAAAGCGTATTTATCAGACAATCAAGCTCAGCGCTGCCATTGCAGTGGGCATTATGCTTGTGGGAGTTTTGGTTTTCCAAACCTTCCCGAAAACATTACTGGGATTATTCGAGGCTTCTGACCATATGCTTGAAATCGGTGTACCTGCACTTCGTACCATTAGCCTAAGCTTCGTATTCGCGGGCTTTTGTATTGTTTCAAGC
This sequence comes from Faecalimonas sp., assembly GCA_045649385.1. Classification (GTDB taxonomy): domain Bacteria; phylum Bacillota; class Clostridia; order Lachnospirales; family Lachnospiraceae; genus Faecalimonas. Next base: position 766 of record JAZRPT010000066.1, on the reverse strand, counting down.
TGTGTATTCCAGGCACTTGGAAATGGCGTTTACAGCATGCTACTTTCCATTGCGAGACAGATTGTCATTATCTTGCCGATTGCATTTATTTTTGCAAAACTGTTTGGCTTGAACATGGTATGGTTTGCATATCCAATTGCAGAAGTGGTTTCAGTTATCACATGTATCTTCATGCTAAAGCACATATTAAAGACTAAGGTAAAACCTTTAGCCAATTAAAAACAAGGAACTTTCGCGTTACTAAAACGGAAAGTTCCTTTTCTTATTTCACTATTTCTTTTTTTTTACACTATATCCAAAGGTCCCTAGTTCTTTTCCAAGACTCATGTATGTTCCGTGAGAATACGCCATCAGACCGGTCTCATTCAAACAAAACTTGCCTGTCTCATTTAGATATTCATCACTTACTTGTACCGACACAACCTCTGCGATAAACATGTCGTGACTTCCAAGTTCTTTGATATCTGTCACCTTACATTCAATATTTACCGGACACTCCTCAATAATCGGCGCATACATAAGTTCATTCGCTTTTCCCCGTGTTAGCCCGGTTTCCGCCCACTTATCCACATCACGTCCTGAACGAACACCGCAATAATCCGTCGCTTTTGCAAGTGCCTCTGTTGTCAGATTCACCACGAATTCTCCGGATTCTTTTATCATATTGTAAGAATACCGCTCTGGTCTGACGGAAATATAAAGCATCGCCGGATTCGTACAGATGGTTCCCGTCCATGCAATTGTAATGATATTTGTATTGCCTTCT
>JAZRPT010000065.1:0-2554 GCA_045649385.1 Faecalimonas sp. | reverse complement strand
TCGTGTATGGAAAGGGGATTTATCGTTAAAATGTTTGCCACAGTCGTGTTTTGCTTATGCCATAATTCTTGCATCTTCTTGTCTGTCGAAATCAGAGCCTTTCAATAAAACAGACGGAGCCTTTCATTGGGAAAAATCTCTTTGTCTGTTTTTCTTAACAGACGGCTCTGATAAGCAACCGACATGACTGCATAGACGCAATACGCAGGGAATCAATGTAAATGATCATTTTCGCGAGGTCACGAAAATGATCCAATTGGGTAGTGGAGCGCAGAGTGCCCATGAAGATAAACTCTTAGAGAAGAACACAAAGAATATAGTCATGGGCCGCATTATGACCCTTACAAGATGACTTTTAATACACTGATTTTGTGATAGAAGTATTTTTTTTAAAGATTTTCGAAGGCTTGAAAAAAAATTATCACTATAGTGAAAAAGTTTTTTCAACAAAGCGAAAAAAAATTTTCATAGGCTTGAAAAAATTTTGTCAAGCCTATGAAAATCTAGGCAATAGCAGTGTACTGAAAAAGTTGACAGATTAAATTTAGAATCCTATATGAGTTTACGCCACCGCCAACCTATTTATGAACTTTTTTAACCTGAAAAGGCCGCGATATTCCCCATTTCATCGAGAAAAGACAAGGTGAGGCCGTAAAGCTGCACCTTGCCAGGGTAAAAATTAAAATCGTTTCAACGGCTCATTCGGGATGAGAGGGGGTGTTCATAGATAGGAATATACTGATTTCTTATCGGAACAAGTCGTCTAAGGTTACCTCGTTCTGTATTATGCCTGAATGGGAGTTTGGGTGAATCCCAAAGGTGGTTACCATCGTCAGATGTACAGCCTTACGGGTGTTTGTGGAATTGATGAAGACTGCTTTCTTGTTACGCAGTCTCTGCTCATATTCTGCAGTAATGACAAACTCGGATAGAGAATACTTCATCTCACATATATTTACAACTTGATCATTACGGTCTATGAGTAAATCGATTTGCGCACCATCGCCATTCTCATCCGCTTCTTTACGCCACGAATATACATTGCTCAATATTCCGGATATTCCCAGTTTGTCTTTAATCTGTTGTGTATGCATCATGCACAGACGTTCAAAAGCCAATCCACTCCATGCACGATGCATTGCCGAATCTATAGAAACAGACCAAAAGTGTTCGTCATTATTCTCATTTCGCTGGATGAACTTGAAATAAAAGAGCGTATAGTTGTCAATTAGTTGATAAATGGCTTGTTTGCTCTTTTTACCATAGCCGTTATATTTTCGTACAAATCCGCAATACTCCAGCTCATCAAGAACCTTGCTCAACGTTCCACCACTTTGTACATGAATGGCATCTAATATCTCATCACGAGTCATTCCCATCTTTTTATTGCCAAGAACCCTCACTACATCAATATATTGCTCAGATGATTTGAATAGAGAGGCATAGAGTTGATTAAACTCATGAGCCAACTTTCCATTCTTAGCAAAAAACATATTGTCTATATTCTGAGATAGGCTCACTCCCTTTTCGAGTAAATTCCAATAAAAAGGAATACCTCCCAATACCATGTAACATTCTGCTATCTGGTAGCGACTCATCTCAATTCCCTTGTTTTGGACAAACAATTCACATTCTCGCAGTGTAAAGGGTTGGAGAGCAATTTGCTGCGTTACACGATTGTGCAGTCCACCATGGTCATTTATCACCTTATTGATAATCCATGAGGTGGCAGAGCCGCAGATAATGAGCACGATATCCTTCCGTGCCGAGGCCCAACCATTCCAAAAGTGCTCAAAAGCCGAGATGAAATTAGAACGAGCCGTATCCATCCATGGAAGTTCATCAAGAAATACTATCTTCTTCTCATCTGGAGAATCTCTCAAGAAATGTGAAAGCAGACTGAATGCCTCCAACCATGATTTAGGTATTGGACAATCATCATAGCCAGCATCACGAAGCGATATACCAAAACTAAACAATTGGTCTTTTGTACTTCCCTTTGCCAGACCAGTATGCTGAAAGGTAAACTTATAGCCAAAGGTTTCACGGATAAGATAGGTTTTACCAATACGTCTGCGACCAAATACTGCTACCAACTCCGAGTATTCTGACTGTGCTGCTGCAAGCAGAACTTTTTGTTCTTTTTCTCTACCGATGATCATAACCTTACGTTTTTATTTCCGCAAATATATACAAAAAACATTGCATAATCAGCCAAATCTCCTTTTTTTTAATGGATTTGGCTGATTATGCAACGTTTTTCATCTAAAAAGGCAAAGGTGCAGCCGTGAAGCTGCACCTTGCCAGGGCAAAAATTAAAATCGTTTTAACGGCTCAGACGGGCTCACTTGATGGGGATTTGAACCTCCGTGAGGTAGTCTGCAGCGTCCTGTTTATTCCACGGACCATCGAGGTAGCAGAAGCGGGGATTGCCGCTGAGTTGCATTCCCTGCTCTTCGATATAGGCCAAGGCCTCGGTCATCGTCTCAGAGAATCTGTCGTACGCACCGTGATGCAGGAGGCAGAGAGCTTTCGGGATCTCGGGTGCCTCGTA
>JAZRPT010000064.1:0-10443 GCA_045649385.1 Faecalimonas sp. | reverse complement strand
AAATGTAAGGGATATTCAGCAATATATCAGTCGAATTGACGAGATGATAGAGCGAAAGGGAGAACTTTTATGGCATTAAAGAAGAAACCGGTTACCGGTATGAAGGACATGCTTCCAAAAGAGATGGAAATCCGTGATTATGTAATCCAGATGATTAAGGATACTTATAAAACATTTGGATTCACATCTATGGAAACTCCATGTGTGGAGCATATTGAAAACCTTTGCAGTAAGCAAGGCGGAGATAATGAAAAATTAATCTTTAAGATTTTAAAGCGTGGAGAAAAGCTGAAATTAGAAGAGGCGAAGGAAGAAGCAGATTTGGTAGATGGTGGTCTCAGATACGACCTTACCGTTCCGCTTGCAAGATATTATGCGAATCATGCAAATGAACTTCCATCACCATTCAAAGCAATGCAGATTGGAAATGTGTGGAGAGCAGATCGTCCGCAAAGAGGACGTTTCCGTCAGTTCGTACAGTGCGATATTGACATTCTCGGTGAAGCAAGTAATCTGGCAGAAATTGAACTTATTCTTGCGACAACAGCAATGCTTGGGAAACTAGGTTTTAAGAACTTTACCGTGTGCATCAATGATAGAAATATTTTAAAAGCCATGGCTGCATACAGTGGTTTCCGTGAAGAAGATTACGATGAAGTATTTATTATTCTTGATAAGATGGATAAGATTGGTGCAGAAGGTGTTGCCAATGAGTTGAATGAACTCGGTGGCTATACACAGGAAAATGTAGACACTTATCTTGCACTGTTTGATGAGATTACCGGAGATATCGAAGGTATTCGTTTCTGCAAAGAGAAATTAGATGGATATTTAAGTCCTGCAATCGCAGATGGTATGGAAATGATTATTTCCAGTGTGGAAAGTGCAAAAGAGGCAGAGTTCAAAGTGAAGTTTGATCCAACTTTAGTGCGTGGACAGTCCTACTATACCGGAACCATTTTTGAAATCCGTATGGACGAGTTCGGTGGTTCAGTTGCAGGTGGCGGACGTTACGACAAGATGATTGGGAAGTTTACAGGACAAGATACACCGGCATGTGGGTTCTCCATCGGATTTGAACGTATTGCAATGCTTCTCTTAGAAAATGGTTATGAGCCGGGTAATAAGAAAGAAAAGAAGGCTTATTTAATTGAAAAAAACATGTCACAAGAGGGAATTTTAAAAGTGCTTGCAATGGCAAAGGCAGACCGTGAAAATGGAAAGCAGGTTCTGATTGTAAACATGAAAAAGAACAAGAAGTTCCAGAAGGAACAGTTGGTTGAAGAAGGATACGCAGACATTCAGGAAGTGTATTGCGATAATCTGTAATATTGGAAAAATAAAAGAAAGAGGATAAATAAATGGCAGAATCAATGAGAGGCTTGAAAAGAAGCCACAGATGTGCAGAGTTAAACAAAGCAAACATCGGTGAAACAGTTACTGTTATGGGATGGGTACAAAAGAACCGTAACAAAGGTGGAATCGTGTTCGTCGATTTACGTGACCGTTCCGGTATTTTGCAACTTATTTTTGAAAATGGTGATGTAAGCGAAGAAGATTTTGAAAAAGCAGGAAGACTCCGCAGCGAATTTGTTATCGCAGCAACTGGTGTGGTAGAAGCACGCTCCGGTGCAGTAAATGAAAATCTTGCAACCGGTGAAATCGAAATTCGCGTAAAGGAACTTCGTATTTTATCAGAAGCAGAGACACCACCGTTCCCAATTGAAGAGAACAGCAAGACAAAAGAAGAGTTAAGATTAAAATATCGTTATCTGGACCTTAGAAGACCGGATTTACAAAAGAACTTAATTATGAGAAGTAAGGTAGCAACCTTAACTCGTCAGTTCCTTGATGAAGAAGGTTTCCTCGAAATCGAAACTCCGATTTTGGTTGGAAGTACACCGGAAGGCGCAAGAGACTACTTAGTACCAAGCCGTGTACACCAGGGAAGTTTTTATGCACTTCCACAGTCACCACAATTATTTAAACAGTTACTGATGTGTTCCGGTTATGACCGTTATTTCCAAATCGCAAAATGTTTCCGTGATGAAGACTTGCGCGCAGACCGCCAGCCGGAATTTACACAAATCGATATGGAATTATCATTTGTAGATGTGGATGACGTTATTGATGTAAACGAAAGATTAATAGCAAAAATCTTTAAAGACATTTTAGATGTGGAAGTACCTCTTCCAATTCAAAGAATGACATGGCAGGAGGCAATGGACCGCTTTGGTTCTGACAAGCCGGATGTTCGTTTCGGTATGGAATTGGTAGATGTATCAGAGGTTGTGAAAAATTCTGAGTTCGTTGTATTCAAAGGTGCTTTGGAAAATGGCGGAAGCGTTCGCGGTATCAACGCCAAAGGCCAAGGTGAAATGCCACGTAAGAAAATCGACAAATTGGTTGATTTTGCAAAAGATTATGGCGCAAAAGGTCTTGCATACATCGCAATTCAAAACGACGGCACTGTGAAATCTTCTTTTGCTAAATTTATGACAGAGGACGAAATGGCAGCTCTCGTAAAAGCAATGGATGGAGAAAACGGCGACTTATTATTATTTGCTGCTGACAAGAACAAGGTGGTTTGGGATGTACTTGGTAATCTTCGTCTTGAAATCGCTCGTCAGTTAGAAATCTTAGATAAGAGTGAATACAAATTCATATGGGTAACAGAGTTCCCGTTACTGGAGTGGAATGACGAGCAAGAACGTTATCAGGCAATGCACCATCCGTTTACAATGCCGATGGTTGTAGATTTGCCACTTCTTGATACAGACCCGGGAAAAGTTCGTGCCAAAGCCTATGATATTGTACTTAACGGTACAGAACTTGGTGGCGGTAGTGTGCGTATCTTCGACAGAGATATTCAAAACAAAATGTTTGAAATGCTTGGATTTACACCGGAGCAGGCACAGACACAGTTTGGTTTCCTACTGAACGCATTTAAGTATGGTGTACCACCACACGCAGGACTCGCTTATGGATTAGACCGTCTGATTATGCTTATGGCGAAAGAGGACAGTATCCGTGATGTTATTGCCTTCCCGAAGGTGAAGGACGCTTCCTGTCTGATGACAGAAGCTCCTACAAGAGTAGAGCAAAAGCAGCTTGATGAGCTTGCAATTGCACTTGTGGAAGAAACAAAAGAAATAGAAGAATAAGATTATAAGAAAAGGATATCCGAAACTTAATTCGGATATCCTTCTTTGATTATGTTTCAATATATGTTGCATCAACAATTTTTTAGTAGCCAAGTTCCTCCCCAACGAGAATGACCTTAATTCTTCCGTCATGTCTGGAGTGTCTGGTTACGACAATCTGTGCACACATGCAGTCTTCGGAATGGCAGTCTCCGCAATGCCCAAGTGTGGCACAAGGGGTACGAGTACCAAGTCTAGCAGCATTTGCCGGTGCTGCAAAATTGCCGATACGTGCAATTCCTGAATCCACATCCTCAACCACCTTGTTCATGCCAGCAATGACAATTACCTTCTCCGGTCCACATATTAAGCATGCTACACGGTTTCCGTTGCCATCAATATTTACAAGCTCGCCATCAACAGTGATTGCATTTGAACTTGTCAAGAAATAATCACACTGCATGGTTTGAATATAGATGTCTTTCTTTTCCACAGGTGTTTTTGCAGTGTCCCTATCGATAAAAGTCAAATGATCTGCAACTTTAACAGCATCTAAAAGTCCAACTTCTTTTACCGTTTCCGTACCACCTTTTCCAACCGTTCCACCATCCTTCATTAATTCCATGGCAAGTGCCACTGCGGATGCGCTGTCTTCACAGTAGAAGGCCTCAATGTTACGTTTCTTAAAATTCTTAATCATGGTATTTCCTAAAGCTTTATATGCTTGCTGTTTCGGTGTCATATGTATCCCTCCGTATTTTAAATATGATTAATTATACCATAAATCTATATGATAATAAAAGAAAATGCATGCAACAAAAAATTAGCAGTAATTTTTGTCAAATATGGGTACAATTACATTAGAAATTCTTATAGATTTTATGAAGAAAAACATATATAATAAAAGCATGAAAAAAACTTGATAAAGGAGATGAATTGATGGCTAGAAATATGAAAACTATGGACGGAAACCACGCAGCGGCACATGCCTCTTATGCATATACAGATGTTGCAGCGATTTATCCAATAACTCCATCTTCTGTTATGGCAGAAGCGACAGATGAATGGGCTACACAAGGAAGAAAAAACATCTTTGGACAGGAAGTTCAGGTTACCGAGATGCAATCAGAAGCAGGCGCAGCCGGAACAGTACACGGTTCCTTGGCAGCAGGTGCGTTGACGACTACTTATACAGCATCACAAGGTCTACTTCTTATGATACCGAATCTGTATAAGATTGCCGGTGAACAGCTGCCGGGTGTGTTTAATGTGTCAGCACGTGCAATTGCAAGTCATGCATTGTCAATTTTTGGAGACCACTCGGATATTTATGCCTGCAGACAGACGGGAGCAGCCATGTTATGTGAGTCCAGCGTTCAGGAAGTTATGGATTTGACACCGGTTGCACATCTTTCAGCAATCAAAGGACGACTGCCATTTATCAATTTCTTTGATGGATTCCGTACCTCTCATGAGATACAAAAAATTGAAACATGGGATTATGAAGATTTAAAAGATATGGCAGATATGGATGCCATTACTGCATTTAGAAAACATGCCTTGAATCCAAATCATCCTTGCGAGAGGGGTTCAGCACAGAATCCGGACATCTTCTTCCAAGCAAGAGAAGCATGTAATCCATACTATGAAGCAATGCCTGCAATTGTACAGGGTTACATGGACAAGGTAAATGAGAAAATTGGAACAAACTACAAGTTATTTAATTACTATGGAGCGGAAGATGCAGAGCACGTTATCATTGCAATGGGTTCTGTTTGTGAAACAATTGAGGAAACAATCAACTATTTAATGGCAGCAGGGAAAAAAGTGGGAGTTGTTAAAGTTCGTCTTTACAGACCATTTTCAGCAGAAGCTTTGCTAGCAGCCATTCCGGAAACAGTGAAACAAATTTCGGTATTAGACAGAACGAAAGAACCGGGGGCACTTGGAGAACCATTGTATCTGGATGTTGTGACAGCATTAAAAGGAACGAAGTTTGATGCAGTACCAGTATTCGGTGGTCGTTATGGATTGAGCTCAAAGGATACAACCCCGGCACAGATTGTTGCAGTTTACGAAAATAACAGTAAGCAAACATTTACCATTGGAATCGTGGATGATGTGACCAATTTATCCTTAGAAGTTGGTGCACCGTTAGTTACTACACCGGAAGGTACAATTAACTGTAAATTCTGGGGACTTGGCGCAGACGGAACCGTAGGTGCCAACAAAAATTCCATTAAGATTATCGGTGACAATACAGATATGTATGCACAGGCCTACTTTGATTATGATTCGAAGAAATCGGGCGGTGTTACTATGTCACATTTACGTTTTGGTAAAAAGCCGATTAAGTCGACTTATTTAATTACGAAGGCTGATTTTGTGGCATGTCACAACCCATCTTATATGAATAAATACAACATGGTTCAGGAATTGGTTGACGGCGGAACCTTCCTTTTGAACTGCGCATGGGATATGGAAGGCTTAGAAAGCAACCTACCGGGTCAGGTGAAAGCATTTATTGCAAATCATAATATTAAGTTTTACACAATTGATGGTTTTAAGATAGGAAAAGAAATCGGACTTGGTGGAAGAATTAACACCATTTTGCAATCTGCATTCTTTAAGCTTGCGAACATCATTCCGGAAGATGAGGCAATGGAATTGATGAAGAAGGCTGCAAAGGATACCTATGGAAAGAAAGGTGACAAGATTGTTCAGATGAACTATGATGCCATTGATGCCGGTGCACAGCAGGTTGTGGAGATTGTTGTGCCGGATTCGTGGAAAACATGTGGGGACGAAGGCTTATTTGCACCTGTAATCAAGGGTGGACGAGAAGAAGTTGTAGATTTTGTTGAAACAATTCAGAGAAAAGTGAATGCACAAGAAGGAAATCGTTTGCCTGTATCTGCATTTACAAAATATGTAGATGGTACAACGCCATCCGGAACAGCTGCGTATGAAAAACGTGGTATTGCGGTAGATATTCCAGTATGGCTTCCGGAAAACTGTATTCAATGTAATCGTTGTTCCTATGTATGTCCGCATGCGGTTATTCGTCCAATCGCGCTGACAGAGGAAGAAGTAGCGAATGCACCGGAAGGTATGCAGACCGTTGATATGATGGGAATGCCGGGAATGAAATTTGCCATTACGGTATCTGCATATGACTGTACAGGCTGTGGCTCTTGTGTAAATGTATGTCCTGGCAAGAAGGGCGACAAAGCACTGGAACTTCGCAATATGGCAGAAAATGCAGGAAGACAGGTATACTTTGACTATGGTCGTGCATTACCTGTGAAACAGGATGTGGTTTCCAAATTTAAAGAAACGACTGTAAAAGGTAGTCAATTTAAACAACCATTGTTAGAGTTCTCAGGAGCTTGTGCGGGTTGTGGAGAGACACCTTATGCAAAATTGGTAACGCAACTATTTGGTGATAGAATGTATATTGCAAATGCAACCGGATGTTCATCTATCTGGGGCAACTCATCACCATCTACACCTTATACAGTCAACGATAAAGGAAGGGGACCTGCATGGGCAAACTCACTATTTGAAGATAATGCAGAGTTCGGATATGGAATGCTCTTGGCTCAAAAAGCATTGCGTAATGGTTTGAAAGCAAAGGTAGAAGAAATTGTAGAAAAAGGCGACAATCCGGAAGTGGTAGAGGCTGGTAAAGAATGGTTAGAAACTTTTGACTGTGGCGCGACAAATGGGACTGCTACAGATAAGTTTGTGGAAGCCTTAGAAAAATGTGGCTGTGGTTGCGGATTGCGAAAAGACATTTTGGATAACAAGGATTTCCTTGCAAAGAAATCACAATGGATATTCGGTGGAGATGGATGGGCATACGACATCGGATTCGGCGGTGTTGACCATGTATTAGCATCTGGGCAGGATGTTAACATTCTTGTGTTTGATACAGAAGTTTACTCTAATACAGGCGGACAATCTTCAAAGGCGACTCCAACCGGTGCGATTGCACAATTTGCGGCAGCAGGTAAGGAAGTTAAGAAGAAAGACATGGCAAGTATTGCTATGAGCTATGGTTATGTGTATGTGGCTCAGATTTCTATGGGTGCAGATTTCAACCAGACCGTGAAAGCAATTACGGAGGCAGAGGCTTATCCAGGTCCATCACTCATTATCGCATATGCACCATGTATCAATCATGGTATCAAGAAAGGTATGAGTAAGGCGCAGACAGAAGAGGATTTGGCTGTAAAATCAGGTTACTGGCATAACTTCCGTTATAATCCGGCAGCAGAAGGTAACAAGTTTACCCTTGATAGCAAAGAACCAACAGAAAGCTACCGCGAGTTCTTGGACGGTGAAGTGCGTTACAATGCGCTGATGCGTGCAAATCCGGAAAGAGCAGAAAAGTTGTTCTCACAATCTGAACAATACGCGAAGGAACGATATGAATATCTGAAGAAATTGACTACTCTTTATGGAGAAGATGTAGAATAGTTAATGGATGGACTAAAATTATGGATATAAAAGCAAAAAGAATACAAGACTCTATGGCAGAAACAGTACACATCGTAAGACCGAACCATTTAAACGGTGCAAACCGTTTATTTGGTGGAATCTTAATGCAATGGATAGATGAGGTTGCCGGGATTGTGGCAAAGCGTCATGCAATGATGAACGTTACAACAGCCTCCGTTGACAATCTACGCTTTATGAAAGGTGCGTATCAAAACGAGATGGTTGTCATCGTAGGCAGACTTACTTATGTTGGGACAACCTCCATGGAAGTGCGCGTAGATACTTATGTGGAAAATAAAGAAGGAGTAAGAAAGGCAATCAATAGTGCATATTTTGTGATGGTTGCACTAGACGAAAACGATAAACCGGTGACAGTGCCTCAATTGATTATTGAAACAGAAGAACAAAAAGCAGAATGGGAAAGTGCAAAGAAACGTAGAGAAATTCGAAGCCAAAGAAAAGTAGAAGGGTTTTAATCCTTCTACTTTCTGTTTTTTGCCATCATACTAGACACCATCTGTACGGTCTGGTCAATCTGTTGTTGTTCTTGTGGAGATTTCCCTTCTTTTAGTATGTTTAAAATCATTGTAATCTCATCTGTTGAAAATCGAATACCTTTCCGATTTGCTGAGGTGATGAGAGACATTAGGACAGGTGCAAGGGAGTTTCCGCTTTTACCTGCGGTCTGGTGCGCGGCTGTCTTAATCAGTTCTAATTTTATCGGGTCCATATCTTTCAGTAACGGATTGTTCATCCAGTCCAACAATTGTTTCACCTTCTTTCTGCCATTCAGTATGCTCCTCCTGTGCAAACATTCCCATCATTGACATAGGATCAAAGTCCATGTCAGACATATTCTGCATTTCCTGCATCATACTCATCATATTCATCATATTCTGCATTTGGTCAAATGATTCAAGGTCGGATGGGGATAAATATGGTTTCAACCCGTCAAAAATATCTTCCGGAGAGGAAGCGAATCTCCTCATGTTCCTGAAAAAAGATAACGTATGACGAAATTCCAGGAATTTTACATAAACAGCTATCATACGCTGGCTCTGCGGAGGCAAAAACGGGATTAACAGCTTGGTCATCTGCAATGACTGGTTTGATATGTATTGGTCAAAGGGTGTCATTATATGAGAAAAGTCATCTTTCATATTGCCTCCTAAAAAACTAATGTTGTGAAAATATATGAATGATATTTGGAAAATATGCAAAAGGCCTCTGCCACTAGGACAGAGACCTTTCAGTGAGACAGGGAACCCCCTGGACTCGTCACTCAGCAATTAGCAGCACATATCGTCGCAGCCACATCCACAACCATTGCCACTTCTGTTGTTTCCAAATCCACCACAGAAGAATAACAAGATGATAATCCATAAGCAGCTGTCATCGCCACATCCGCATCCGCCACGGTTAGAACCCCAAGAGTTTCCACCACAGCAGAAAAGAAGTAAGATAATCCAGATACAAGAGTTGTTGCCAAATCCGCATCCACAGTTGTTAGATCTTTCGTTTACACATCCGCAGTTTGTTGCATTTAAATCGCTCATAATAAGCCTCCATGTGATTTATATTTACACTTCATCATATGTAAGGAGGCTTATCCATGTGAACTAAAAAGTAAAATATTAATTAAGCACGCAATAACAGAAAAAACATATCCTAGTAAAAAAGGAACCTATTAGTATATGAAGCGTGTTAAAAATTTAGTACATTGTCAATACAATCAAAAAAATCAGTTACTTGGAAAAGGGGTTACAGTTGCAGTAATGGATACAGGCATGACGCTTCATCCACAGCTTCAGGCAAATGCATTATTCTTTCGTGATTTTGTGAATGGCAGACAAGATTTCTATGATGACAATGGGCATGGAACTCATGTATGCGGCATTATCGGAAGCACACAAATAGGAATGGCACCACAGTGTAAATTAATTGCATTAAAGGTATTAGATGAAAATGGTGGTGGCGATATCGTCTGTAGCATGAAAGGGTTTCGATGGATTTTGGAAAATCAGGAGAAGTATAATATTCGGATTGTAAATATATCAATGGGAATGAAACCGGGTGTAAATCTATGGGGAGAAGAACGAATATTAAGAGCTGTGGAAATGCTGTGGGATATGGGGATTGTTGTGGTTGCGGCAGCAGGAAACTTAGGGCCGAGTGAAGGGAGTATCACCATTCCTGGACTTAGCAAGAAGATTATTACAGTTGGAACCGCTGATGTTATGAACTCGGGCAGAGGTTCCTTGCAAAAAGAAATACTAAAGCCGGATTTAGTTGCGCCGGGCGCAAATATATTTTCTTGTAATTCCAAATTTCAGGAAGGAAACTTATATGCCAAGAAAAGTGGGACCTCTATGGCAACCCCTGTTGTAAGCGGTGCGGTTGCACTTTTGCTTTCTAAGGAGCCCAACCTAACCAATGAGGAAGTGAAGAAAAGATTAAAAGAAAGCTGTGATAATTTGAACATGCCTGTGATAAGGCAGGGGAGCGGGCTTCTGAATGTGCAGAAACTTTTAAATTAAAAAAAATAAAAGTTGTCAAGTATTTTTTCTTGACAACTCTTTTTTTATGCGTTATTATAGCAAAGGTGATAAAAATGGATGAGATTTTAAAACAATCATTGCTCTATGATTTTTATGGTGAACTTTTAACAGAACACCAGAAAGAAATCTATGAACAGTTCATCGTAGAAGATTTATCCCTGAGTGAAATCGCGAAAGATGCCGGTATCAGCAGACAGGGTGTACATGATTTAATAAAACGATGCAACAAGATTTTAGAA
>JAZRPT010000063.1:0-2662 GCA_045649385.1 Faecalimonas sp. | reverse complement strand
CACCCACACGCCAAGTTTGGATGTCCAATCCACACGTGTCTTGAAACTCTGCACATCGCCCTCCACCTCAATATAGTTTCCGGCAATCATCATATCACCTAATCGGAAGGTGCTATAATCAAAAGCCTTATCAATCTGCTGGGTGATGTTTATTATTGCAGCGTGAGCAATATTCTCCTCCGGCTTGTTTTCACAAACCAATTGGAACGCCATCTCTTGGCTCTTAATCCACCCTTTCTCTCCATATCCCGCAGGACCGTAGATGTCGTTCGGGTCAAATGGTCTATAGGCAGGATCTTCTCCTCCACACAGAGTCCCCGCAGGAGGATTATCCGGACAATCCGGACAATTGTCTCCGTTTAAGTATTGTTTCAAATCAAAGCTGTCAGCAGTAAGAAAACTATATAATCCACTTAAGCCCGAGCCTTCACCTTGTAATGAATCGTTTGAACCAGTTGTTAACAAACCTTCTATTATTTCGTCTAATACGTTATTATCATCGTTATGGGTTTCAGCCCCTATATTTTCAAACGGCTCAACATTATTACTCCCATCATCGCTAAGATAATTAGTATATAATTCATGAAGAACGGTTGCATTATCAGATTCATAAGTATTGCAGAAAGTCCACACTCCGTCAGATAGTTCATATACCATAGACGTGACCACCTCGCAATCATCCGATGTTTGAATCACATCAAAGGTAATATATATTGATCCATCAACCTCCCCCATATAACAATTTTGTATTACTTCAGACGAAGAAAAAACCAGAGACGGTTTTGCCCAAACTTCATCCTCTAATGAGGAAAAATAAACTTGATTACAACCGATTACAGAAGAACACCACACCATCCCTATTTTCTCTTGTACATATTTGATCTCTACTCCACTTGTATAAGTCGTAACATCATACAACGAGCCACTCCAACTATAAGTTTGCAAATTAGACAGATCATGTAATCGTGCATCTCCGTTTTGAGAAATAACAGCAGTCTCAATCCGTCGGGATTTTGCTATTAATTCAGCAGGAGAATACTCAGATTCTGTTTCAATTGCCAATCTGTACTCTTCTTTGTCCAACACGTAGCCCTCTACAGCTATAAATACATTTCCTGTTCCATCTGTATCAGTAGATAAAGTCTTCAAATTTGACCACCCTTTCAACAAAATGCTCTCATCTATATCTATTTGCGTTAAATCTGATATATATGATCCAGTTTGAGCATTATAATATTGAATTTTTAAATGGCCTGTATCCATTACATACACATAAGCAGAAGTAAGAGAAGACGTTCCATATGCTCCGATACTTACATTTTCATATTGAACCACTTTTTTATTGACATCAACGACCTCGTTTATTTGTGACACTACAGATTGCCCCGTTGAATCAACTTCAACGGTAAATTTTGTAAAATCCCAGCCAGCATCCTTATCATATGATATATGATACTTATACTTCTCTTTCTCTTTGCCAATGAAAACCTCCTCCCAAGTTACGTAAAAAGATGCTGAGGCAGAAAAATCTACATCCATTCCAGACTTTGATGACCACATCAAAGATGCGACAAATTTTCCTTCTCCTCCAACAACAAGTTTTTTCGAATCTGTTTTCAGATATATCCCTATACCACAATCACAATTAATAGAAGTTTCATCACGTTGCCAACTTCCAGTAACTCCAATAGTTGCACTATAACCAATTTTTATTTTTAATCCGAACCAGCTAAACGCGCGCTTTAACCAGTTCAGCCAACTTAGAGCGCTAGGTAATTTTTCTGATTTCCCAGAAACTTCTATAGAAAGAGACCGACTAACTTTTTCTTCTACTATCTTACGAGATTTACAATCATATGTAGCTTTATCCTTACCTTTTAGCGTCCCTGTAATCTTTAATTCGTTTTGTTTCTCGTCCGTAGTATATAAAACTGACGCACTTCCTGATAACGTTCCTGTAGCAGATAGGCAATTTGCAGCAACGTCTATTTTGGAAGAGATGCTTAATTTTCCCGACCAATTAACCCATGGCAAATTAAAAGAAACAGTAGCAGTTGCAGACAAACCATCATTCGCCATTATGGATGATTGTATATTCGTCGACCAACTAATATTTTCCGCATCTGGGTCTACATCATGGAAACGCAAATCTACCGTCGACCCATCTTCAGATTCCGTCACGGCAATAACATTGCCCATTTCATTCATATAGAGGTCTACAAGGAAATCCTCTGCCCCCGGTGACGAAATATCAATGATATCAGAGTACAGTAATCCTTCAGCACCCCACTTAGCGATTCTGAACTTGGCGTCTTTTTCTTCTTCATCGCCCTCATTCCAACCGATGAGTAGCATCTTCTCTTTTTCACTCCAATAAATAGCCCCGTTTTCCAATGATGAGCCTTCTGCAATAAGGTCATTATATTTTTTGCCATCAACTTCATAATACAACCTGAGCTCATTGCCTTTAACAACAGAGGTATAACGCAAGGATTCTCCGGTTGACGCAATACGAACACCGGACTCGTACGAAACGATATCCTCCTCGCGATATTCAGTTAAAGCGACCTGTTTATCTGAGCCATCACAGCTGAAACTAAGGCTATTCTTTTCATTACCTTCAGCATCCGCAAAATAGCAGGAGGTAACAATTTCATAGTTA
>JAZRPT010000062.1:0-2429 GCA_045649385.1 Faecalimonas sp. | reverse complement strand
ATCATTTGGTTTGCCTTCCTAAGACCGCTTGGCCCCCGACTCCGCCGCGGGGCCCTACCCGCCCCCCAAGCCGCTTGCGAGCAAGCGGTTCCCTCGCAGAGGTGTCTGCTCGGCCTGGGGGCAGGCTACGGCGAAACAAGGGGCAACATTGTGCCACCGCAGCCCCGGCGGGGTTGATTCGGGCGCGCCTCACGCGCCCTCACCCCTGACGGGGCAAACAGCAGGGCTGTTTGTCCAAGCGGGCTTACCGCTCGCTGTGCGAGCGCCCAAACGGGGCCGTCGCCCGCTTTCGAACTTCGTTCTCGCCCCGCCGGAATAAAGCACAAAAAAGCGCACCGTAGTGGTGCGCTTTTTTGTGCTAGCCTTTTTGTGACTGTGAATTTTAGCAACTCTAAAAGATTGTATATAAACACATTGCGAAAATTGACGGCATTTTCTGAAAATTACCCCGAAATTTGCCATATCTCATAACGGGTTGTAGACAGTTTCGGAAGTTGCTTGTTTTCAGAGTTTTACAAAAGACGTTAACATTACCTGTTCACATTCACATTGTGGCGACTTTGGAATAAACGTGTTGCCTTTTTGTGAGCTTGTTGCCCCAAAGTAGACGCAAAACTATTCTTGACTAGGATTTATATCAGTATTTATATCAGTATTTATATACAAACCATTATTTCGAATAGCTCTTCCGCTGGCTTCTGTGCTTTCATCTGTAAAAAATTTAAAATCTCCATTCTCCGTATACCGCACACAAACCTTAACTTCGATACATACTTTATTATCTCCATATTTGGAAGCAACAACACCCGAATAATATGTGACGCATCCTGAATTATCGCTGTATATTGTTCTAGGAGAGTTGAGATCTGGAGTGAAAGAAATTGCACCTACGCTTGACACAACTTTAAAGCGTGGTGAAGATTCTTGAAAATTCATTTCTAAAGAAATAAGCCCAACAATAGAATCTTCCAAAATTAAATTTTCCTGATATGAAGCTATCGTTCTTCTCCAAGTCGACTTAGAAGTATCGGAACAATTTATAGATGAAAGAAAAGCGGCATTGTTCTCCCTTATCTTATAAGTATTCAATATAAGATAAACAAAAATTATGAATGATACTATCAACACGCTAGCAATTATTGTTTTTCTCATGGCGTAAATACTAACATGTAAAAGCGAAAAAAACAAGCTTTTATCTGTGAAATGTAAACACATTTTCGCTTTTTGTCCGTATGGGTTAGATGAATGATACCTAAAAAGGCTAAACTACTGCTAACCCGCTTACCTGATGTTGCGAGTTAGCAGTAGTTGCTTACTCCTATTTAAATTTGTGTTACTTTACATTAATGTATAAGTCACCATTGCGCTTAGCTTTTCCTCTTGCCTTCTCAGAAAAGTCCTCAATCTTAGTAGGAATCCATTGAGATTCGGTGCATTTGCACGTTAATTTTGCTTTTAATAGGAGAGATACCGAGACATCACTCCCATAACAAGCGCCTCCGATACCCCCAACTACACCACCAATAATTGTTCCCGCAGCTGCTCCAGGTCCAGCTACAGTCCCGCCAGCAAGCGTACCAATAGCTCCTCCTATTATAGCACCTGTTGATGCTCCGCCTGCTATTCCTTCACCAATCATAAGCACATCTCCATAATCTACTAAAGATGCGGATACAGTTGCAGAAAAAGTTATAACTTTAGTTTCATTGTCTATTTCTTCAATGATTGTGTCGTGCTTTTGGTATGCAATATCGCCGTCGCGTCCATAAAATACAATTCTACTAGAATTCACAGGATCTTCATCATCAATTTTAATTTTTAATGATATAGAACCAACTAAATCGTCAAACAATACGTCTTCGTCGTATGCGTTTACAACTTTGCTCCAACTCGGTTTCAATCCATTTATATCAAAAAAAATCAAAGGATTATTTTTTGCAAACAAGTAGCTATTGGTATACTTAGGAAACAATGGGTCAAAACTCAGCCATTTGCCATTTTGAGGATCGAAATAACGATAGTTGTAGTATACTAATGAAGTATCTTCATCATTGATTTCGCTAGACCATTGAATTGGCTGAATCACGTCACCGGAGATTGTCACCTCGCCATAGGGCGAGTATGAGTAGTTTGTGCGGATGTAGCCATGCTGACCGTAGACTTCGCAGATGTTCTTTGTCAAATCCCAGCCATAGGTATACCATGTGCCGTCCTTTTGGATGGCAAGCGGACGAGTAGCTACAGGCTGAGACGGATCCCAGGTGAGGAGCCACAGGCAGGGATGATTACTGCGAGTGAGGTCGCAGCAAGCAATCTGGAGGTAACCTCGGTACAGGAATCGCTGGTGCAGCGTTACAGTACCATTGACGGTAACTTTTTTGGTAGCACGTCTGCCCATGTAGTCATACGAGCATTCCACAATAGTTCCA
>JAZRPT010000061.1:0-4360 GCA_045649385.1 Faecalimonas sp. | reverse complement strand
GGCAAAATTAACAGTAGCTGAAATGATCGAAGCGATCAAAGAATTATCAGTATTAGAATTAAACGATTTAGTTAAAGCATGTGAAGAAGAATTTGGTGTATCTGCAGCAGCAGGTGTTGTAGTTGCAGCAGCAGGTGCTGGTGAAGCAGCAGCAGCTGAAGAAAAAGATGAATTTGATGTAGAATTAACAGTAGCAGGTGCTTCAAAAGTTAAAGTAATCAAAGTTGTTCGTGAAATCACAGGACTTGGATTAAAAGAAGCTAAAGAAGTAGTAGACGGAGCTCCAAAGGTAATCAAAGAAGGCGTTTCTAAAGCAGAAGCTGAAGAAATCAAAGCTAAATTAGAAGCTGAAGGTGCAGAAGTTACATTAAAATAATTCGATTATGTTGAATTAAAAACACGAAGCGTTGTACATTTAAGTACAGCGCTTCTTTTTTTATAAAAAAATCATTTTAACACTTTACTTCGTTAAAATTTTGTTATACAATGATATGTATATATTTTATATTTTAATTAAAGGAGAGATAACAATGAAAAAGACAAGATTATTAGCAATTATTATGGTTGTTGTACTTTGTGCAGCGAGCCTTGTTGGTTGTGGCGGAAAGAAGGGATACACAGCTAACAACACAGAATATGTAATTGGTTTAACAGGTCCGCTCACAGGTGATGCGGCAGTTTATGGAACCGCTGTTCAAAACTCAGCAAAGATGGCTGTAGAAGAAATTAATGCAGCTGGCGGATTGAATGGAATTAAGTTCAAATTAGTTATGAAAGATGATGTTCATAAAAAAGAAAATGTACCTACTGCATATATGACTATGCTTGAAGAAGGTATGCAAGTGTCTCTTGGAACAGTTACTACTGCACCGGGACTTGAATATGCTAACCTTTCGGCAGAAGATAACGTATTCTTTTTAACACCTTCAGCATCAGGGGATGACATTCCGAAAAATGACAATGGTTTCCAAATGTGTTTTGCTGATGGTAACCAAGGTGGTGCAGCTGCAAAGTATGTAAATGACACTTACAAGGGACAAACAATCGGTGTATTCTACAAATCAGATGATCCATATTCAAAAGGTATTTTTGATCAGTTTATGGATAACCTTGATTCATCTGTAGAAGTAGTAGAATCTTCATTTACAAGTGCAAATGAAACTGATTTCAAACAAAATATTTCAACATTAAAAGAATGTAAATTTGTTTTCATGCCAATCTATTACGGACCTGCATCTACATTTATGACACAGGCAAAAGAAATTATGGCTCCAGATGCAATTTACTATGGATGTGATGGATTTGATGGACTTGAATCTGCATTAGATATTACTACAATTCCACAAGAAATTAACATGTTATCACATTTCAATTCAAAAGGAACAGACAAAGATGTAGTTGATTTTGTTAAGAAATATACAGATAAATATGGCGCAGATACATTGAACCAATTTGGTGCATCCGCTTATGACTGTGTATATGCAATTTTCCATGCAATGAAAGCAGCTATTGATGGTGGAAAAGAAATTCCGGTTACAATTTCTGCTTCAGATCTTTGTGATATTTTAAAAGAAGAATTTAACGGTGGATTTACATATTCAGGTGTAACAGGTAAGAACATTACATGGGATGAAAATGGTTATGTACAAAAATCGGCTGATAAATACTCTATTAAAGAGGCAACCAAATAGGAGATATTATGGAATTTATTGAGACACTAATCAATGGTTTGAGCTTAGGTGGAACATATGCAATGATTGCGTTGGGTTACACAATGGTTTATGGTATAGCAAAGATGTTGAATTTTGCTCATGGCGACATTATCATGGTGGGGGCTTATGCATTACTTGTTACTTTGACATCATGGGGAAATCCTTGGCTTGGATTTGTAGTTGCGGTGCTGTTTTGTATGATTTTAGGTGTGGCCGTAGAAAAGATTGCATATAAACCGCTACGAGGAGCATCGCCGCTTGCAGTATTAATTACAGCCATTGGTGTAAGTTCATTACTTAAAAGTATTGCCCAGATTATATTTGGAACAGGACAACAACCGGTACCTGTTATGAATGCGTTGTTTAAGGATGGAGCAAAGCAATCTATTGTACTGAATTTTGGTAACAAAGGGAATCTAATAGTGGAGTACTATATTTTGATTACTCTCATCAGTACAACAGCGGTTATGATTGCTTTGACATTGTTTGTGAAGAAAACAAAAACAGGTAGAGCAATGGTTGCGGTATCTGAGGATCGTGGTGCTGCACAGCTTATGGGGATTAATGTGAATCGTATTATAATGATTACATTTGCTATCGGTTCTGCACTAGCTGCCGTTGCCGGAATTCTTATGATGATGAAAGGTACTCCGGTTTTACCAACAACAGGAGGAAAACCTGGTATTAAAGCATTTACTGCGGCCGTTATTGGTGGAATTGGTTCAATACCGGGAGCAATGCTTGGAGGTATTTTAATTGGTTTTATCGAGACCATTACTGCAGTTTTCCCTAAAATCACACCGTATACCGAAGCAATTGAATTTTTATTTTTAATTGTAATACTCCTTGTCAAACCTACGGGTATGTTGGGTAAGGTGAGAAGGGAGAAAGTATAATGGCAGAAAAATTAAGAAAAACAAAATGGAAACATTATATAAACTATATTGTAATATCGATAGTCGCTATTATATATAGTGTACTGTCATTTACAGGTGCACTTTACCCATCCACACTAATGCTTTTGGAGAAAATCGTTATTGCTATTTTATTGGCAGTATCTTTAAGTGTTGTAGTTGGATTTTTGGGAGAACTTTCCATTGGTCATGCAGGTTTCATGTGTATCGGTGCATATTTGGGTGGTAAGACAGCTTGTCTTTTGGAACCGGTACTGGGCAACACCTTTTTGACACTGCTAATATCCCTTGTTGTTGGGGGCGCTTTAGCAGCGATATGTGGTGTGATTGTAGGACTGCCGGCCCTTAGGTTGAAAGGTGATTATCTTGCGATTGTTACCTTGGCCTTTGGTGAAATTGTATGTTCTTTATTTATGAATTCAAGTGAAAAGACATTTGGTGGGCCACTGGGAATGAACACTCCGAGATATGATAAGAACACACTCTTTATTATTGGATTTGTATTAATATTGATTTGCCTTGCAGTTATTCAAAATCTTATTCGCTCGAAACATGGTAGAGCGATTACCTCTATTAGAGATAATGAAATTGCAGCTAGAGCAACAGGTATTAATATAACAAAATATAAATTGTTTGTGTTTACGATAGCAGCTTTCTTTGCTGGTATCGCAGGCGTTCTTCATAGTTTTAGTAATACTTCAATTGAAACTGTCAAGTTCAATTACAATTATTCAATTGAAATATTAGTTATGGTAGTACTTGGCGGAATGGGAAATATTAATGGTGCTATTATTGCTGCAACGGTTATTACATATATAAATGAGCAATTGAAGATGACGATGACAGGAAATATGGCCGTAGTAAAAGACATGATATATGCATTAATATTGATTGTCATAGTTATTTATAATAATGCACCTGCATTGAAAGGCATTCGAGAAAAATACACTCTCAAGAAATTTATACATAAGATTTTGGGAGCAAAACATGACCCTTCACATCCAGCAGATGATGAAGCAAAATGGGATAGAGTGCCTACAAAGATTGAAATGAATGAAGTATTGTCAACAGAGTTTCAACCGACAATGTCTACAGTTGATCCGGACCGAAAGGGGGATTTTAAATAATGGGTGATGTTATTTTAAAAATAGAAAATCTCGGTATTTCCTTTGGTGGTCTCAAAGCGGTTCAAGATGTAAACATTGAGATTCATAAAAAACAATTATATGGTTTGGTAGGGCCGAATGGGGCAGGGAAAACAACTGTTTTCAACATGCTTACAGGAGTTTATCGTCCTACAACCGGAAAAATATATTTAGATGGTGAAAATATTACCGGCAAAAGCCAGGAAACCATCAATCATAAGGGGATTGCACGTACATTCCAGAATATCCGCCTTTTTAACAATATGACGGTTATTCGTAACGTATTGGTTGGATTACATAATCAACCGGAGTTCAAGTGCAGCATGATTGAGAGTATGTTCCGTCTTCCAAGACATTTTCGTTGTGAAAAAGCAATGCGTGAAAAGGCAAAGAGTATTTTACGTGTTGTAGGTTTGGAAGAAGAGAGAAATATATTGTCTTGCAATCTTCCGTATGGAAAACAGCGTAAGCTTGAGATTGCGCGTGCGCTTGCAACCAATCCAAAACTTCTTTTGCTGGATGAACCGGCTGCCGGTATGAATCCGCATGAGACGGAAGACCTTATGAACATTATTACTCGCATCAGAGA
>JAZRPT010000060.1:0-8627 GCA_045649385.1 Faecalimonas sp. | reverse complement strand
GATTTGCAAGTGTTTGAAGACACACTACGAATTGCAAAGAAAAATCAAATTCCGGTTCAGATGGCATATATGTACCGTTATAATCCGGCATATTTAGACTGCTTGAATCTGATTCGGGAAGGAAGATTAGGAGAGATTCACAGTATTAGTGCAGTAATGAATACAGGACATTTGGACAAGAAAAGAGAGTGGCTGAATAATTTCGATGCCGGAATCATGTTTTTCCTAGGATGTCATATGGTGGATTTTGTTTATAATATTCAGGGTATACCGAAAAAGATTACACCATACATAAAATCCAGTGGTGTTCACGGGATTGAATCAAAGGATATGGCAACTGTTATTTTTGAGTATGAGAGAGGAACTTCGGTGATTCAATCAAACTCATGTGAAATCAACGGGTTTGGCAGGCGAGAGTTGGTTGTGTGTGGAAGTGAAGGCACTTATGAAATTCATCCATTGGAACGACCAATTGAGGCGAAATTTACAGAAAGTTCTTATGCAACTCCTTTTTATGATAAGCATATTAAACGGCATATTAAAACTGTCCCGATTGAAAAACGTTATGATGCCATGATTCTGGATTTTGCAAAGATGGTAAGAGGCGAAAAAGAAAATCCATACACCTACGAATATGAATTACAGCTACAGAAACTGGTGTTGGCAGCGTGTGGGCAAGAGATAGATTACAAAACAGAAATTGTATTATAGATTCCGAAGGGAGGAAGAAACTTATGATTCAATTTAAACACAAACTTCCATCCATGAATATCGATGGAAAGCGTAATGGTACATATAACAACTATGAAGTGGGTTTTCCATCAATTATGACAACAGACGATGCTGAATTAGGTCTATTTATTTATACCTTAAGAAGTAATATTTATACAGACAGAAGGTTAGTTTTTATTGATGACAAAATTCTAGTGTGCAGTAATAACTGGATTCGTGATCATGTTCATGAGATGAAGGCGAACAGACACTGGGAATACAATTTGGGTTCTTTCTTGGATTTTATTATTGACAATCAAAGAGAGGATGGACAGTTCTACGAATTGATAAAACAGTATGATGATTATCATTGGAAATTTGTCAATGATGATTGTTACAAGATCTATGAAAAAGACAATCTCACCTTAGTTCGTCTGGAATTAGAAGCAGATGTAGAGTATTTGGTGGTAGAAGGTGCCGCGTATTATTACAAGGTCACAGGAGATGATGAGTGGCTGAAAGAGAGACTTCCGAAGTTAGAGAAAGCCATTGATTATATGACGAGCAATGAAAAACGATGGGATAAAGAACATGGACTTGTGAAAAGGCCATTTACCATTGATACTTGGGATTTTATTTCAGCAGAAGATGCAGGAGTAAACCGTAGAATTGAGGAACATACTCCAATGTCTATTATGCACGGCGATAATTCTGGAATATATCAGGCTATGCAACAATTGGCATGGATGAACAGACGGTTTGGAAATGAAGAAAAAGCTAAGGAATGGGAAGATAGAGCAAAGAGAATACAAGAGAACATGTTTAAACACCTTTGGAATGGCAAGTTCTTTTTGCACCAGTTACATCTGAATCATGACGGAATTGATGATTTGGAGAGCCAAAGACTTTCTCTTTCTAATACTTATGATATGAATCGTGGATTAACAAATGTAGAAGAATCCCGCAGGATTATCGAGGAATATATGAGAAGAAAAGAAGATGGCCAACTGTTTGCAGAATGGTTTTCTGTTGACCCTCCTTATGAAGTGTTTAATGATTACACACCGGGACAGTATGTAAACGGAGCATTATCACCATTTACGGCAGGAGAACTTGCAAAGGCAGCATTGAATAACGGTTATGAAAGTTATGGATGGGATATTATTACACGTTTTATGAAAATGGTGGAAAGAGATAAAACCATCGTATTCTTATATGACCCGGACGGGACCCCACAACCTGATCGCGGACCAAGCGCATGGGGTGCAGCGGCTTTTATTAGCGCAGTAGATGAGGGACTGGCAGGGATTATAGATGACGGTGTGCGTTATGATGAGATGACATTTGCACCAAAGTTCCCAGTAACACATTATACGGAACTTCGTTACCTGACAGGTTATGAAGTGAATGGCACGAAGGTAGATGTTCACTATATCTTGACGGATGAAGGGATGAGATACAGTGTTGAATCTCCAGCGAAAAAGATACATGCACATATTCTGATGCCATTTAATCAAACCTGTGAGAAGGTTTTATTAAATGGACAAATTCATAATTATAAAACTTCGACTATTGGAGAGAGTGTATACATTGATTTTGATTGCGAGTCACAGCAGATGATAGATATCGAGATTTTCTTCGCATAGAAGAAGTACAAGGAGACGAATGTATGAAGAAGATTATTGTGGGTATATGTTTGGTGTTATTAGTGGGCAGTCTTGCAGGATGCAAAGGCGAAAGTATCGCCAATGACAAGATTGTTATTAGCCAATACAAAGGTTTGAAAGTAGAAGCCGACGAACATGATGATGACTTTAAAGAGCAGGTACTAGAAGCGTTACTCGACAACTGTGAGGTAAAAGAGTTTCCGAAGGAAGAATTGACAGAACGAATAGAGCAGTTGACTGTCGAATATGGATATGTGGCTTACTATAAAAACATAACGGCAGAGGAACTAATTTTGAAAAAAACAGGATTGTCCGTAGAAGAACTTGCAAAAAATGAATTAACCCAAGAATATGCTTTCGCTTTAATTGCAGAGACGGAAGGCATGGATAAGGATGCTACGGAAGAAGAGATATTTAATTTTCTCGTTGAAAATTTAAAATAAACAAACCAAAAGGAGGAGTTCAAGATGAGAAAGAAATTCTTACGCTTATTGCTAATAAGCACGTTCGCTTTTTCGTTAACAGCTTGCGGTGTTGGAACACAGACAAATGGCGGTAACGAAACGAAAGAAGAAAAGGTAGTGTACAAGGAATTGACTGCACCGAAGGAATCAGATGCAGTAAGCAACGCAACAGGGGAAACATATCCAAGAATCGTAGAAACAAAATACGAGACAAAGGATGTGATTGTTGCAGATATTGTGCCGACAGAAGATGGCTATGTGGTGGATCCAACTGGAAAAACCGACAGTACGGCTGGTATTCAACAGGCATTGTATGATGTGTATGATGCGGGAGGCGGAACGGTATATTTACCGGCAGGAAATTATGCTATAACCGGAGATATTTATATCCCACCATATTGTATCTTACAGGGTGACTGGCAGGACCCAGATGAAGGCGGCACGGAATATGGAACCATCATCAGCATTTGGTCAGAGCCGGAAGATACGGAAGTAAATGGTACATTTTGTCTTGGAAGTTGTGCCGGAGCAGTGGGGCTTACAGTTTACTACCCAATGCAGAAATTAGATTGTGTGATGCCATATCAGTATACATTCTTTACAAAATGTGTTGAGCCGGATACCCGATTAATGACAGTTAAAAATGTAACCATGATTAACTCATATCGAGGAATCGGTACTATGATGCAGCAAAGCCACGAGCAGTTCCAAATTGATAACGTCAAAGGTACTTTCTTACGTTGTGGATATTTTGGAACCAATGAATCGGATGTGGGTTACATTAAGAAATTTACTGCAAGCCCGAAGTATTGGGCGGAAGCTTCGGCAGAGTGTATGAACAGAGAAGCAAAATCGCGAATTGCAGATTATACCGAGCAGTATGCAGTAGGAATCAAAGCAGGTGATATTGAATGGACTGTATTTAACAGCATCTTGATTGAAAATTGCAAGATTGGTGTACAGACTGTGAAAGGTGCCAGAATCGCATTTTGTGGAGCATTCTATGACTTAACCATTAAGGACTGTAAGCAAGGCATTCAGATAGATGCTTTGGAAACCCGTATGGGATTTACGGTTGTTAATGGAACGATTGACGGTGGTATTGCAGTAAATACCAAGGGTATGGTGAAATTGGCCGGCGTGAAAGTTAACGGCGAGATTACAAAGGTAGATGAGGCTACGGTGATGGTTGACGATACAGACCTTAGCAATATAGAGGTGGATTTAGAACGATATCATACCAAACAGAAAGCAAATTTAGTGGTGGCAAGATTGGCAACCGGATTATTCTATAATGCGGCACCGGATTTACAGAAAGCCATTGATGAAGCGGCAGCACAGGGCGGAGGTATCGTTTATGTACCTGGCGGAAACTATCGTTTTTGGACTCCACTTCGTGTACCTGCGAATGTAGAACTTCGTGGTTCATCTTCCGTTGCAACTAGAGATATTGGTAGCGCCTTAAACGGTACGGTATTCCTTTGTTATTACGGGGACGATGAAACCAGCAAACCGGAGGATACAGCATTTATTACTCTGGAAGGAGAAAATGCAGGCGTAAACGGTATCCGTATTACATATCCGGAAAACGGAAGTGCAGGAACTGATTGGAATTCTACATATACCATTCGTGGCAAAGCAGACAAGGTATATGTAATCAACTCCATGATTACAGCTTCCGCATATGGAATTGATTTTAGTGATTGTGATGAACATTATATTGGGAATATGAATACAACCTGTTATTACAATGTCTATCGTGTGGGTGGTGAAAACGGTACGATTATGACAAATAACTTTAATAATACGGTGCAACTTAGAACTTCTAACATTGGTCTTGTAGATTGGATTCAGGAGAAGGACAGTTTTTCACTTATAACTGATCCTGTTCTTAGAAAGTATTGTGAATATATTATTGTGGAAAACGCAAGTAATGAATTGATTTGTCAGACCTTTGGTTATGGTGTGGCGACACCAATTACAAATATTAATTCTGAGAATACAGTGCTTTGTAACATCGGAAATGACAATATAGGTGTAACAAATCCACAGATTTATCTAGATGGTGGAAGCATCATCGGTTTGAATATTCAAAGATATAATGGATATTCGTATGAACTGGTAAAAGGAAAATTAGATCTGTATTGTCGAGTAGGTCTTGGTGATGTTGGTGAAAACACAGTGAATAAAGAAAAATAAGAAAGGGGTAGACAGACATGAAACAATGGCTGAAAAAAAACAAGTGGTTGTGTGTGATAACCACAGTTGTCTTGTTGGTCGGAGTTTTGCCACTTACAGGAATCCTGCTGTGGAAAAAAACACATAAGGATACACCGACTGTTTCAAGTAACCATGAAAAATTTAATCATTATGAAATTGAGAAAAAAAACTTGGGAAATAATTCTGACGATGTAGGTGTCATGATTCTAAATTGTGATGACGAGTCAGATTTCAAATCGTTGAATAACGGACGAATTACCCATCGAGAAGGATTGTATGTACAAGGAACTGGTGGACTTCGCATTTCCAGTATCCTTAGGGTATCAGAAGGATATTTTAAAAATACAGATATTTCTGATTATGAAAAAGGTAGTGTACACGTTTCTTTCTATGTCAGCGATACAGATAAATTAGGGAATGGAGTGTTTTTGGAATTCACCAGTTCCGGACAATGTGATAAAGAGGAATTTCAATGGAGTATTCCGGCGTCTGTCTTGGATAATGGTTGGAATGATTTGTATTTAGGTTTTTCTGATGCCAAATTGACAGGCGAACCGAATTTGAAAAAGATCAATTATTACAGATTATATAGCATGGGTGGAAGTAAGGTTGGTGTAGAAGTAGGTATGGATAATATCTATACAACAACTACAGAGGGCATGTCTTTAGATCCAATTCCAGGGAAAGGAAAGACAGCTACAACTAAAAAAGGAATGTTACTTGATTTTGATACATTAGATGGACTTTCTTCTTCAGGTACGTTGATTCGTACCAATGCAAAGGGTGAGTACAAAGAGGGAAAAGGCGCAGTAGTTGTTTTTAATCCAAAAAGTGCATGGATTGAAGCAAACTTGAAGTCAGCAAATCTCTCTGCTTATGAAAAAGGAACGCTGTCTTTCTGGCTATATGTAAATGATGCTGCCTATGTGAATAAAGGCAAATATATTATGGAATTAGGCAGTGCCGGTACCTATGATAAAAATGAGATTAGCTTTATCTGTGACGGTGCAAGCTTGAAAACCGGATGGAATGAGATAGAACTTCCAATTGCTTCTGCGATTAAATCCAGTGAGGAAGCAATTGACATGACGAATGTAAATTACCTTAGAATTTATCCGAGAGACTGTGATAATAAATTATTCATTATTTTAGATGCAATACAAATTAATCCACTTAAGAGAGTAACACCGGAAAATGGTATGCTTTTAAATTGTGATAGCACAGACAGAATGAATTTTAAATCGGAGAATAACTTTAGCATCACGACTAAGAGTGGCGAGTTTAAAGAAGGAACAGGTGCTTTTAAAGCAACCGGATCTAAGAATGTATTCTTTGAAGCACAGTTCCTAGATGTATACGATATTTCAAAATATGCAGACGGCGGACTTCATGTATGGCTCTATGTAAGTGATACCAAGAAGATCGACAAGCCGGTCAGCATTGAAATTTCCAGTGCCGGAAAATGTGATGTCAACGAATATCAGTGGCAAGTAAAAGGTTTAGATGACGGTTGGAACGAGTTGTTCTTAGAATTTAAGAATGCGATTGTGACAAATGGAGAACCGGATATGACCAGCATTAACTACCTGAGAGTCTTTACTCACTGTACAGGTGAAGTAACGATGATGTTGGATGATGTTTATGCAGTCATGCCAGAAACAAATGAAATGAATGAACCAGGCGTGATTTCTACCTGTGACAGTGCAAGAAGCTTGAATTTGGTTGCGGGTTCACTCACTAAAAAAACAGAAGAGATTAAAGAAGGAACCGGTGCATTTATTAATAAGACAAATGAACAGACTCGGATAGAATTCAAACTGAACAATCCAGTTGATGTCACACCTTATGTAGAAAATGGTGCATTGCATTTTTGGTTCTATATTGACGACCCGGCAAAACTCATGAGTAATCTACTTCTTGTGGACTTAGGACAGGATATTCAGAATTTTATCCGCTGGAACATTAGTGCAGATTCATTAGTTAGTGGATGGAACGAATTAGTACTTCCTTTTGAAGATAAGGAACTTTATTTTGTAGATAATAAACTTTCTGAT
Source organism: Faecalimonas sp. (assembly GCA_045649385.1). Taxonomy (GTDB): domain Bacteria; phylum Bacillota; class Clostridia; order Lachnospirales; family Lachnospiraceae; genus Faecalimonas. Next base: position 1,511 of record JAZRPT010000060.1, on the reverse strand, counting down.
ACACCTCCGGATTTAACAAAGATTGATTGGTTTAGAATACCACAAGCAACCGGAGATAAAAATTTCAAAGAGATGATTACGATTGTAGATGATATTCGTGTCGTAACACTTCCAAAGGAAGAAATTCCGGAAAATGTAATTGCTCTTGCTAAAGATTATGAGTTTGACATGGTAGATTCTGTAGTATCTAAAGCAAGTGTGGATGATAATGGAATAACGAAAACTTTTAATTATAAAGAAGTAGCAACCATTCTGAAAAATGGTAATGAATATCGATTAGACCAGAGAAATTATGATTTTCTTGAGAATGTATATTCTAATACAGACTTGAAAGAATTAGCATTGGAAATCTGGCTGAAATCTTCTGAAGATAGGACTATTACATGGGGCGATAGAAATTTCTTGACAATAGGAACCGGAGAACTCAATAAGAATTTTGAAAATGAAGAACAAAGATTGGTATTCAGAAGCGGAACGACAACCTTAAAAGCAGGAGAATGGACAAAGGTTATCATTCCACTGAAAGATGCTGTTAACAAGGGTAACATAACAACCTTAAAAGACTTCACATGGATGAGACTGCTTCTTCGTGACTTAGGAAAAGATGCTACGATTGCTATTTCCGATATGATGGTTGTGAAGGTGGATACACAGCCAACACCACCGACACCTCCTGCACCACCGACAGAACCGACAGAGCCGGTTGTTACAGATGTACTGTTATCTTGTGACAGTATGGAAGTTGCGACGATTTGTTCAGGAGTGACTTTGACTACAGAAGACGGAAAATTTAAAGAAGGCACAGGAGCATTTAGGTCTACCAGAGAAGATAGTATGCTGTTGAGTGCAATTTTGAAACAACCAGTAAATATACAGGCATACCAAACAGGTGGCATTCACTTATGGATTTATATAGGAAATAATGCACAACTAGGTACAAATATTTCTGTAGAAATCGGAAGCGATGAAACAGCAGATGTTCATGAGTATCAATGGAATGTTCCGGTTAACAGTTTAAATAGTGGCTGGACAGAACTATATCTTCCATTTGAAAGCGTAAAGAATGGTGATGCAGATTTAACAGCAATCAAACGTATTCGTATCTATAGTGAAAATGCAACTCAGATAGATGCCATTATAGATGATGTACGAGCAACGCTTCCTGAGATGCCTGGAGTGACGCTGATAACTGCTTGGGACGTCAACATGGATTCACTAGCCGTTACCGGAACTGCAACTGTAACGGACGGAGGAAAGACTTACAGCATCAATTACAAGGAAACTCCAACGGGAGGTACTGATGCGAGAATTGATTTTAATACTCAGAGTACCCCACAAGCAGTCCAAAGCGTAGCACTGACGAAATCAAGTTTATCAAACTATAAGTTAGAGTTCTGGATGAAGTCGAATAGTAATGTCACAATTAATTTGAATGATAAGATATTCAAGTTAATGGGTGGAACCACTACCGAAGATTTTACGACTTATGCGTTGCAATTAAAGGGAACAAC
>JAZRPT010000059.1:0-17109 GCA_045649385.1 Faecalimonas sp. | reverse complement strand
TCAGGCGTGGCAAGTGCTGACTGGATTGGAATTCCAATTCACAGAGAAATGACTGTGCTGGCATTATTCGATAACTTTGATGCTTCTAAATTGATTACTGCAATTATTACCATTATGCCGATTGCACTTGCAACCATTGTAGAACACATTGGAGACATTTCTGCGATTTCCTCTACAACTGGCAAGAACTATATCAAAGATCCTGGTCTTCACAGAACCTTACTTGGAGATGGACTTGCTACTATCGCAGCTTCCCTTTTCGGAGCTCCTGCTAATACAACATACGGTGAAAATACCGGCGTTTTAAATTTATCTAAGGTATATGACCCATTTGTGGTAAGATTAGCAGCATATTTTGCAATCTTCTTCTCCTTCTGTCCGAAGTTTGCTGCAATTATTCAATCAATGCCTACTGCTACTGTAGGTGGTATCTCCTTGATACTTTACGGTATGATTTCTGCAGTCGGTGTTCGTAACATTGTAGAAAATCAAGTAGATTTCACAAAATCTCGTAACGTAATTATTGCAGCCTTGATTCTAGTGCTTTCTATCGGTATCAAGTACAACGGAACGGGCGACATTGCATTCCAACTTGAACAAATTACAATCAGTCTTTCAGGTCTTGCAGTTGGTGCTTTAACAGGTATCATCTTAAATGCAATTCTTCCTGGTAAAGATTACGTCTTTGATGAAGAAAACTAAATATAGACAAGCAAAAAGCTTCTAGCTCATTTTTTTGAGCGAGAAGCTTTTTTATATGATATAAATTCTCAATTATTTTGTTCCAAAAATTCTATCCCCTGCATCGCCTAGTCCCGGACAGATATATGCATTTTCATTCAGTTCTCTGTCAAGATTACCAATGAATATTTTTATGTCCGGATGAGCCTTCTGCAATTTTTCTACCCCTTCAGGTGCTGCAATCACACACATAAATGTAATGTCTTTTCCACCATGTTGCTTAATAAAATCAATGGCTGCAACAGCAGAACCACCTGTTGCAAGCATTGGGTCCACAACAAAGATTTTCCGAAGTTCAATTGGTTCCGGAAGCTTGCAATAATATTCATGTGGCTCATGCGTTTCTTCGTCACGATATAACCCGATGTGTCCGATTTTAGCCGCCGGCATTAGCTTAAGGAGTCCACCTACAAGACCAAGTCCAGCTCTTAAGATTGGCACGATTGCCGGCTTCTTTCCTGCAATCACCGGACAACTTGCTACTTCAAGCGGAGTCTCAACATCCACATACTCCAACCCCAAATCTCTAAGAGCTTCATAGCCCATAAGCATTGCGATTTCCTCTACAATCGCACGAAATTCATTCGTTCCTGTTTCTTTTTTTCTTAGCATTGTAATTTTGTGTTTAATCAGAGGATGGTCACAAACTACAATATTTTCATTTCCGTTGTACATGTTTTCTTATTTCCTTTCGTTTCTTTATCCTTCTACAATGAGGTACCTTCCACTTGGCAGAGAAAATACTTCTGAAGCCTCTTCTAACTCATCATTTCCCATATCAGAAATATCTGTGCCATTTTCCTCAAAATAGTCTCTCACTTCTCTCAGCGAATTTACAACAACTGCCATACAGTCTTCTAAAAACGCTTCCGCTTCTTCCATTGTATCAGCAACTGGTTCGTCAAATAATTGTAATTGTTTCTTCAAAAAAATCTTTAAGCATTCTTCATCATATTCGTACATGTTATTTTTCTCCTTTTACAATTGAAATTATTTCTTCAGCCTTGTGTACAATATATACTGCACCGCTTTCCTTCAAGACTTCTTCCGAGCGAAAGCCCCAGGTTACACCAATCGTTGTTACACCTGCCGCTACACCTGTCTGCATGTCTACATCCGAATCCCCAATATAAAGACACTCTTCACTTGCCACATTCAGTTCCCTTGCAATCATAAATACCGCTGCCGGATCTGGTTTTCTCGGAATCCCATCCTGTTGCCCTTGCACACATGTAAATGTGTCATCACCAAAAAAGGTCTTAACAACATCTTTTGTCTGTAAATGCGGTTTATTGGACAAAACTGCTAAACGGACTCCTAAAGCCTTCAGGGTATCCAACATCTCTACAATACCTTCATATGGCGTAACATGATAGGTGCAATTTTCTTTAAAAATCCTTCCATACACTTCCATTGCTTTCTCCACATGAAGAAGTTCGGGGTCTCCCGCAGCCTTTAGTGAACGTTCGATTAATTTTCGGGCTCCACTTCCTACAAAAGCTTTACATTGCTCTTCCGTAATCTGAGACAGCCCCAGTTCACTTAACGTGGCATTCACAGAATAGGTCAATGACTCTACTGTATCCGTCAATGTTCCATCCAAGTCAAAAATGCATGCTTTATACATGATGTCCTCCTATTTAAGTTTCTTCTTTTATCATAGTATGAACATGTTTAAATTTCAATAGTTGTTTGTCAAGGGCTAAAAGTTTTTTTATTTTCATATAGAACAGAATAGTTTGGAGCCATCTTGTGCATCATTTTACTATTACGAAATATAGTAGGAGGATAACAAGATGGCTCTTAATAAAGTGGAAATCTGTGGTGTGGATACGTCAAAGCTTCCGTTGTTAAAGGAAGATGAAAAGAAGGAACTTTTTGCAAAAATTAAGCAGGGGGATCAGGAAGCCAAAGAAGAATATATTAAAGGGAATTTAAGACTTGTCCTTAGTGTTATCAAACGTTTTGCGAATAGCAATGAAAATGTGGATGACTTATTTCAAATAGGGTGCGTTGGATTAATCAAGGCAATTAACAACTTTAATACAGAATTAGATGTGAAATTTTCAACCTATGCGGTTCCCATGATTATTGGTGAAATTCGCAGATATATGCGCGATAACAGTTCTATTAGGGTGAGTCGTTCATTAAGAGATATAGCTTACAAAGCAATTTATGCAAAGGAGAATTATCTAAAGAAAAATTTAAAAGAGCCAACCGTACAGGAGATTGCAGATGAAATCGGAATTCCAAAAGAAGATATTGTGTTTGCAATGGATGCGATTCAGACACCTATGAGCCTGCAGGAGCCCGTTTATAACGATGGAGAAGATGCGTTATATGTAATGGATCAAATTAGTGACAAAAAGAATCGAGAAGAAAACTGGATTGAAGAATTAGCATTGCAGGCTGCAATGAAATGTTTAAATGAGCGTGAGCGTTACATTATCAAGCTTCGTTTTTATGAAGGTAAAACTCAGATGGAAGTAGCTGAAGAAATCGATATTTCTCAAGCCCAAGTAAGCCGTCTGGAAAAACATGCACTTAAAACCATGAGGAATTATTTGAAATGAGGCCCACACATGTGAGCCTCCCAAAATCTTAATCCTTAATATCCCATTTGTCCACCAGATTTTGAATCTGTCCTTCAAACTTGGCCAAATCTTTATTTGCCATACCCTCGCACTTCATAACCACTGTCATGAGACGCTTGCATGCGAGTACCAGACGGTTAAATGCATTCTGTGAACGAACCTGTGCCGGTTTCTCCACCTTCTTCTTAGCAATACGAATTCCTGCTGAAATAATTTCGTTGCTTGCCAAATCTACACATCCACCCGAATACGGTGCAAATGCTTGATAACCCAAGGTATCTGTAATTGTCTGTGCAAATTCATCCGTAACAGCATCTTCTCCATGCACTACGAACACATGCTGCACCTCCGTTTCAAAGCCCTTCAGCCAAGCCAATAAGCCATTCATATCCGCATGACCACTGACACCTTTTAGGGACTCAATCTTGGCAGCAACTTCAATATTCTCACCAAAAAGTTTTACTGCAGATGCTCCGTCAATTAACTTTCTGCCAAGAGTTCCTATGGCCTGATATCCGACAAACAATACGGTACACTCTTTTCTCCACAAATTATGCTTTAAATGATGCCTGATACGCCCTGCTTCACACATACCGGACGCCGAAATAATGACCTTCGGATTAGTGTCAAAATTGATTAATTTGGAGTCATCACTGGTCACGGACAGTTTTAATCCCGGAAATACCAGTGGATTCACGCCCTTCTCAATCAGCCTCCGCGCCTCCTCGTCGTAACATGCCCGACCATTTTTGGTAAACACATTGGTTGCTTCAATTGCCAGCGGACTGTCTACATATACTTCAAAATTTGGATATTCCGGCAATAAATTTTTCTCTTTAATTTCACGAATGAAATATAAGATTTCCTGAGTTCTTCCAACTGCAAAAGAAGGAATAACCACATTTCCGCCTTCCGAAAATGTTTCCTTTAATATGCGCGTAAATTCGCCCAAATAATCCGGTTTTTCCTCACTATGTATACGGTTACCATAAGTAGATTCAATGACAATATAATCCGCTTCTTTGACTACTGACGGGTCATTTAAAATCGGTTGGTCTATATTTCCTACGTCCCCTGAAAATACTATCTTCTTTGAAATATCATTTTCTGTAATCCACACCTCTATACTTGCTGAACCAAGCAAATGTCCTACGTCATTAAAACGAACTTCAATGCCTTGACACAATACAATCTTCTGACCGTAATCACATGGTAACAAAAGTCCAATGGCCTCAAGTGCATCCTGTGTGGTATACAACGGCTCATACAATGGTGCTCCTGAACGCCTTGCCTTTCGATTCCTCCACTCCGCTTCAAATTCCTGAATATGTGCACTGTCTCGCAACATAATATTGCACAAATCAGCCGTTGCAAAGGTTGTAACAATCTCCCCTTTAAACCCATGCTTGCACATCAGCGGAATCAGTCCCGAATGGTCGATATGCGCATGTGTTAAAAGAATATAATCAATCTCCCCTGCCGAAACCGGAACCTCTTGATTTTCATACAAATCCGGTCCTTGTTCCATTCCACAGTCCACCAAAATATTCTTCCCGTTGGCTTCTAATAAATGACAGCTCCCTGTCACCTCATGAGCTGCACCGATAAATGTAAGTTTCATATATCTCACGCTCCTTTTTCTTTTATTCTATCACCTAAGGAATCAGATTTCAAATCGAACCATTTCCCGTTTTAATCGCTGCATGATTTTCTTTTCTAAACGAGAAATATAGGATTGTGATATGCCCAATAGATCCGCTACTTCTTTCTGCGTTTTTTCCTGTCCGTCGTGGGACGCCAAGCCATAACGCATCTGCACAATCATCCTCTCCCTGCTAGATAAACAATTAATTGCTCTGACAAGCAATTTTCGTTCCACCTCATCCTCCATATCTTTGTATATGGCATCCTCGTCTGTACCCAAAATATCTGAAAGTAACAATTCATTTCCATCCCAGTCCACATTCAACGGCTCATCTATTGAAACCTCTAATTTGGTTTTATTATTCCTTCTCAAATACATTAATATCTCGTTTTCAATACAGCGAGATGCGTACGTGGCAAGTTTGATATTTTTGTTTGGATTAAATGTGTGAATTGCTTTTATCAACCCAATCGTTCCTATGGAAATCAAATCCTCCACACCAACTCCTGTATTATCAAATTTTTTCGCAATATATACTACCAAACGAAGATTGTGCTCAATTAATAACTTCTTTGCATCCTCATCTTTTTCCGTACCCAATTCCAATATTGCTTCGTTTTCTTCATCTACCCCCAATGGAGCCGGCAGAACATCTGCCCCTCCTATGTAATGTAACTCCATACTTTCCGGAAACAAAAAAGTCCGGATAAACCGCTTTGGCACGGCCAATTTCATCAACATCTTAATTCCTCCTAAAATAGATTCGGATTTAAAATCATTTCATACTCTCCCTCTCTTGAAACTCTCTCCTCACTGATACCAATCAAAGGCTTTTCAACCCAACACTCAACATCCCTGTGGATACACATGCGGTCTACACGAAAAACCGGCAGTACGCCCTCCGCCTTTCCGATGGTATGATAAGGAACATATCGGAAGTTTTTCCCCTTGCTTTTCTCCAAAAGTTCTTTAGCCCTCCTACGCTCTAAAACACTAATCGGATGCCCACTAATTGGATCCCTAAGGCCATTTCCTGTATCCACAAGTCCTCTCACTTGATAGATCTGATTATCCAGATATATATCCACTTTATAATGAGTCTGATTCCACCTTTGAAGATAGGAAATAAATTTGAAAATCCCCAGAACTATGTAATATGACACAAGTGCCAAGAGGAAAAACAAACTCCCCTCACGAACATATTGCCTGAAATATTCCATTACTCCTCCAAGCAGAAAACCACCAATATACAGCATAATGATTGCCTTAAGAAAAGCTGGTATGGTTTTGATTTTTAATCCCACTCGAATCATGCACGTATTTACAAAGATGTGGAATAATACGAATTTGACAAATGCATAGGGTATCGGCAGAACTACAACAAGACATGTGAACAAAGAACCAACGATGGCTCCTATAAAGATATTTCCGTGTGTGGCAGAACATTTTAATATCTTTTTCACAATTAAAAGCAATATGTAATCCATCATGAAATTTACCAAAAACAATACATCTACATACAATTCGTAGTACACACTCCACCTACTTCCTCTTTCGCTACGAAATGATTTGGTACTCAAGCAAAGTCTATTATAGGAATTAATGCACAAAAAAAATGTCGAAGTCTCTGTGGTTTCCCACAAAGTCTTCGACATATTTCGCTATAAATTATTTCTTTAAAAATGTTGGAATCTTAATCGATTGTTCTTTTACTGAACTAACCGGTGTTCTTGGTGTATCTAATGATGGAGCTGTTCCTGCTGCCTGAGGTTTTGCCAAACCAAGGTCAAGTTCCGGCATAACCGGTGTTGGAACTACCGGTGCTTCATACTTTTCTACGTTTTGTACCGGTACTTTTCCTTCTAATCTTGATTTCAACTTGGAAGCTGTTCCTCCAACGTTGTGTAAGCCTGTAGCAATTACAGTAATTGTAGCTTCATCTGTCTTAGAGTCGTCATACATTGCACCAAAGATGATATTTGTATCTTCGCCAACAAGGTCTTGTACATATTCAGCTGCATCACTTGCATCAAACAGAGTGATGTCACCGGAAATATTGATAATAACATGTGAAGCTCCTGCAATTGTTGTCTCAAGAAGTGGACTTGCAACGGCTTCTTTAACTGCTTGAAGTGCCTTGTCATCACCTTTACCACAACCAATACCGATATGAGCGATACCCTTGTCTGTCATAACAGTCTGAACGTCAGCAAAGTCAAGGTTAATCAATGCAGATGTGTTGATCAAATCTGTAATACCTTGGATACCTTGTTGTAACACTTCATCCGCTTTCTTAAGTGCTTCAGGCATAGTTGTTCTTCTGTCAACTACTTCTAATAATTTATCGTTTGGAATCACAATTAATGTATCTACATTTTCTTTTAATTTTTCGATACCTGCTAATGCATTATTCATACGTGTCTTTGCTTCAAAACGGAAAGGTTTTGTAACAACACCAACAGTTAAAGCACCCATTGACTTCGCAATACGTGCTACTACCGGAGCTGCACCTGTACCGGTTCCGCCACCCATACCACAAGTAACGAATACCATATCTGCACCTTCCAATGCTGCTGCGATTTCTTCTTCACTTTCTTCTGCTGCTTTTTCACCGATTTCAGGCTTCGCACCAGCGCCAAGTCCTTTTGTGAGTTTCTCACCAATCTGCATCAATGTTGGAGCTTTTGATGACTGTAATGCTTGTTTATCTGTATTGATTGCGATAAATTCTACACCCGCAATATTTTCTGAAATCATACGATCCACTGCATTGTTTCCGCCGCCACCGACACCGACAACTATAATTTTTGCTGCTGCTTCCATTTCGTTTGTTTTAATTTCTAACAAGAACTTCTCCTCCTTTGTTCCCTTATTTATCTTATACGTCCCTAGACGTATCGCATTTTGCCATACACATATATAATAAATAGTTTTCTGCAAATAATCAATACTTTTTTATCATTCTTCCATGTTTTTTTCAAAACTAATATTATTGCTATCCTCTGTATAATGTTCCATATGAAGAACTCCGTCTTTTCCATCCAATTCGTCCAAAAGAGTCGTTAATTGCAATACTTTTATTCCAAAATTACTCTTCCCTAACTGTACGCAGACTTTTTCAAAATGTAGATTCATACCATTGTCAGTCCAGACCAACCTGTCAGGAGACAAATTGTTCTTCTCTAACTCTTTTGTAACACTCACAAAACAATCGAAAACTTTCTCATTATCCACTTGAAGTTTTTCATATTTTTTTGCTTCTTCTGTTTCCAGACCTTCTATGAGAGGGACTGTTTCGTCATACTCTGTAGTTATCTTTAAAACCAATCCTTCTTCATCAAAATAAATGTAAGAATAATCTTTTACAAAACAACCGATAATCTTTTTCTCAGTGACATGCACTTTCACCTTCCAAGGTGCTGACAATTGCACATCTACCTTTTCCAAATATACCGGAAGTGTATAAGCTCCTGTTTTAAACTTGAATAATGTATAAAGTGAATTCGTAGTCAAAGGGTCTTCCTTCATCCATGCCACAATCTGACTGTCCTGGCTATGCCCGGTACCACTGACCTGTATCCCCTGCACATGAGTTAGTAATAACGTCGCCAACGTAATATTAATTATGGTAAGTAACAAAATCACAACCGCGTATAAATAATAGCCAAATTTACTTTTCTTTTTGCGTCCTTTCCCCTTCATTTTTTCTCCCATACAATCAAACATATTGTTCAGAGCCACCTCTGAACAATATCATTGTATCAGATGAGACACATTAAGTACAAGCCCTATTTCTGTTAATAAAAATAAAACTGAGGTCCCCCCATAACTGACAAAAGGTAAGGTGATGCCTGTATTTGGTATGGTATTTGTAACAACTGCTATATTTAAAATCACCTGAATCATCATATGGGCCATGGCGCCGCTGGCAATCAGGGAGCCTAATAAATCTTTCGCGTTCACGGCAATTACGAAAAATCGCCATATCAGAAAAAGGAAGAGAAAGATTAAGATTGCCGCACCGAACAATCCCCATTCCTCGCATACAATTGCAAATATCATATCATTTTGGGCTTCCGGAACAAATCCCAGTTTCTGTATACTTTCTCCGCTTCCCCTGCCAAACAAACCGCCGGAGCCGATTGCATAAAGCCCCTGTAGCGTTTGATAGCCTTTTTCATAGGCTTCCGGATTACGCCATATGGCAAGTCTCTCCAAGCGATAGCTTTCCATAGCAAGGAAGATAGCCATAAATCCGATTGCACTCACTGCCAGCCAGATAAATTGTGCATAAAGAGGGCTAGCCACAAATACCAAAACTACCCCTATTCCCAAAATAATAATAGCAGTACTTAAGTTTCCTGCCCCAACCAGACCTACAATCGGAAGTATGGATATCATAATAAGGAGAAGGGTTCCCATCTTCTTCATTTTCTTTCCATTTTTAACAATGAGACTGGCCAAAAACAGAATCACTGCCAGTTTTGCAAATTCTGATGGCTGAAATGACAAAGGTCCAAAAGACAACCATCTTTTGGACCCATTATATTCATCTCCTATAAACAAAACTGCCAATGAAAGAAGCAAGGACAGCACATATGCCCATACAGCAAACTTTTGCCAAATGTGATAATCAATATTTGCCATCACATACATGCACCCAATCCCAAGTACTGTAGCAAAAGCCTGTTTCTTTAAGTAATAAAATTCATCATCGAATTTCACACGCCCATTGTAAGAACTCGTACTGTATAAAATATAAAGTCCTACAAGTATGAGTATAAAAACAACCACCGCAAGGCTATAATCAAAAGCCTTTTTCTTTCTGGGTTTTGCCAAACTTTTTCACCTCTTATAATGCATTTACGACTTCCTTGAATTTATCTCCACGTTCTTCGTAATTCTTAAACATTCCCCAGCTTGCACAAGCAGGTGAAAGAAGCACCGCATCTCCCGGCTCAGCTAACTTTGCACATGTCGTAACTGCTTCTTCTAAGGTTTCTACCATAATAATATTCTCAAAACCTAGTTTTCTTGCTGCAGATGCAATTTTGTCTTTTGTCTGACCTAGTAAAACAAGATATTTTACTTTCCCGTCAAAGCTTTGTATCCATTCGTCATATTCGGAATCTTTATCATAACCGCCACCAATCAGCAAGGTCTTACGATTCATCGCCTGAACTGCTTTTATGGCAGCATCCGGATTGGTTCCTTTCGAGTCATTATAATATGCGACACCTTCTTTTTCGCAGACATATTCGATACGGTGAGCAACCCCGGCAAAGGCTTTAATTGTCCTTTGAATCACATCCATCGGAACTCCGTAAGCAATTGCCATAGCTGACGCAACCATTATATTTTCATAATTATGCATTCCCAGAAGTTGTAATTCCTCCACATGACAAAGAACTGTTTCTTTTTCATCTTTATAAATAAGTTTGCCATCTTCGAAATAGATGCCTTTATTTAGTTTACGCCTGCTGCTAAAATATAGAACTTTCGCTTTTATATTTTCACCAAATTTGCGTAAAACTTCATCCTCATAATTCAAGACACAAGTATCGTCTTCTGTCTGGTTTCTCGCAATATCTTCTTTTGCCGCAATATATGCCTCCATTGTATGATGACGATTCAAATGGTCCGGTGTGATATTCAAAATCGCACTGACAACCGGACGAAAGTCATGGATGGTCTCCAATTGAAAACTGCTGACTTCCGCTACGGCAACACTGTCCTCCTCCATATCCAGTGCCACCGTCGTATATGGATTTCCAATGTTACCAACTACATAGACTGAATCTTTATAATTTTTCATAATCTCACCCAGCAGCGCTGTGGTTGTCGTCTTTCCATTTGTTCCGGTAATGGCCAGAACATCCCCTTTACCGTATGTAAAGCCGAGTTCAATTTCACCCCAAATCGGAATTCCCATCTCACGCATTTGATTCACAACCGGCAGGTCTGTCGGAACGCCCGGACTCATAACTACCAAGTCCAATGTCTTCATGAGGTCTTCCTGTAAATCACCAAGAACAACAGAAGCCTTTGTATTTTCACCAATCTGTCTCTTTATCTTTTCTGCATCCAGTGATGCATTCCCGTCATACAGAATCACTTCTTTTCCTTGTTTTTCAAGAAGCTGAGTGGCACCAATGCCACTGATTCCCGAACCAAAGACAAGAATCTTTTGATTGTTCATAACTCTCTCTTCCTCCTGCTACCTAAATCGCCATTAAAGCAACGAGACAAAGGATTGCTGTCACAATAGAAAATACAGCTACAACCTTGGTCTCTGACCAGCCACACAATTCAAAATGGTGGTGGATTGGAGCCATTTTAAAAATACGTTTTCCACCTGTCTTTTTAAAATACGTAACCTGTATGATTACAGACAAAACTTCCACAAGATAGATCAATCCAACAAGTACGATGAATAGTGGCATCTGAAGAATATAAGCCGTTGATGCAACAAAGCCACCCAGTGCAAGCGAACCGGTATCCCCCATAAACACACTTGCCGGATACACATTGAATAATAAAAATCCAAGGAGTGCACCTACAACCGCACAGGTAATCGGTTCAATTCCACTTTTTGTTCCGATTGCGACAACCGTAAAAAAGGTTGCAACAAGTACCGTAACACTGGAAGCCAGACCATCTAATCCGTCCGTAAAATTCACACCATTGACAGTTCCGATAATTACGATAAACATCATCGGAATCGCCAGAAATCCAAGGTCTAAGTATTTTCCATCAGAAAACGGAATCAACCATGTGAGGGGAATCTCCGTAAATTTCACAATATAGAATGCAAATACAGCCGTCACTAAAATCTGAAGTCCCATTTTTTGTTTTGGATACAAACCATCAGAACGTTTCATCACAACTTTCAAATAATCATCCAGAAATCCAATGAGACCAAAACCAACGGTCACAAACAGAATCGGAATAATGGTCGGATAGTCTTTGATGTAAAACAGGGATGTAATTGCAATACTACTCAAAATAATGACACCACCCATGGTTGGGGTTCCCGCTTTTTTCAAATGGGATTGCACACCATCCACACGTTCTGTCTGCCCCATCTTAAGTTTTCGAAGAATCGGAATCACTACCGGCCCTAAGATGACACTAAAAGCAAATGCGATTAATACCGGTATAAAAATTTTATAATCCATATATACACCTCGTTATCTCTTTCGTTATTATGTGCATAAAATACAAAATATTTCCTGTTTATACACACCGTATAGTATACAACTAATTCCCTGTCTTTTCAATCCCCAGATACGGCAGGATGTTCTCAAAAATTGTTTTGATAACAGGCGCAGCAATGGTGCCACCATAATATACGCCTTGCGGATTATAGATAATACAAAGACCCAGCACTTGCGGGTTGTCAGCAGGTGCAAACCCGACAAAAGAGGATATATATTTATGGGCACTTCGAGGCAAAGTCTGTGATGTCGCAGTCTTTCCTCCTATCTCATACCCCTCTATAATTGCATTTTTTCCACCGCCCTCGGAAACAACACTTTCCAATAATTCTCGCATTTTTTCCGAAGTTTCTGTGGCGAGTACTTTGTCGCTTTCATAAGAGAACTCTTTCACCTGCTCTCCTTCCTCATCTAGTATACGCACACCAAGATGAGGTGTCACACGTTTACCTCCATTTATAGTAGTGCTAACCATGGTGGCAACCTGAATTGGAGTAATCTGGAAGGACTGACCAAAGGACATGGTAGCGAGCTCCACCAGCCCCACATTTTCTAATTTATGAGTAATGGTTCCCGCTTCCCCCGGCAAATCTACCCCCGTCTTTTTCGTTAATCCAAATTGTTTGAAATACTTGTAAAATCCATCTGCACCAAGCCTCAAACCAATATCGATAAAAACCGGGTTACAGGAATTTTGAATTCCCTGCGGAAATGTTTCCGCTCCATGTCCAGTTGTTTTATGACAACGAATACGTCTGTCTTCCACAATACGATAACCGGGGCAATAAAAGTTATGGTCTACACTCAACACTCCTGCCTCGAGAGCTGCTGCTGTGGTAAATACCTTAAAAATGGAACCCGGTTCATAGGTGTCATTAATACAGGTATTTCTCCACATCTTATTTAGTAAATCCTGTTTTTCTTCATCATTTGCCGGAGTTGTTGTAAGTTCAAGCGTTTCTAGTGAAAAAGGGTCGTTCAGCTGGAACTCCGGAACATTCACCATAGCATATATTTCCCCATTCTGAGGGTTCATAATCAAAATCGCCACCTGGTCTGCCTGTTTTTCTTCCATCGCCTTTTCCGCTGCCTGCTGCGCATATTTCTGAATGTTATAATCCAGGCTAAGCTGGAGGGTTTTTCCTGCAATTGGTTCTATTCGTTCTTCTGCAATCCCCTCCAATTCGATTCCTCTCGCGTCTGTGGTTGTAAGAATCGTTCCATTTTGTCCTTTCAAATACTCCTCATATTTTACTTCTAACCCAATAATTCCTTGATTATCGCTTCCTGTAAATCCTAACACTTTAGAAGCGAGATTGTCATATGGGTAATAACGCTTATAGTCCTCATCTACCTTCACTCCGTCTAATTCATATTCACGGATTCTGTCCCCGATTTCCTTATTAACATTTGATTTTATCAATTCTCTGGAAGAAATCTTTTCCACTTTTTTACGGACCGTTGCCTCATCAAGCCCCAACTCCTGTGTCAAAATACGAATCACTTCTTCCGCATCTGTTAACTGACTATGGATGACAGAAATCGTACAAACAGTCTTATTGGTTGCCAAAACAACACCGTTTGCATCTACAATTTCCCCTCTTGCCGCCTTAATTTGCCTTTCTCTTTCGTGCAAACTCTCCGCCTTTTCCTGGTAATACTCTGCTTCAAAAATCATAAGATATGCCAGCCTTCCAACCAAGCCTATCAGCAAAAGTCCTGCACATGCGAAAACAATCAGTTCTTTTCTACGTATATAAGTTTTATTTTTCATAAAAAAACCTCACAAAGTGTTGTTAATTTTTATGAACACTTTTGTGAGGTTATGAATAATCCTCTTATTCTTTTGTAATATTAAGGTATGGAAATGCTTCTTCCATAATATTTTTTGCCAAAGTAGTTACCAATCTACTGTTTGCCTGAATTTCTGCATTTGGTTCATCAATCACCACATATACCAATATCTCCGGAGACTCCACTGGTGCAAATCCCATAAAGGACAATACATAGTTTCCGTTTCCACGCGGCAGTTTTTCTGCGGTTCCTGTCTTGCCTCCCATGCTGTACCCTTCTACTTTTGCATTTCGTCCGGTACCATCTGTCATGGTTTGCTTCATATAAGTTTTTAACAAATCGCTAGTTTCCTCAGAAACAGTTTTCTTAAGCAGCACCGGATTCATGTTCTGTACTACATTTCCATTTTCATCACGGATTTGTCTCACAACATGCGGTTTGTAATAATCGCCCCCATTAATCAAGGATGAAAATCCTGCAACCATTTGTGTCATGGTGACATTGAACCCTTGACCAAAGGAATTGGTGGCTAATTCCACCGGCCCCATATTCTCCGGCTTATACAAAAGTCCTGATGTATCTGCTTCTCCCGGAAGGTCAATGCCTGTCTTTTCACCAAAGCCAAACACTTCTTGATATCTGCAGAATTCCTTATCGCCAAGGGCTGCAGCTATATCCATCAGAACACAGTTGCAGGAATTTGCAATACCATCACTCAATGACTGAGCCCCATGTCCGTTTCGATTATTACATTTGATTCGGGTTCCCGAAACTACTTTATATCCCGGGCAGGTATACCACTCATTTCCTGCCAATGTTCCATTCTCAAGGGCCGAAGCCATTGTAAATGGCTTAATGGTAGAACCCGGTTCAAAGGTATCACTGACACAATAATTCTTCCATATTTTCTGCATTGCAGTGAGCCTTTGTTCATCCGTCATCTCTGCGATAGAACTTTCGGAATAATATTTCGTTAAATCTCTTGGATTGTTCAAATCAAAATTTGGATAGGAAGCTTCCGCAAGAATCTCACCGGTATTCGGATTCATAATAATGACTGCCGTATTCGTGCTCCCCTCACCGCTTCTGGCTTCATTTCTATGTTCTTCGTTAAATGCCAGAATATGTTTTTCTACAATGCTTTGCAATGTGATATCAATAGTTGAAACAATGGTTTGTCCATTGATTGCATTTTTTACCGTTCTCTCCAAAGACGCATCCGTATCCTGGTAGCCGTACTCTCTACCATCTGTACCATTTAAAATACGATTATAAGATGCCTCAATCCCTGCATTACCTACATTTCCAGATACCGTAAAGCCAATCAAATCTGAAGCCAAGGTATTGTATGGATAAGTACGGATATAATCTTCCTCCAGCCAAATACTGGAGACATTGGTATACTTTTTATGTTGCTTTCCATCTTCACCTTCATAGGTTTCTTTTTTCAATGCTTCAAAGTCTTGTGCCTGTGCATACGACATCTTCTTTGCAAGAATTACATAACGGCTGTTCGGACGCTGCTCAATCACTTCATCAATTACGGATGCTTCAATTCCAAAACATAATTCTAACGCTTCTTTCACCTGCATAACTGCGGTTTGGTCCTGCTTGTCATCACCCGAAAGCATGACATATGCATCTAAAATCACGTTATATACACGTTCACTGGTAGCAACAACTGTCCCATTCCTGTCCAGAATATCGCCACGTTTAAACGGAATTAATCTACTGTTGTATTCTTGCTGGTCTAGAACAATTTTCGTGTATTTTTCTCCATTTGTTGCATTAATATATGTTACTCTCGCGATTAAACCAATAAAAGCTAGTATGATTATTCCAAATATCAATACTAGCTTTTTCTGCATTCTCTTGAGAAACTTTTGCCGTATCCCTGACGGCTTTTTGCGTTTTCTCTTTTCCATTTATGTCACCCTTTATTTTTATTCCACTTCATCTGAGCTGGCGATAATCCCACTTTCCGGGATGCCGGCAAACTGAGTTACTGCGCTTCCATCCGGACGCTGATACTTAATAATCTGGTCTTCCTCAGCATACACCATCCCGAATTCGTTAATCGCAATATCTCTAATCTGCTCTAAATTCATAGAATTCATAATTACATTATATCTTGTAGTATTCGCCTCTTTTGCATCTGCAAGTTCCTGTTGCAACGCCGTAATATTGCTTGCACGACTACTTATTTCAGACTGCAGTTGCAAATACTGCATACATACAAATAAAACAACGATTGCTGCAATCGCCAAAAATGCCACATAGCCTTTGCTCATGTGCATTGCTTTGCTTCGATTCGCACGCACACGCTGGCTGACTTCTTTCTGTCTAGCCGGACTCTGCACTACTGCATTGTCTTTACGCACCACACTCCCCTGTACATATGATGCCATAATTTTCACTCCCTTTTATTTATGTTATATACTCCCCTATCTTTAACTTCGTTCAAAAATACGAAGTTTTGCACTTTTTGACCGACTGTTTGCTTCCAACTCCTCCTCGCTTGGAAGTATCGGTTTTCTCGTAATGACTTTCCCCTTTGACTCATTTCCACAGACACATACCGGAAAATGACTTGGGCAAGTACACGGATCTTCATTTTTCTTGAAAATACTTTTTACAATTCTATCTTCTAACGAATGGAAGGTGATAATACAAATCCTTCCATCTGGATTTAACAAATCAATCATGTCATCCAAGGTGTTCTTCAGTACTTCCAGTTCCCTGTTAAGTTCAATACGAATTGCCTGGAAGGTTCTCTTTGCAGGATGTCCTGCAGTTTTTTGAAATTTCATTGGTATGGCACGTTTAATAATCTCTATTAATTGTCCTGTAGTTTCGATTGGACCTTTTTCGCGTTCCATCACAATGTGCTTTGCAATGTTTTTCGCGAATTTATCTTCCCCATAATCACGAATGATGCGAAAAAGATCCATCTCACTATAGTCATTGACGATGTCCTTGGCTGTCATTGTCTGACGTCTATCCATCCTCATATCCAAAGGTGCATCTACCCGATAAGAGAATCCTCGCTCTGCCGTATCCAACTGATATGACGATACGCCCAGGTCGAGCACGATCCCATCTACTTTGTCAATGCCTA
>JAZRPT010000058.1:0-2284 GCA_045649385.1 Faecalimonas sp. | reverse complement strand
TACGGACCCTGTTTTATTGGTTGATGGTAGATACCGTCGTTTTACCCCAAGAGAAGTGGCGCGTATTCAGTCCTTCCCTGAAAATTTCAAACTCATCGGCAGTGAAGGAGCACAATATAGAGCCCTTGGTAATGCTATTCCGCCTGTTATGTTCTGGTACATCGCAAAGAAAGTTAGCGAACTTTTAAACAGTTCCACGGACAATAAAATGATAGGTAAGAAAGGAAATTAATTATGTCATACATTTTTTACGAAAAATATGTCGGTCCAGATAACAGTCACAGCATTGCAAATTATCGTGAATACTCTACAATCGTATGGGATGTATCTGGATTAGATGATTACAATTTCATAAAACACCATTTGTCTTCTGCACTAAAAATGCATCCCGACGAAGAGATTTATGTCAAAAACAAAAAAGACTATTCAACGGTTGTGTTCAAATCATTGCAAGAGTACAAGAAGTGGGCCGAAAACAAAGCGCCTGATGAATGCCTTACAACAACAATCACTTTTAAGAAAAATCCTTATGTTGAGTATTCTTGGAAACGATATAATGAAGGTTCTAAAATTGAGCGATTTTCATTGGAAATTTACGATGAGGACACCAAAGAACTTTTGGTTGAGAAGAAATATCAAATTCCTGCAAAAGCGTTGGATTTTATAAGTGCGCATCTTTGCCCCTCCGACCCAAAGTATAACCCTACTAGCATCTGTGCCGACAGAAATTGCAGAGCAACTATCAACGATGTTGATGTTACGGATTATTTTATATACAAAGAACACACTGTATTAGATATTACAAGAAGTTCTTGCTCTGCTTGGGTACAAATAAAGAAAAAGGTAAATAACATTGACGAGTTGCTCTAAAAAGCGCTTATGGGACTTGTTTTCTAACTCAAATAATTAAACAGCAAAAACCCACGGTGGCGAACCGTGGGTTTTGCTTTGTCATCCAATAATACCAATCTGTATTTGGACTGCCTTTTCAATTTCGCGCATCATCTCCTCGTCAACCTCTCCGATACATTCTTCTAAAATGTCAACGGAGTAATTGCAGATATTCTCGCACATAACGATAGTATCTCGTGTAAGACCAGTTCCTCCTTTCGTACTCGGTATGTAAACGTGGGTCGGAAGGTCTTTCTTTTTTCTACCATCATTTCCACTACCAGTTGTTCCACTACCAGTTGTGCCCCCCTTTGTTGAGCATGGAATTCCTGTAATGGTTTGGCTGAATCTGTTATTCATATTGTTGCTAATCACGAGTATAGGCCTTTTTCCATAAAAACAGGAACCTACGCTTCTGGGGATGTCTGCGAAAAAGATTTTTCCTCTTGTGATACGTGTATTTGTCATAAAAAATTCCTCCAAAAAATTAAAATTTAAGATGTTTAAAGCATTTAATTTTTTGGTTTTTATTTCAAGAAAAAATGCCCCGAACAAATTGCTCGGAGCATAATAAGTGTCTATAAACTTTTGAGTTATGGATATGTCTCATATCTCTCCGACAAATGGTTAAAAACCCATAGTCAAAACTTATGGTCATATCTTCTGTGTTCGCCGTGCTCGTAAAAGGGTGGATTTGGAGATGCCTGTCATTCGTTCCACCTGTCTGTACGAGTTTGTTTCCAGCAAAGACATCGCAAGAGCGACTTGTTCATCCGAATATACCCTTGGACGACCTTCCTTGAAATCGGGTTTAGATTTTGCTATTGCTTTGCCAGAAGAACAGCGCTCCAAAATCATATCTCGCTCAAATTCCGCAAAGGCGAAAAAAATATTCCTAATGAGTTTGGACGAACTGGTGTTGTCCATCAGACCGATGTTTAAGATATGAACCTTAACACCACGGTCAATGAGGTCAGATATTAGTTTGCTGCCTTGGGAGAAACTTCTCGCAATTCTGTCCAGTTTCGTACACATCAAAGTGTCGTTGGGTTCTAACTCTTCCAGAAGTTTATCAAAATTGGGTCTTGAACATTCAGTCCCAGTGTAAGCATCGGAATAGACCTTCTCTCCGCCTGCTGCTTTTAATTCGGCAATCTGACTTTCAAGACCGTTTCCGTATTTCTCTTGACCTTTGCTTGATACTCTTGCATAACATCTAATCATAGGATTACACCACCCATCCAACCGTCCGTCCCATTTACACGAAGCAAATGATAGGTCGGTTCAGTTTGGGGAGCAGGTTTAAGAACTCTGATAACCACCTCAGAGGAATTCTTTGTGGGGATGATGAAAACATTCCCATCAATTTCTAAAATAATTACATTCATACATT
>JAZRPT010000057.1:0-2340 GCA_045649385.1 Faecalimonas sp. | reverse complement strand
TGGTTTGATGAAAATACAACTCGTCCTGAACACGTTTTGCGTTCAATGACCGGCGCTATGATTGATTATGTAATAACCGGCATTGACCGTGAGAGCGATTGCTGTACTGCATCCCGTAGAAGTGCGATGTATGTTCGCCGTAAAGCCTTTACCAAGCTTGCACCTAAAGTTGGGAAAAAAGTGCCTGTTAGTGTTATGGCAGTCGGAGCAGCTCATCTGCTTGCAAACTGCGGCGGATTTGACTTAACCCTTTCGCAAAGAGATTTGTCTTACGGTATGCTCGGAGATCTTCGCGACAAATATCATCCTGGCGAAACGCTGACCGGCGTTCTAAAGGAATACGACGAAGAAAACCAGTCAATAAAGGTTTCAGTAAAAGAGGCAGAACCTCATCCATTTGATGGTGTTGAGATACGCTATCCTCTTAACTGCAGACGTGCATCGGTAATATCCGGAAAATACAAAGGCGGTGTGTTCTGTAAGTTGGAGGAAAACCTTGACTGCCTGTGTACCTATTCAATGTATCAAAACGACGAAGATTTTGATATCGGCGATCAGGTAATCGTGGTAATCACAAAATACGACTACGAACGTAAACTCGTGTACGGAAAAATAGTAGCGAAGTGGTAAAAGAATAAGCTCTCGGATTTAACAGTCCGGGAGCTTTTTTACACAAGTTGCAAAAATGTAGTGTTTGAAGATAAGTGAAACGGCAGAATTTTTTCTGTCGTTTTTTATTTTAACTAAATGAATATTCTTGTATTTGCACGAATTCAGTGTTATAATTAGTTTAACACATAATGATTAACCGGAGGCAACACAATGGCTATCAGTTACAAACGATTATGGAAACTTCTTATTGACCGTGAAATGAAGAAGAAGGATTTAATGGACAGTGCGGGTATTAGCTGGTCTACCATTACCAAAATGGGACACGATGAGCATGTTAGTTCGGATATTCTCGTTAAGATATGTTCAGCACTGAAATGTGAGTTTGATGATATTATGGAGATTGTACCGGAAAAAGAGACAAGGTAACTTGGAGGTGTAAATATGGATGAAAAACAATTTATTGCTGCAATGGAACATATTGTAGCAGCATTAAAAGAACGAGGCTATGATCCGTATTCTCAACTCACTGGTTATGTCACGGAAAATGAGCCTACATATATTACAAGCCATAACGGTGCAAGGGCTTTGATTCAGACTCTCGATTTCGAGCAGGTTAAAGAATATGTACATAAAATGTAATTGATAAAATTGATAGAATCTTGAATATTAGAAGATACAATAACAGGAAAAGCAATTTGTGCATAGGAGAACGTGTAATGAGAAAGTGTCTTAGATGCGGAAGTGAAATGAAAGAAGGCTGTGCAATCAAGGTTGAGGCCGCAGGATATGGAATTGTTATGTCTTCTGACGAAAATAAACTCTTTGGCGGCAGAATTGGCAAGCCGAAGGTTGCAATTTGTCCTGAATGCGGAGAAGTTTCTGTTTATGTTGAGGATGTGGAAAAATTAAAATGATGATCAAGGAACTAAAAGAATTCAAACTGTTGCTGCGTTCTATCCCTGCGACAGTCGTTACATTGTTTGTTGTGAGCATTATCTGTATGAATTTGCTCGCAAATAAGACGCTTATCCAGCTCGACTGGATTGCTCTTGACGGTGGCATATTGATATCCTGGCTGTCATTTATGTGTATGGATATTATCACCAAACACTTTGGCCCCAAGGCGTCCAACCGCATATCCATACTTGCAGCCGGAATCAACCTTTTGACATGCCTCATTTTCTTTGTTGCAAGTATCATTCCGTCTACAGCAGACGACTATACCGCATTCGACGGTATCTTTGGCGGAACGTGGTTTGTTCTGCTCGGAAGCACCATTGCTTTTCTTGCTTCTGCCGCAATCAATAATTCACTTAACTGGACAATCGGTAAATGCTTCCGTAATAATCCCGACGGAAAATTAGCTTTTGCCGCAAGAGCTTACATATCCACCTTCATCGGTCAGTTTTGCGATAATTTGATCTTTGCCGTTATTGTGTTTATGTTTTTTGCTCCCATCTATTGGGACGGCTTCTGCTGGACATTTATTCAGTGTGTTATGTGTTCGCTGACTGGCGCTGTTGCCGAACTTATTATGGAAATTGTGTTCTCTCCGTTTGGCTATCGTATAACGAAAAAATGGCGTGATGAATCGGTTGGAAAAGAGTATTTGGATTACGTAAGTAAGGAGTAAATCAAATGAAGGTTTTGATTACCGGCACATCGCAAGGTATTGGAAAAGCAATTGCCGAGAAGTTTTTGGAAAACGGTCACACTGTAATTGGCATT
>JAZRPT010000056.1:0-37020 GCA_045649385.1 Faecalimonas sp. | reverse complement strand
GTGACTTGTCGCCAGTTTCCTAACTTGACATTCGCTCCACGGAATACCTACCACGGTGGGTAGCAACCTCACGCTTCATCGCTATCTTGTCACAGCTTTTTTATTATACAGGAAAGAAATCTATAATGCAAGCACTTTTTTAAAAAAGTTTTTTGATTTTTATTTCCTCCGCCTTGTTGCAGAAAACCCTTCATTATAGTATACTCTTTTTCAAGTAAAACAAATGAAACTCTTTTTTAGGAGGTATGACATGCGTGTTGTTATCAAAGTCGGCACATCTACGCTGACTCATCAAAACGGTAATATTAATATAAGAAGAATCGAGAATCTTTGTAAAGTGATTTCCGATTTGAAAAATGCAGGATTGGATATTATCTTTGTATCATCCGGGGCTATCGCCATGGGTGTAGGTAAACTGGGGTTAACAGAGAAGCCACAAGACATTCCTTCCAAACAGGCATGTGCTGCTATCGGACAATGTGAGCTGATGTACACCTATGACAAATTATTTCAGGAGTACAATCACACCGTTGCCCAGATGTTAATGACCGGTGCTGATTTTGAAAATGAAGAACGCCACACGAATTTTGACAACACCTTAAACCGACTTCTTGAGTTCGGAGTTCTTCCTATTATAAATGAGAATGATACCATCGCCACTTCAGAAATTAAAGTGGGTGACAATGACACCTTGTCTGCTATTATTGCAACAAGTGCCAATGCAGATCTGCTAATTCTGCTTTCCGATATTGATGGTCTATATACAGCAGACCCTCGAAAAGATGCAGACGCCAGCTTAATTCCTCTGGTAAATGAAATCACTGAGGATATTATGAACCTTGCTGGCACAGCCGGAACTTCACGTGGTACCGGTGGCATGATCACAAAACTGCATGCCGCACAGCTCTGCATGGATGCAGGAATTGACATGATTATTGCCAACGGAAGTAACCCGGAGGTTCTTTACGATATTTTTGATGGCAAATCTGCCGGAACACGTTTTAGCAGAAAGGAAGATTAATATGACAGTGCACGAACTATTAGATGCTGCTTTAACAGTCAAACCAATTGCAGCATCCTTAAGTGAAGCTGATAAAAATAAAGGCCTTCAGTCTATGGCTGAAAGCCTCATTGCACATACGGAAGAAATCTTAAAAGCAAACAGAGAAGACCTTATTTCTTATGGAGATGGTGTAATGGCTGACCGTCTGAAATTAGACGAAGCCCGCATCAAAGCAATGGCAAAAGGTATTACTGATGTCTGCAACTTGCCGGACCCTGTGGGACGAGTATTAGAAACACGAACACTTTATAATGGTTTGGAACTCAAAAAGGTTTCCGTTCCAATCGGAGTGGTTGCAGTTATTTATGAAAGCCGTCCAAATGTAACCTCTGATGCTGCTGCCCTTCTAATCAAGAGTGGTAACGTATGCATCTTACGCGGCGGCAAGGAAGCTTTCCGTTCCTCTTTGGCTATTGTAAACGCATTAAAAGAAGGTCTTGAAAAAGCAGGACTTCCTGCCGACCTTGTGGGTATGCCTTCTAACACCGACCGTAGCGAAGCAAATGCACTTATGACTGCTGCCGGAAAAGTGGATTTATTAATTCCACGCGGTGGCGCCGGACTAATCCGTGCCTGTGTGGAAAATGCTACTGTTCCTTGTATTGAAACTGGTACCGGTATCTGCCACATTTATGTAGATGAATCTGCTGATATAGATACAGCTATTCATATAGTAGAAAATGCAAAAACGAGTCGACCTTCTGTATGCAACGCAGCAGAGGTTTGTCTTGTAAATAAGAAGATTGCGAATGAGTTTCTTCCTTTATTAAAGGAACGACTTTCGAATTCTACAGATTGCAAACCAGTATGCGAACTTCGTTTGGATGAAACAGCACAGGAAATCATTGACGGCACGCCCGCATGCGAGACGGATTTCGATACGGAATTTTTAAATTATATACTCGCAGTGAAGGTTGTAGATGATGTGAAGGAAGCAGTTTCCCACATTGCGAAACACTCTACACATCATAGCGAGTCCATTGTTACACAGAATGATGCCAATGCAGCTTACTTTACACAGATGGTTGACAGTGCCGCTGTATACGTAAATGCTTCTACCCGTTTCACCGACGGAGGCGAATTTGGGCTGGGATGCGAAATTGGTATTTCTACACAGAAAATACACGCAAGAGGTCCAATGGGACTTTGCGAAATGAATACGTACAAATACATCATTCAAGGCAACGGACAAATACGATAAAATATTCTATATATTATATAAGGAAAGGATTTCATTATGTGGATAGCAGATGGCTGGAAGGATTACGAAGTAATCGACACTTCCAATGGCGAAAAATTAGAACGATGGGGCGACTATCTTTTAGTTAGACCAGACCCACAAGTAATTTGGGATACAAAGAAAACTCATAAAGGATGGAGAAATATGAATGGGCACTACCACCGTAGCAAAAAAGGTGGCGGCGAGTGGGAATTCTTTGACCTGCCGGAGCAATGGCAAATTCATTACAAAAGTCTTACATTCAATTTGAAACCATTCAGTTTCAAACATACAGGACTATTCCCGGAACAGGCAACAAATTGGGACTGGTTTTCTGAAAAAATCAAAAATGCCGGACGTCCAATCAAAGTACTGAACCTGTTTGCTTATACCGGTGGCGCTACGTTAGCCGCTGCAGCTGCAGGTGCAAACGTCACCCATGTAGATGCCTCAAAGGGTATGGTTGGCTGGGCGAAAGAAAACGCCACATCCTCTGGACTTTCTGAAGCACCAATTCGTTGGCTGGTAGACGACTGTGTGAAATTTGTAGAACGAGAAATACGTCGCGGAAATAAATACGATGCGATTATTATGGACCCGCCTTCTTATGGACGTGGACCAAAGGGTGAGATTTGGAAGATTGAAGATATGATTCATCCACTCATTAAACTCTGTACACAGATTCTGTCTGACGAACCTTTATTTTTCTTAATTAACTCTTACACAACAGGGCTTGCTCCTGCCGTGCTGACTTACATGCTGGCAACAGAATTGAAAGAATTTAATGGAACGGTAGACTCTCAGGAAATCGGACTTCCCGTATCAAGTAACGGACTGGTGTTACCATGTGGTGCATCAGGAAGATGGGAAGCGAAATAGCGAAACATAAACGAGCGAACTCTATGTGATAACATAGAATTCGCTCTTACTTTTTTCACTATTCACGTTTTACATCCGCTTTAACACTTCATATATATAGGAAATCGGCAGGCCTACCACATTAAAATAGTCACCCTCAATTTTCTCAATGTGTATTGCAAATCCGCTTTGGATGCCGTAACTTCCTGCCTTGTCCATAACATTGTCGCTTTCAATATAATTCCAAATCTCTTCATCTGTCATAGAATTTACGTATACATCTGTTTTCACCGCATGATTCACAATCGTTTCATTGCCATCTGCATCATAACTCAAAATAGCCACACCTGTATATACTTGATGCTTATCTCCTTGAAAACTCTGTATCATTGCAAACGCTTCTTCTTTTGATTTTGGTTTTCCTAAGATAGCGTTCTGATAGGCAACAACCGTATCTGCACCTATCACCACCAAATCTTTCATCTCGTTCTGACTGGCAACGTCTTTCGCCTTTAAAAGAGCCAACTCCTTCACAATTTCATCCGGTCTCTCGCTGGTATAGGCTTCTTCTTTATGGCTTACCTGAATCTCAAACTCATACCCCGCCTGCTGCATTAACTCTCGTCTTCTCGGAGAAGCAGAAGCCAGAATTATTTTCTTTTTCTGCATGTTTCATTTCCTCTTAACAATTTTTAGAATATTTTCCCAATTTAAACAAATATTGCTCACAATCTCTGCATATAATGTAAATGGCAAATGAAGACAACGGTTGGACTTAAGTATTTATTTACGACCGTTGGACTTCGACTAACTACGCAATATCTTTTTTTGTATATTTCCAGTATGCAATCGCGATTCCCACAACCGCATACGCCATTCCAGATATTATGAGCTTTACATCCAACTCGACGTTTGTCACAATATTAGCACCGTCTGTATATGCAAACGGAGTAATATATTTAAGAAACTCTGCACTCTCCGTAATATTGGAAATCAAATTCAGGAAATACATCATAATAGCAACGCCAAGTCCAATTCCCATGCTCCCACGTTTTAAAAATGCAGAGATTCCAAAACAAATCCCAGCCAATTCTATTTGTAATAAGAAATTTGCCACATGAAGCAAATTCACCTCTTTCCACGGAACTGTTTCTCCAACAGCAAGCATGGACAAAATGGATACCGTATACACAACGATGCTTAAAATTAAAATCTGAACAAAGACTGCCAATAGCTTTTGAGTCACTATCTTCACCCTACTAAGTGGATGAGAAAGAAGAAATTCTGCCGTTCGGTCTTTTTCTTCTTTCGCCAAAATACCTGCACCACAGAGCGCTGCAAAGAACGCACCACCCAAACCAAATGTATTTCCACACTCGATAGAATAATATCCAAGTAATGTTCCAAAATTTATCTGGTCCATTCCGAAAGCTGCCGAAAAGCTACCCATGTCGGCAAAGACATCACTGATGCTCTCCATTTCCCCCTTCATCTCCGGATAGAGAAACACACAAACAGCAAGCATAAAGGTGATTGCGCCTGTCCACACAAGAAGTGACATACGGTTTTGTCTTAGTTCATGTTTCAATAATGTCATTACGCCTCACCTCCATCTACATAATAGTGCATAAAGATTTCTTCTAAATTAGGTTCTGAAATTGACAAATCCAGAATTGTCTGTTTTGACAACACTTCCAATAGTTGTTTAATCTCTCCACCATATAGGAATGTCATTCCATTTTCCGTTTGCCTTAAATCTCTCACCTGCGTAAGTTCATCTATATTTACATTCCCCTGTACATGAACGCGTTTTGCCTTAGTCTGAGACAAAGCTTCTACACTGTCGCAAGCGATGAGTCTTCCTTCTCGAATAATTCCGGCACGTGTACAATTCTTTTGCACCTCAGCTAAAATGTGAGAGGATAAAAATATGGTTGTTCCTGCCGCATTACGTTCTTGGAGAATTTGGAAAAACTCTCGTTGCATAAGCGGGTCCAAGCCACTGGTTGGCTCATCTAAAATTAAGAGCTCCGGTTTGTGTTGAAGTGCACATACAATAGATACCTTCTTCTTATTTCCAAAAGACAACTCTTCTACCTTTTTATTCACATCCAACTGCAATCTCTCACAAAGCACCTTGGCTTCTTCACTACAATTTACCCCACGTAAATTTGCCGATAACTTTAATACATCCTTCACGCGCATTCCAGAATAAAACATGGTCTCTGATGGCATATATCCAACTCTCTTTAATATCTCTGTCTTATCTTGTTCAATATCCAATCCCAGTACCGTGGCAAAACCGCTACTACATTTAATCAATCCCAAAAGGGTACGGATACAAGTACTTTTTCCAGCTCCATTTGGTCCAATAAAGCCGAAAAATTCTCCTTTTTTCACTGCCAGATTTAAATCCACAATCCCTCTGGATTTCCCGTAATATTTTGTCAAATTTGTTGTCTGAATTGCATACATATTATTCACCACTTTTCTTTTTGTTTCTGTATAAGAGATAAGAATAAACTGTAGGTATAATTATGGCCATAAAAAGAATTACCATAAAGATTGCAACCATAACACTTGTCGGAGCAAGTATGCACAACATCACAAGAAAACCAGTTAATACCCAAAGTTTTCCTGCCATACGATGTGTTTTGTTCCAGTTTTCCTCATCATTTAAAGTCCACGGGAGTTTGATACCCATAGTATAGTTTTGTTTGCACTTCGGCATATAATTTCCGACAACGATAAACACAAGCCCCACAAGAACCAACATGATTGTATCCACCTCAAATTCCATTCCCAAAGCAGTACCATAAGATATTACTCCAAGCAAAACGGAAATTATCGGGCAAATCCAGAAAACCAGTTGCAATAGTTTCTCCGAGTAATTTTTATTTTTCGGATCTGCACTTGACCCCAACAGGCAAATCCAATGTAATACAAACAAAATTGCAGGCAGGCCAAATACTGCGAATTCTTTGCTACTCCATCCGTCTACCACTCCTTCTGCATTCCAATGGGTAGGTAACTTCTCCGGCAGCTTGTTCCACAAAATCAGTCCAATTACAATGGGAATCAATATTATAATTGAAGTCAAAATCAATTTCCCTTTATTTTTCTTAATCATTACTATTTTCCCCTTTCAAATCTGTAATCCACAGCATAATTTCTTCCAAAACGGAAGCATTCAACTCATAAATAATAAACTTTCCATCTCTTTCATCGCGGATTAAATCCGCTTCTTTTAATACCGACAGGTGCCTTGAAATCGATGCTCCTGTCACATCAAAATGATCCGTAATCTCACCTGCAGACATCTTGCCCTTTTTTAATAAATTTAGAATCTCTCGACGTATAGGGTCTGCAAGCGCTTTTAGCGTATTGTGTATACCCATCCTTTCACTCCTTTATTTAACATTTAACCTAATTGTTAAATGTATTGTAACAAGAAAGGCTGACTTTTGTCAACCTTTCTAAGTAAATATTTTATAACCAACTACTAACAAATATTTCCAATCCAATTAGTATTAAAATTGCACCTCCCAAAATACCGGCTTTTCCTGCCAACTTCATTCCAGCTTTTCTTCCAATAAAGAGACCAATCATACAAATAATAAAAGTAACCACGCCAATTAACAAAGATGCCACCAGCGCAGAAACAAACCCATAATCCGAAATAACAAAACCTACGGAAAGTGCATCAATGGATGTAGCTATCCCCTGTATAAACAAGCCCCAAAGACCAATTTTTTTCCCGGAACACGCATCTCCTTCATTTTTTACTCCTTCACATATCATGCTTACGCCAATATAACCAAGTAGGGCAAGCGCAATCCAAGGAATTAGTACCCCAAATGCCTGAAAATACTTTAGCATGGTATGAACACATATCCACCCTGTAAGTGGCATAAAGGCCTGAAAGAATGCAAATGTTCCGGCAACACCACACATTTTTCGTTTTTTCATGCACGGCTCATTTAGTCCGTTTGCTAACGATACAGAGAATGCATCCATTGCAAGTCCTGCACCCAGCAAAATATTACTAATAAAAAATGTAATTCCTAATTTCATATTCATTTCCTCCTATGTACCAGCAGAATTTATGGGATTTTGTGCAACAAAAAACCAAGTATGTTGAAACCATACTTGGTGTTATGTCAGATATATAGACTCCACGCATAGCTTCACAGTTACGCATGAGTCTCGCAATTTAAAACAAGCCAGACCGTCAGGTCAGTATGTTGACTTGCTACGCTTAAGGTGTGCGCTCGCTACTCCCTCACAACAGATTGTATTATTGCATAGTTACCATATTTTGTCAAGCCCTATATTATGAGTTGTATTTATGCAGTATATATTATTTTTCTTGTGAATATACTTCTTTATATTAACTTATACCGGGAGGAGATCGCATGCGGAATAAATTATTATATTGGCAGATAGCAGGTTTTCTATTTACAGGAATTGCTGGAACACTGTTACATTTTCTCTATGATTGGAGCAACCAAAATATTTTTATTGCATCCTTTTCTGCCGTAAATGAATCCATTTGGGAACACATGAAACTCTTGTTTGTTCCTATGTTTATATTCGCTGTGTTAGAGCGCCAGTTTATTGGGGAACAGTATGAAAACTTTTGGTGTGTAAAACTTGTCGGCATATTAATGGGAATTATTTTAATTCCTATGTTGTATTA
Source organism: Faecalimonas sp. (assembly GCA_045649385.1). Taxonomy (GTDB): domain Bacteria; phylum Bacillota; class Clostridia; order Lachnospirales; family Lachnospiraceae; genus Faecalimonas. The sequence goes on along the minus strand of JAZRPT010000056.1, from coordinate 29,181 downwards.
TACCTATACCGGCATCTCGAGTATGTCAAAGGATTGGATAAACATTGCCATCTTTTTTATAGCCGCTGCTGCCACATATTTGTTTGAAACCTGGTTATTTAGGAATGCTCTCCCATTTTGTCTAACACCATTATTAGCTTTGTTCATCCTATGTTTGCTTGCTTTGGCATTTGTCATATTAACTTTTATCCCACCAAACATTCCTCTATTTCAAGTTCCATAGATATATATAAATAACAAGCGGTAGTGCACATGCACTACCGCTTCATTTCTAAAAGAATGGACTCCATCCCGTTTCTTCATCATCTTTAACGTTTCCGTCGTTATTTTCTTTATCGTCTTCTTTATTATCTTCTTTGTTGTCTTCCTTATTTTCTTCCTTATCTGAACCTTCGTATTCCGGATGCTTTGGATCTTCTTTATCTAGTGTACCATCGTTGTCATCATCATCGTCTTTATCATCTTTCACACCATCGTTATCATCATCGTCATCTTTCTTATCCGGAGTGCCGTCTTCGTCTGTATCCTTATTATCATCTTCATCATCTGACATGAAGTCTTCAAAATCGATGCTATCCCCTTCTCCGCTTTCCTCTACTTGAAGACCGCCTTCTACACCTGGGTTTTCCTTATCTTCTTCATTATCTTTTCCACAGAATACAAGTGCTAAAACAATAGCCATTACTAAAACAACAATTCCAATTATGTATTTAATACTTTTCTTATTCATAATATACTTCCTTTCGTATCAAAGCAATTTTAAATATTATAACATCTATATAAAAAAAAATCTATAATATCTTACTTTTTTTTGAAAATAGTGTATAATGAGATGAGAAATCATGAGGTGACAAAATATGAATTTTATCGTTAAATTGGCAGACATCTGTATAGAAATAAATAGTGTATATCCGGAGTTGAAAAACTTTTTAAAAGATTATCTTGTAAGTGACACAACTCCTGATTTTTCAATTACTATAAATGAGAATGAAATTCTTGCAGAACACGAAGCGACTTCTGACAAACAGTTTTCGCCTACTTACCTAGAAACACTTGCAACCTTGCGAAAACTTGCAGAGATACTACCTTCTTACAATCGCATTCTCATGCATGGGGCATCCATTTCATATCATGGTCATGCGTATCTTTTTACCGCACCGAGTGGAACCGGTAAAAGTACTCACATCCGTTTATGGAAAAAATATCTTGGTGATGATGTCAAGATTGTAAATGGTGATAAGCCTTTCATTTCTTTGGAGGGAGAACCTTTGATATATGGCTCTCCTTGGGCTGGGAAAGAAAATTGGCACAGGAACTGCCGCATGCCACTGAAGGGAATCTGCTTTGTACAGCGTGGAACTGAGAATTCTATTCGAAAAATCGAACCTTTCGAGTGTCTCTCTCTTTTATTCAAACAGGTATATCTTCCGAGCAGTGCAGATGCGGCTGGTCTAACACTGGAATTAGTTGATGCCTTAACTAAAAAAGTTCCTTTGTATCTGCTGACCTGTGATATGTCTGAAGATGCGGTTCGATGTAGTTTTGAAGGATTGACAGGGCTTACATACCCGTCTTCTTCTAAATAACATTATAAAAAAACCTTGTCGTTCGCGATACGACAAGGTTTTCTTTTATTTATTCATATGTCAATGAATTATTAACGGCTTTTCTTTTGAGTTGCAACAACACCTGTACCAAGAGCAACGATTGCTACTGCTACCAAAAGCATCCATGCTGAAGATGTACCAACTGTTGATGGAGAAGTTCCTGTAGAACCACCTTCTGCAACATTTGCAAAAACAGCAACAGGTGATAAGTTATCAAACTTAGCTACGATTACATCGCCTTTAACGCTGATTGGTTCGATGATTTCCCATGCTTTTGCCACTTTGTCATAGTGAAGAATTACAACATCGCTACATTTGTCTGTTAACGGTGTAACTGTTAATTCCACTTCGTGGTTACATGTTCCGGAAGCATCTTTGTGTTGTAAATCAACAACTTCAGCAATTAACTTTTTACCAGCTAATTTCTTTTGGATGTCTGCGCTAAGTGATGTGATTTTATCAGCGTTGATTTCATCAATTACTTTTTTAACTGAATCATCTACATCAAACACTAAATCTGTTTCGTGAGTAGTTGCGCTTGTTCCACTTACGTTTACCTCTTTAGATTTACTGTTAGCTGCTGATACGCTCATTACTGAAGCCATCATCATAACCGCCATCATAATTCCTGCTAAAACTCTCTTTTTCATGTCAACCTCTTTCCTTTCTTATTCTTGTATAGATAATAGTACTGCCTGTACTAGATATCTCTGAGCATCATTATTATTACATGTCGACAATGTAATAATCTTATCGTCTGTAGTTATATCTATCGTTGTATCTATATTACTACTCATATCCTTTTTTGTCAAAACAGAATTTAAATATGAACGATAAATATTTTCATCAGTAAAGTCAAAACTCTGCATAATGTGTCTGCTGTCGTACACATATGCTGCGAATATTTTATATCGAAGAATTCTTCCCTCTTGATATATAATAACTTCATCATGCTCTGACATATATTTTTTGTCTTTATATTTATGTAATCCTTTGAACATGGAACCATTCTTCATGTTATGCCCATATATCAAAGTATTCGGATCACTAAAATCTTTGCCATTATAATTTTCCGTGTATATGGCTCCTTCCACACGCTTGCGACCATCTACGGTATGATTCAGATAGTAGCCATTATCGCTTCCATGTTGTACAATAGGGTAGTCAATCCTTGTTCCCGGAATCGTAATCCAAGCATACACATCTGGGTACTGGCTTTTAAGATTTGCAAAGTCAATTGGAATCTCTAACTCCTCAACCTCTACCTGCGGCACATCTATCAATGGCGCCATATCGAACTCGACCTTCAAATCTTCATAAACTTCTCCTGCTTTTTCCTCAGAATAATATCTATAAAAACCAATGCATCCAAAAACCAATCCGAAGATAATTAGAATAATTCCGACTGCAATTAAAATCTTTCTTCTCATAACTAATTATCCTGCAATTCTTGATAAAACATTTGAAGTATCAATTCATATAATTGTGTCTCATTTATATGATACTCGTCAAAATCAATTCCGTCAACCTTTTCTCCCGGAATATCTGTAATTTTATTGTCTTCATCATATGTAGCTTCCAGAAGTTGTGCAAATAAATCAGTTCCCATGTTGCTAACCATATATGGTTTCACACCATTGTACAAATTTACTACCAATCCATTATCATTAGCAGCTTGCTTCTTTGCCGTATCTACAAAAGCTTCCATAAATACTTTCTGGCGATTCATACGGTCCATAGCACTTTGGGACTGCTGTGTATCTCGATAGCGAACAAATTGTTCTGCATCCACTTCTGTTATGGTCACCTCTGCGCCTTCCTTAAATCTTGGATTAACTTTTTCCAAGGTCTTGTCAGGAACCGTTAACGTTACTCCGCCAAGAACTTTGACCGCCTCCGGTATACCATCCATATTCAAAGCACAATATCCTTGAATAGGAACACCGTATAACAAAGTTGATATACTTTCCTTCATCAGTTGACAGCTTTTTGTTTTGCCATCTCCATACAAATATTGCATGTTAATATGGTCTTCTGTCATGCCAAGGTCCGTGCCATCCGCGGAATATACATGAATGTTTGCAATTGTGTCACGTGGTATAGCTATGATTTTTACCGTTTTTTTGACACGGTCATAAGACAATAAATAAATTGCATCTGCCCTGCCATTCTCCGCACGTGCATGGTCACCTTCTACAACCTCTCTGGTATCAATACCCATGAACAAATAATTGCTTAAATGTTCATTGTACTGATAGGATTTGCCACCATACACAACTACATTTTCTCGTCCACTTTCCGTATATTCCGTAGAATATGTATCGTCCTTATCGCGAAGAAATAGGAAAATCACAATACCAACGAGCAAAACCAGAAAGCACACAATAATAAAAATCTTTTTTTTCTTTGTATTCATAGTGTATTATTTCTTTTCTGGGTTAATGTACCCACTTCCATATGCCTCGTATTTACCATACTTGCCATATCTGCCATATTTGCCGCCGTAATATCCTTTTCCACCATGATTTACCTTGTTAAGTACTGCACCAAGAATCTTACAACCACTCTTTTCCAACTGTGCTTTTACTTTTTGGCACAAACGATAGCTGGTAGAATCTTTCTCAACTACAATAATGGCTCCATCACAATATTGACCGATAACTGCAGCATCAACTACGATACCAAGTGGCGGTGTGTCTATGATTACATATTGGAATACCTGTTTAGCAGCTTTCAATAATTGACCAAACAATTCATCCCCTAACATTTCCGTAGGATTCGGTGCATATGGTCCTGCCAAAATCATGTATACATTCTCATAATTTGTCTTACAAACAACTTCATCAATCTGCTCAACCTGTCCGCTGAGATATTGTGAAAGTCCTTTTGTTTCTTCCTGTATATTATAGCGTTCTTTATATACAGATTTACGTATGTCAGCATCAATCAGGAGCACCTTTTTTCCGGCCTTTCCAAGCTCAACAGCCAAGTTGAAACTAATATCACTTTTTCCTTCATTGCCATGCCCACTTGTCAACAATATAACTTTGTTATTTTTTCCCGAAAATTGTACATTTGTACGTAAGGTTTTCATGGCCTCATCGTAAAAATAATCTCCAGGATTACTGTCTGTTAATGTAATACTTTTATATGCCATGTCTTACTTCGCCTTTCCTTTTAAACTCACTTTTTTTGAACTGTCATCTTTCTTTGGAACGTTATTTTTTTCAGGAATAACTGCCAATGTCGGAAGACCTAAGTATCTTTCAATATCGTCTTCTTTTTGAATTGTATCATTCAAAAGTTCAAGCACAACAATAATCACGCATACCAAGAATGCTCCTGCCAAGAATCCCATCATTGCGTTCTTGGAAACGCTTGGACCATTCTTACTTCCGATTTCACCTTGTTCAATTATCTTAGGCGGAGTAACTTCCATCTTGTCCCCAATAAACTCAGATGCAACAATTGACAACTCATCAACAACTGCTTTTGCTTGTTGTGGGTCATTCATTGTAACAGTAATGAAAAGCAAACGAGTATCTTCCGGATTGTCAACAGAAATTCTTCCTTTCAGTGCTTTGTGTCCCATCTTCAGTCCAAGATTTTCAACAACACTTTCCAACACTGGACGACTTGTAATAAGCACAGAGTAATCCTTGGTAAGTGTGCTTCCGATCTGTAAATCTGTCAAAGATGTTAATGTAGTCTCTTTTGTCAACACAAGCATTGTTGATGTTGATGAATATGTAGGTTCAATTTTCAAATGTGTGTATCCTGCAACAAGACTTGCAGTAATAACTGCTGCTGCAAGAATCAGCCATATTCTTCTTAGTAGTGCATAGGCAAGCCACACTAAATCAATTTCTTCTTCAAATGTTTTGTTATTTTCCATTCCCGTTTCCTTTCCTACTCTTTTATACTGTCCAAAATTTTCTGAGCATTACCGTATAAAAGTTTTTCTTGATATTTGGAATCTAGTTTCGACTGAAACCATTCCAATCTGTCATTTGAAAATGGAGGTCTCTCCTCCATATCGTGCATATCCGAAGCCACAAAATCAATAAAACCTTTTTTTAACCATTTTTTGACCTTATTGCTCTGTGAATCGAACAAACCACCTTGAAATGAGCCCACATTCACTTGCAACAATGCACCCATTTCTTTTAATTCCTTTAATCTTTCGATATTCTCTAAGCACTGGTACCTTTCCACGTGTGCAAATATCGGAAGATAACTATGAAATCTCAAATCTCTTGCCGCTTTGCAAAGCGTCCCATATGAGACCTGAGGTTCAAACTCAATTAACACATAGCGACTGTCAGCCATTGTAAGAATCTTACCTGCTTTTAAAAGTTCCACTGTCTCTGTGCTATAATATGCTTCGTTTCCCGGATAGATTGTCATAGAAACACCATATGCATCTTGCAGCCTTTTTTCTGCTTCTTTGCAAAGTTCTCTAATCGTTTCTGCCATATCCGCCTTCTTCCACGGCAGATAGTGGGGCGTTGCAATGATGGTATCTACACCAGAACGTGCACTCTTTGCAAGCATCTTTAAAGACATTTCCCAATCCCTTGCGCCATGATCCACACCGGGCAGGACATGGGCATGTATATCTATTTTCATATTCATCCACCCATTCTTATAAGATAGTCTTCCGAATTACCATTATATCATTTATATATTTATGATTCAAGACTTTTATAATCAAGATATGATACAACTTCCACATGTGTTGTCATTGGAAATTGGTCAACCGGCTTCACCTTTCTTAACTCGTATCCATTTTCACACAAATATTTCAAATCACGTGCCAGCGTAGCCGAATCACAACTTACATACACAATCCGTTTCGGTTGCATTTTTACCATAGTGTCGAGCAAAGTCTCATCGCACCCTTTTCTCGGTGGGTCAACTACGATAACGTCTGCATATGCTGTTCTACCATGTTCACGCTCATACTCAGCATAATATTCCGGCAGCACCTCCTCTGCCTTACCCACAAAGAACTCCGCATTATCAATACCATTTATCTGGGCGTTATTTCTCGCATCCTCTATGGCTTGCGGCACAATCTCCACACCATAAACCTTCTTTGCCTTCTGAGCAAGGAACAAAGAAATGGTCCCAATTCCACAATACAAATCCCAAACCGTCTCCTCACCCGTAAGCTGTGCATATTCTAACGCAAGGCCATATAGTGTTTCGGTTTGAGCCGGATTCACTTGATAGAAGGAAAGTGGGGAAATCTGATATTTGACATTGCCAATATAATCTGTAATATAACTTTGTCCCCATAGCAAGCGTATTTCTTTTCCCATAATCACGTTCGTATTTTCACGATTAATACTATACGTAATACTGGTCATTCCATCCATTTTTGCTAACTTATCCACAAGTTTTTCACTGCGCGGTAAGTTGTCCCCATTTATTACCAGGCAAACCATAATTTCCTTGGTTGTAAATCCATAACGGATTAACACATGGCGCACAAGACCTCTATGCATTTCCTCATCATAAGCTGATATCTGGTATTCATTCATAAAATCTACAATCATTCTGAGGATTTCTTGATTCACAGACACCCCAAGGGCGCATTCCATATTCGGAATGATCTGATGAGTACGGCCCGCATAAAAACCGGTAATAACATTTCCATCTTTGTCAGTACCAATAGGAAACTGTGCTTTGTTGCGGTAATAGAAGGGAGTTTCCATCCCACAAATCGGTTCCATAACCTTATCCAAAAATTCCGAGGTAAACCCTCCGATTCGTTCCAGATTCCCACGCACTTTCTTTGTCTTAAATTCAAGTTGTGCCTCATAGGAAAGTTCCTGTACCTGGCAGCCTCCACATTGACGTGCCACCGGACATTTTGCCGGAACACGATGTGGAGAATGCTCCATAATCTTCAACATCTTGGCATAGCCATAATTCTTTTTAGGCTTCGTGATAACTGCTTCGACAGTGTCTCCGATAATGGCATCTTTGACAAACAGGGTATATCCGTCAACCTTGCCAATGCCCTCGCCATTTACTCCGATATCTTCAATTGTAACTATGATTTTATCATTCTTCTTCATCAATATTATAAGCTACTCTTTCTCATGTTTGAATCAAATAAGCGTTGGAACCCTAACCACTCATCTGTTTCTTTGTCTTTGAACAGTTCTTTCAAGATCTGCATCTTTGCATCTGTTGCATCTGCATAGTGTAGTGCAACCGCTTCTGGAAGTGCAGGTTTCTTCGGTGAACCAAATTCCAATTCCCCGTGATGTGCAATCACGCAATGTTTCAACTCATTTGCAATCTTTTCCGGAAACCCTTCAATATTGCGAACACCTTCTGTAATCATTTCCACGCCCATTACTATATGGCCAAGCAATTGTCCTTCATCCGTGTAACCATTTTCCGGGAAATTAGAAAGTTCTTTCGTCTTTCCTATGTCATGAAAAAGCGCCGCACTGTATAGCAAATCCTTACTTAACAGTGGATATGCTTTTACATAGTATTCGCACATTCTCATGATACTAAGTGTATGTTCTAAAAGTCCGCCGGAAAAGCTGTGGTGTACGCTTTTTGCCGCTGAATGTTCTTTAAAAATCTTAACAAATGCTGCATTGTTTACAAAATAATACTCTGCAAGCTGACGCAAATATTTATTTTCTATCTGATTGACAAAGACAAGCAGTTCCCCATACATGCCATCCACATTATTTTCACTGGTCGGCATATAATCTGCTACGTTATACTCGTCTTCATATGGCTTGCGAAGCTGTTTGATATTTAACTGCAAATTATTGTTATAACTTACAACTTCTCCAAAAACCTCAACAAAATCCATTTCGTCATAGTCCGCAATTCCACCGGAATTCGGATCCCAAACCTTGCCATCTAATGTTCCTGTCTTGTCTTGTAGAACAAGATTGTCATACGGTTTTCCGTTTCTCGTCTCTGCCGAACGTTTAGACTTGCATAGGTAAATCGAGCGGATTGAGTCGCCCTCTCTTAGTGTATTTATATATCTCATGGTAATATTTCCTTCTTTCTATTAATCTTCTTATAAGTGTAGCATATTCCCCCTTTTCTTTGCAACTTTTATAAAGTATAATGTGAACAGATATTTTTATTAGGTGAGAAACATGAATCAGAAAACTTTAGTAAAATTAGAATATGATAAAATCATAAACTTTTTAGTGGATCAGGCTTCTTCTGAAACCGGAAAGAATCGCTGTCACACGCTAAAACCGATGATTGATTTGGAAGAAATTAATACCGCACAAATGCAGACTTCTGCCGCTTTCTCCAGAATTGTAAAGAAAGGCAGACTTTCTTTTAGTGGTTGTTATTCCGTAGAGGATTCCATGATGCGTTTGGAGGTGGGCGGAACCTTAAGCATTCCAGAACTTCTTCGGGTGTGTAAACTCTGCGAGGTGGCGAATCGTGCCAAATCCTATGGCAGACATGATACTGTAGACGAGCTAGCTGACTGTTTGGATAGTTATTTTGAACAATTATCGCCTCTGACTCCGCTTGCAAATGAAATTAGACGCTGTATTATCTCGGAAGACGAGATTAGCGATGACGCCAGCAGTACATTAAAACATATTCGCAGAAGCATGAATGCAATTAATGACAAGGTACACTCTACCTTGAATACTCTAGTAAATGGCTCTTTACGTTCTTATTTACAAGAGGCAATTATCACCATGCGCGGGGACCGCTACTGCCTTCCTGTGAAAGCAGAATATCGCAGTCAGGTAAATGGTCTCATTCATGACCAGTCTTCTACCGGTTCTACTCTATTTATCGAACCAATGGCGATTGTAAAATTAAACAATGATTTGAAAGAACTCTACGCAAAAGAGCAGGAAGAAATCCAAGTGATTCTTGCCAGATTGAGCGTTGAGACTGCAGCATATATCGACGAGATCCGCACCAATTATCAAGTACTTGGAGAATTGGATTTCATTTTTGCGAAAGGTGCCTTGGCATTGTCTATGAATGCCAGCAAACCGATTTTCAACACCAATGGTTATGTCCACATTCGAGAGGGACGGCATCCGCTTTTAGACAAGAAAAAAGTAGTTCCAATTACCATTTATCTAGGCGGCGAATTTGACCTTCTCATCGTAACTGGTCCAAACACAGGCGGTAAAACTGTTTCTTTAAAAACAGTGGGATTATTCACTTTGATGGGGCAAGCAGGTCTTCACATTCCTGCCCTTGACCGCTCGGAATTAGCAGTTTTTGAACAGGTTTATGCTGACATCGGTGACGAACAGAGTATTGAACAAAGTTTGAGTACATTTTCTTCACATATGACAAACATTGTATCTTTTCTGCAGGATGTGGATGAACGTTCTCTTGTATTATTTGACGAATTAGGAGCAGGAACCGACCCTACCGAAGGTGCTGCTCTTGCTATTGCCATTCTGTCACATTTGCATGAACGTGGCATTCGCACGATGGCAACCACACACTACAGCGAATTAAAGATATTTGCGCTTTCTACACCTGGCGTGGAAAATGCTTGTTGTGAATTTGATGTAGAAACACTGAAACCAACCTATCATTTGCTGATTGGTATCCCTGGAAAGAGTAATGCATTTGCCATATCAAGCAAGTTGGGACTTCCAGATTATATTATTGAAAATGCCAAAGGACATTTATCAGAGCAGGATGAATCTTTTGAAGACTTATTAACGGATTTGGAAACCAGTCGTCGAACGATAGAAAAAGAACAGGCTGAAATTGCAGCATACAAACGAGAAATCGAGGGACTGAAACGAGAGTTGCATGCAAAACAGGAACGTCTGGATGCACGTAGTGAGAAAATCATAAAAGAAGCAAACGAGAAGGCAAACACTATTTTACGTGAAGCGAAAGAATTTGCAGACGAGACGATGAAGAACTTCCGAAAATTTGGAAAAGAAAATATCTCTGCATCTGAAATGGAAAAAGAACGGGAACGCCTAAGACAAAAAATCGCGAAGACACAATCTGGGGTTAAATTGGAAGCTAAAAAACCAATAAAGCAGCATAAACCAAGTGATTTCCGTCTTGGCGAGTCTGTAAAGGTACACAGCCTGAATTTAACCGGAACCGTAAGTTCGCTCCCAGATGCCAAGGGAAATATGTATGTGCAAATGGGGATTCTTCGTTCTCAGGTGCATATCTCTGACTTGTCAATTATTGAAGAACCACTGACTGCAACAGAGCGCCAGAGACAACGGACATCTTCGGGGAAAATGAAGATGAATAAGGCTATGACCGTCAGCCCAGAATTGAACCTCCTTGGCAAGACTGTAGATGAGGCAATTGCTGAATTGGATAAATATTTGGATGATGCGTATCTCTCTCATCTTAGTCCGGTGCGTATTGTTCACGGTAAAGGAACCGGTGCGCTCCGTGCGGGCGTGCACAATTACCTGAAACGCCAGAAACACGTGAAATCCTATCGCCTAGGCGCATTTGGAGAAGGCGATGCCGGAGTGACAATTGTGGAATTTAAGTAAAAAAAATCGGCTACCAATCGGTAGTCGATTTTTGGCTCTAAAAATCGCCAAGATAACACTCTATGACATGAAAAAATTAATAACACTTAGAACATGGTTCTAATCCTTGCTCTTCCGCTTCTTCTTTCGTTAATTGCTGTGCCTTATCCGGATTCATGTTTCCACAATCGTTGACACAATGATATTTGCTTCCCGTCGCAGATTTCCATACCATTGTTGAATCAGCTGGTTCTTGCACGTCTGGCGTTTGTGATGTTCCAACGTTAGAACTACTACTATTATTATTAGAATTATTGGTATCATTAGAATGTGTTGTTTCTTCTGATGTTTCAGAATTACCAGAACCAATAATTGTAATGCTAACGTCTGTACTAGCACTTCCTGTTTTAGTTAATTTGCTCTCGCCAGTAGCATAATTTATTGTTACTCCTGGTTGCACATTATAAACATATACGTTAAAGCAAATTCCTGCACCTTTATCTTCAACTGAATAAGCTTCCATCTGTACTCCACTGGCTAACAGATTTTCGCCCTCAAAAACTGGTGTCACCCTATACAACACATGATTCCCCGTCTTCTCCACGTAATCTGCCACCTTGTTTTCAAAAGGTAACATACCTTCCACATTGAGATAACGAGTTCCTGTTATGAGATTTTTAGTATTAGCATTTTCGCCTGCCAACTGATATCCAATGAGATGACAACGATTATATAAATAGTTCCCATCAACTACATCATATTTCACAAGATGCCACCCTGTTGGTTTGACTTGTCCTATGCTACCGCGTTCTTCCGTAGGCATGATATCTTTTCCTATGCATGCAGACGCCACACCACAACGTCCTAAAGCATCTAATTCTGAATACTTTTCATAAGATTTTGTGACTAACTCTTCTGCAGAAAAACTAGGAAGATTCCCACTAAGTTCAACATACGGTTCGCTTGAATAATCTGCTACTGCTGATAGATCAACCTTCCTCTGCTTCAGATTATCCGGCACTTCCTCAATTTCCGATTCTTTTTCACTATCTTCTTTCTCGGAAATCAAATCTTCTTTCTGATTATCGACCTGCTCCGTTTGAACAATAGTATTATCAGGTACATCTGTCTCTACTGTAGGCAAACACATTACTGCAACAAAAAATAAAATTGCAATACCTGTTGTTTTAGCCCACTTCAATTTCTTCGGTAATAATTTTTCCCATAAGTTTCTTACTTGTTCTATAGGCATTGCTGCGATTCCACACAGCAGTATTAGAACACTTCCAAAATGAAGTCCATAAGCCAATACTGCCGTGAAACAGAAAGCGACAAACATCCATGATAGAACTTTCTTCGTCTTCTCTTTCATCCTCTCTCTCCTTAAACAACCTCACATATCAACCCGTTCCTATTTTAACACAAAAGATGGCAATTCACCATCAACTAAGCAAATTTTATATTTACAACTAAAAAAAATCGGCTACCATATTGGTAGTCGATTTTTCTAATTCATATTATTCTTCTACGATAGCTTCAACTGGACATTGTGCTGCGCATGCTCCACATTCTACACATGTATCAGCATCGATTTCGTATTTTCCATCACCTTCTACAATAGCTTCAACTGGACATTGTGCTGCACATGCTCCACATTCTACACAATCATCTGTAATTACGTATGCCATAGTATGTATCCTCCTTTTGCAATTGACAAGTATTACTTATCCTTTCACTTATTCTAATACAATCGAAGGAAATATACAAGTGGTTTTATTGTCCTTTCATGTATTAGTTATCCAAACGGATAACAATCCGGCGTGAAAGGTGTTTCTTTACAGGTCATCGCTTCTCTAGTTAACGGATAATACTCTTCATACAAACAAAATCCTCTTCCATATTCATCTTGCCTGCTTCTAGTTATACTTTCTTCACGTTTAGCTACATTTACCTCTCCAATCAAATAAAGGTACTGTATTTCTGCCCATTTCGCCATACCTTCATAGATAAGCAAACGATTTGCCTTCGGGCATTGTTTGAATTTTTTCACATTGTCCCAATGCATGTATTGCCAAATGTGCGTCAATTCATGAGCAAAAGTAGCAATCAAAGAAATTCTAGGTGCCCCATTTTCAATAAGAATTTGGTACTTCTTCTTTTTATTAATGGCAACACCAAGTATGAGCATACTTTGGCTATCCCGAGTGCCCAACGGGGCGCCAATTTTTTTCTTGATTTTGCGTTCTTCCATAACCTCAACATCTACTGGCACATCAATCGTTGCGCCAAAGAAATGTTCCATGTGGGAAATAACTCGCTTACACATTTCCTGAATCTCGTCCCTGTTAGTCACCATAGAACGACTGCATGTAGTGCAACGTAGCCTGCCATCTGGCATGCGATAATACTCCACTCCCGCAATCTCCGACCCGCAATAGGAGCAATACATTTGATTTTTTTTATTTTTATCGGACCTTTGGAAAACTTCACACTGGCCTTTCCCTTCTCGAGCTTGTCGAAGTTCACCGCCATCAAAACCGATTGTCTGCAAAAACGACTTGGTAGCTTCTAAATCAATAGGGGATGTTCTTTTTCCACCACAATATTGCAAATAATACCGTTTATGGTACGGTGGCTTCTTCATAATTTCTTCCAAAGGATCCACTTCTATAGTACTTTCGTTTTGAGGACCTTCTTCTTGAGGAGTTTCTTCTTGGGGATTCTCGTCTTGAGTGAGCTCTTCCTGAATGATTTCATCCTGTAAGTCTGTATCTTGCTGTAATTCATTTTCAAACTGAGTACTTTCTTCATTCATTTTCGCTCACCTCCACTTCCAACTGTTCTGGCAAAGATTCAGAGCTTGCTTCCTCTTGTTCCGGGATAACCTCTGCTTCTTTATTGGTTTCCTTCTCTAATCTCTTCCTGAGTTTTTCCTCTTTCTTGGCATTCTTTGCAGCCTCTCGCGCCTCTTTACGTGCTGCTTTTTTTGCAGCTCTTTCTTCTTTTCTCTTCTGTCTCGCTGTTGGCTCTTCCTTCGTTTCCTCTGGTTGTTCGTCATCTACAACGGACGATTCTTCCTGCTGCGATTCAGTTTCATAAGACGTTCCTTCTGATTGCTCATCTCCTACAACAGATGATTCTTCTGTTGATACTTCGTCTACCGAAGTAATTTCCTCTTCCTTCACTTCATCCACTATAGCAGTTTCTTTGGTTTTATTCTTCTTGAATAAGCCCTTGAACCAATCTGCAATTTTACCAAAAATTCCTTTCTTCTTCGGTTTTTCTGCTGTTTCTCTTTCTGCATAAACATCAAACGGTTTCTTCTCTTTTACCGGTTCTGGCGTTTCTTGCTCACGTAGACTTTCCGCAATCTGCTCCTCATTCCAACTAAGATAATCAGAAATAATTTGGAAAATACGGTTCAAATTTCGTTCTACAGCAATTAACAAACCTATATCTAATTGGCTATCTTCAATAATGTAAATACATTTGTCAGCATTTTCAATATCTGATGCCACTGAAAGACTGTAGGTCATCGGTGCATCAAAATCACCCGGGGTGATAGCAGAAATAAATGGTTGATTATCAGCAAATAGTGTAACAAAAACTTCATTTAAAAGATTTGTCAAGGTCATCCTAATAGATTCCGTAAATACCTCACCAAGTTTAGAAAAATCAAGCTTCAAAATTTGCTTGTGATGATATTTACGGGCTGGTACTCCGTTGACCATAATTAGGTCTCCATTATCAAAATCATTGTAAGCAGACAGTTTCCAATAACCCGGCGTTTCCACCGTTATGTCTGCATACTGATAGTGAATATCAATGTCGTTAACTGATTTCAAAGCTCCCATTGCTTGCGACTCTTCCACATGACTAATCGTATAGTTACGAACTTGTCGATAAGAAAGTCTACCGCCAATGTGGTCTGCTGCACGACGTACCAAGATGCGGTCATCTCTAGTAGTAGAAAGCATTTCATAATACTTACCGCTCAAAGTAAAGAACTGTCCCGGCATATATTTCTGGTACACATGCCCCTTTAACTCTGTACCAATGTATATATCCATGCTATCTTGTTCAGCAATATAACTTGCATTCTGCAAATCATCCAAGATAATACGTGCAAAGTCCTCATTTTCAATGGTATAAACGCTTTCAAACTTTCCACTTTCAACAAAATACTTTCGCATATAGTGAATTGTTTGCTCTTTTTCAAATTGCATCAATTTACCATCACTGCATGTGATAGACAGAATTGGCTCATCGCCATTATCCACGTCGATTGAAATTTGATCAGAAAAAATTACACAAATTTCTCGCCACAGCACGGTAGTTAAATCCTTTGTATCAAGATTTAATAATATCATATGTCGGCGAAGTATTTCTTCCTTTACTGAATCAATGCACAATAACAAGCAAAGTGTAAGTATCGCATTTCTTTTGGTTCTAGCATAATCTGCAGTAATATAAGGAATTGCTTTGGCATCTGCCGTAAACATATCTGTATTCGTCGCCATGTACTCTCTCAGCATATATTCACTGGAGATGACATTAACGAATCCCTGTTGTTCTGCGATGGTAGCAAAATTACGACGCATCTCAAATAAATTGTTACGATCATCTTCAACCGTAATATACGAACAGTCACTGACCTGTTCGTTACACATATTGAAAGAAGTTTGAAAACAATTATCAAATGTTTCCTGTGTCGTAGGAAGTTGTGCATATTCCAAAAGATCATGATAATATTGCTTTGCAATCCATCTCGCATCTTTTACAGGGAATGCATCCCCACCATACCAAACTGTTTTTTTAACCTGGTTTTTTAAAGCCACCACAGAAAGTTCCGTTCCTATACCCAAAAATCTAGATACACCTGGGAGAATACGATGTTGCAAATAATCGTTATCTGCAAGCCAATACATAAAGGAACTTGTTCCATGTGGATATTCGGTAGCCGAAACCTCCGTAATATTCGTCATCAAAATATGCGACAACGCGTCTACTAGACCATCGCAATTTCGATCCATAGAACAGAAAGTAATTTGTCGTTCCCGATCACAGTTTTTGATTAATAAATTTAACCCTATCTGCGCAGTCGTTATTAACCTCGACGGTTCCACAAGCACCACAAAAGATACTTCTTTGAGAAACGGCAAATTGTTCTTATGTAGATTTAAGTCATGTACACTAGAACGAGAGATGATACCAATATCAGGCAGTTCATCCGGTTCCATCTTTTTGTCATCCAAAACAGATATTTTCCAAAGGTCTGGAACATTAGACACTTGCATCATCCCGTTTTTACACCAACGATGCAAATCCTCCTCTGTACCATGACGCCCGAGTACAACCATGACTTTTCCGCCAGTTAGAAGTACGCGGTTCATCGCATAAAAAACGTATGGATTAAGTTTGTCATAAAAAGGTGTGTTAAATAGCAAACTCTTTCCGCTCGCCAGCTCATAACCGCTTCGCACATAATCCACATTTGGCTTTAAACCACCTGCCATTTTTTTACGAATAAAGGCGGCATAATTTATTCCAATATGCGCACCTTCCTTTTCCAAATTAACTAAGATATCCTCTACGCCACCACCACTAACGTCAAATTCGTTGACAGTAGTTCCTTCTGCGGAAATTTTGTCCCCAAACAAAGCCTTGAGTGGTTTTCTTAGTAATGGATACATAGCCACATGCCTAGACTTATCTGCCTGTAATGACAAACTAGACTTTTGCTCCTGTTTTTCCAAACCATCGATAAAGAAAGCAATTTCTCCAATAATGATTATCGGAAATACTGGATAAAAAGGCACATTAATCAGATAGTTCATACATAATCCGTATGAAACAAAAAGCGCCACCCCGGCAAGTATGCTACTGCCGAAATAGATTGTCTTTATAAATGTTCGTGCCTGTCCGAAATGGTCCTTAATATACCACCGCTCTTCTTGTTCATCATAGGAATAAAACACCTCTACCACTGAACCAATAATAGATTTCGGATTCACCTTAATTCCTCTCAAACAAAGCGTCAGAATCCGCTTAATAGAAACAAACAGAAGTAGGGCAACAATATTAAAGAGAAGTGTTGTTAAATAAATACCCCAACTCATGTGGATATCTCGAAGGAATTCACTAATAAAAAGCAAATTCATTTGCTCGAACATATCCGCTATTCTTAATACCAAGTCCATAAGCAATAAGGAAATCTTGTTTAAAAACACAAACAGGACAACGCTATAAATTACCGCAAATGGTAGCATCAAATATTGCCTATTACGAATTTCCTTTTTCATATTTGCTTTACTATTCAAGAAAGCAAATAGTACGAATGGAAGAAATGATATTACAAGCTCTATTAATAAAACAATATTACTGTTCATAAATTCCCTCCATTCTTACAGAAATATTTTTAATATAACTTGACGGAACCGTCACATAATTACCGCTACTGATAAACTCAATTTGGCGAGTGTCTCCCGCTAAGTACGGTGCAGGATAATCATATTCCGTTCTCTGATCAAAATCGAACTCATACGGTCTTACCATGGTTTCATCGCAATAAGATTTATCTCCAAAATAATCACGATACTCTTCAACAAGATAAGCACGTTTTTTTCGAATATCTTCTAAGTGTTTCTGGCGAATGCGCAGACTCATTGTATATTCATCCAGATTTTTGTTTGCATAATTTTGAACCGCATGACCCCTTCTTACATTGCATGAAGCACTCAAATACTTTGAAAAACTCTTTAATGCCGCATAAATCTCGTTAATGATATCCCGAGCCGTGTTATTATAGTTTCGAACCGCATTTCTGATAGAAATACGCAAGAAAACTAATGTAACAACCATAATAGCAACCAACAATCCTATCATAACTCCAGTTACTGTAATCGCGGTTGTCATCATTTTTGGCGAATCCCCGTTCAAAAAGATAAATGGCAAAAAGCAAAGAAGATACAAACCTAGCATAGTGCCACCAAGGATGAATGTTGTCTTTTGCGACATTCGTCGCCGTATTACTTTTTTTACATCTTTCGAGTCCTCTTCCAAACGCTCTGTATATCGAGACATATCCGTGAGATTTGGTGGGATAGAGTCGATCATTTCATTTTCCAGATTATCCGTATATTCTTTAATATCTTCAATTTGAAACTGCGTGAGTCGACTAACATCAATGTCCAATATTGCACTAGACAATTGTGCCTGTCCAACGCTTTTTCTTACTGCACGAGATTGTTGCTTTACAATATAAGAAAGCGCACCCTTTGAGGCATCGAAACTGCGATTCCATTTATGGAACTCATTTTCTGGATAATCATAGAAAAATCCGTAATCTTTATCCACATAAATCTTTTGAGGATTGCAGGATTCATCTAGAACAACCGCTACATCTTTTGGTGTTGCCAGAAGACCTTCCACGTCTTTATCCGTAAAATCACTTGGTATCTCGCTACGGATTTTATCCATCTCGTTTACAATAACTTCGGAAGTAGAAGCTAACTTTCGGTCATATGATGTAACCAGCGTCCAAAGTGGAGTGTCATCCGTTTCAATTTCAAATTGATACAAGCGTCGTGGCTGCATAGCACTGCCCGGGGCTTGATTAGAAGCAAAAATCAAAATTGTAGCCAGAAAACGAATGTAATCTGTGCGATAATCCCGATGCGTACATGGAAGCAAATCAAACACCATAAAGCGCATTTTATCAAAATACATATTACGATCTGCAAATAGAGAATATTCATTTTCACTACGCACATTCCAATAACTGTCAGGGTCAAAGAAATCGCTTTCTGCTGTTCGCAGAGAAATACATTGCAACTCTGTAGGATAAGCAATATTCAGACCGTGTCCTACAGAGAATTCCCTACGGATTAACTCTTTCATACGTAATTCGCATCTATACTGCTCACGTTCCATAATCTCTAATCGAGCGCTTGGTTTCAAAACATCTCTTCCTATTCTCTCCAACGCCCAATCGTTCACATCTTGTTTTTCCTGTACTTCATTGAGAATAAATTCTTCTGGTTGATAACAAAGCCAAGTGCTTAATTTTTGCAATGGATAAGTCAATGCACTTTTATACATTTCTTGTTTTATTTCTGTTAATGACTTATAGTACGCCTTCCAATCATCCTCCCAAGAATCTTCTAATTCCTGTTGGCGATTTGGTACAGATAAGGCTCGTAATGCGCTGCAATCCACAATGTCAAAAGGATTTCTAGCCTTTAACAATCCCCCCCGACATGGATTGATTATAATCGCACGCCACTTTTTCTGACGTCCAACAGCATCCATCAACCCTGGGACAGCGTCTTTAAGACACTGTCCCTCAGTATTCCAATGACAAAATGCTAGTTCTTTGCTTTCCAGAAACGGTTCAAAAAACAGTCTGTTTTTCTGTTGTATAGCATCAATATGTTCTTTTTCTGCTATTAAAACTGTGAACAAATTGCTCACCTCCGTTTCTTTTTCGTTTTATATTTCGTTGCTCTCTTTAAACTCTTTCGCAACTTGGTCTAATAATGCTTCGTAATCTTCTGGCTCTGGAGCAGAAAGGATTACGTCTTTAATCTTGCGCTGAATAATATCAATTACGATATTGTCACTTGGTGCTGGTGCACGCAGATAATCAATATAGTATTGGTAGTTACGTTTTAACAGATTAAGTTCATCTGTCAAGCGAGTACATAGTACAAATTTAACGTCTTCTGTTTTCTCCCACTTAGAATATTCTTCGCGGAATACATCGATAACAGCCTCAACCATAGCTGTAATCTCAGAAATATAGCGTCCGGAATTTGGCAGAGTACAATAATACATTAATGGGATAGCAAACAAACTAGTTGCATTCTCAACATATCGTTTTTTGTCATCTGTCACATCTGCAAGATCCCAGTTCTTTCCTAGACTCTTGCTACGCTCTTCTTTATTCTTGCGCAATTCTTCTTTTAGCTCATCCAAGCTCCTTTGCGTACCATCGCAAGAATCATGTTGATGAGCATCTTCCATATCCGGCATTACGTTAAGTAGATTGAACCTAGCCATATCACGGAAGAATTCTGTATTTTCATAATTGCAGTTCTTTGCCTCGCTCATGGCTCTCTTGCGGCTCTTAATTAAGTTAATATCCTCCACTACTTTGTAGTTTACATAAAGTGCATCCAGAATTTCATAGAATTCATCGCACAATGTACCGTTTGGAACCTGAAGTTCTTGCTCGCGATCATCCGAGTCGCGATATAGGAATACCTTCTTACCATTTGCTACAGCAGATAACGGACGTTGCTGGATTGCATTATGCACCAAACCATAAATAAATGCTTTATGTACTTTTTTAACAACTTGATCTTGATATGCAAAATCTAACTCTGGCATACTCTTGATGGAATCCCAACTCTTATCGATATGAGTTGAAATCGCTGCATTCTTAGTAGAATCCGGTCCAATTAAACGAGAATACTCCGTATAAGCCTTGTGATAAGTTCCAGCGTTCTTCTTACCTGTTTCTGTTTCGAATGGAGCCGCAAACTTCTTAAGTTTATTCGGTGTCAAGTTGTAAAGTGCATTATAAAAATGAATCTCATACTTGGATACAGTATCCACCGCTTCACCATTTGCAATCAAATCTTTTACGCGATATTTACGGTTGTCTAACAATATCTTGTTGTATGCACAAACTTTGATTTCTCTAGGTTCTTCGTTGATTGCACGCTGTACGGAAGGCGCTGCAATACGATAACCTTTTTCTACTGTTTCTATAATGTGACGTTGTGCATCTTCAATAGAAACTTGTTCAAATACCTGACCGTCTCCATTGTTTTCGCTGCGCAAACGAATACGCTCTTGCAAACGCTGTTCTAATTCGATAGCACCGATGATATCTTTATCAATATCCTCGCATTTTTCACGTACGCTTTCTCCGAAGTAACCCATTAAAATATCATCAAAAATGTTAACTCTACGATCTTCTTCAATATATCCGTCTCCTGCTGCATCTAATTCCATCTTAAAGATAGCATTGTTCTTAACAGCGTCGAAAATACGACCATTAATATCAGAATTTAACATTGTTGTTTCTTTCTGTGCCTTTTGCAAAGAGTATTTACTTAATTCTTGCAATAATTCTTCTGTTGCACAGATATTTACAAATGAATCACCTTTCTTGTACTGTAATTCATCTATCATATCAATTTTCTTACGGCTCAGATCTTTCACCTTGTATACGAAAGTCTTAAAGAATTCTTCATATTGTGTGCAAAATGCTTTAACATATTCATTTGCTTTAACATAAGCAGCATGTACAGCAAGTAGTTTTCCGTAAGATTCGATACTGCGGAAATAGTTTGGTACCGCTGCATCTGCTTCCTCGTTGAGCGCACTGTAACCTTTCATCTTGTCAAAGATAGATGGAGTGTCTTTTTCCAAAGAAGCCAACCCTTCAACACCATTTACAATGCCTTTGGAAAACTTAAATTCATACTCCTTATTCTTGAGATACTGAATTTCCTTTGCTGCACTGATATGCTCAGTCGATTCCACTTTCTCTTTGAATTTTTCAATCAAACGATATAATACGTAACGAACCGCACACGGATGCATAATTTCTCCCTGCGCATTTCTCAATAGACTTTCCACACTATATGGTTCTTTAATAGCAACTGTCTTTTGCTCGTTAGACATTACAGCTTCTGCCCAGTTGCTTACAATACTTTCAATAATCGGACTGCCATCTTTGTTTTTCATGCCAACTTTAGATGCAAAAATCTTCAATGTACTTGCTGCTGCAGTAATTTTATTGTCATCATTTTCACCAAAATTTGGATTTGTACTCCAACGTGTAGCACTTGTGTAAGCGGTATTAAAGCGGCTATCATTGATTACTGTAGCGAAAGCCTGTTCTTCAAAATCCTGCATGTACTGCTCAATTCTATCATCCAATTCTTCCAATTCATAGGTATTCACCAAATCTTTGGAGAATGGATCTTTTGCATTTGATAATGCATCGCAATATTTATTGCCGTCAGATTCCCAAGTAGACATCGGAACTCCACGTTTTTTCTGTTCACTCTTATAAAGTTCTACTGCTTTATCATATTTTGTCCATTTCGTAGCATCGCCCTCACCACCAATGCTATCAATGGCCATATCGTATGAAACATAATCCGCAATTTTTTCATAAGGATAACGAATAACGCCGGCACCGATTCCACCAAAACGATTGCGACCATAGTTGCCCGGTTTTGTCATCTCTTTAATAATATTATCTTCTACAGAGAATGCTTTTTTCTGCATTGGACCAATGTTTTGTTCATAAAGAGCTTGCGCAGCTTGTTCAATATACTGGTCAATACTAATCATGGTACTGTCCTCAGCATCCTGACCATCCATCAAAAAACAGAAATCCGTCGGTAATAATGAAAGTGTTTTCTGTTTGTCCGAACCAGCGATAGGTACATTAACACCCATGTCACTGAATTGCTTAAGATCTTCGTCCAAATCAATAAAACCGGAACCTTTCATCATAAATGCGTTTAATTCTTTCACCATTGCATATGCATTACGTGCCTGACTATCTCTTTCTGTTTGAGACTTAATTACGCTATCAAGCGTCTCCGGCAACAATACTAATGCACGAACAATTAAGCTTGTGTTCGGATATTTTTCTTTTACATAATCGCGAATAAACATACTAAGTGGCAAAAGAATTCCAGATCCTGTACCACCAGAAGCAGTCGACGCGATAACTACACGCATTGCTTGTTTCATCTCTTGACCTGTCTTACGGAAAAGGTCATCAATAGCATCATAAAGCGGCGCGATTTTGCCTGTTTTAATCGTAGAGTTCAGTGCTAATCTTGAGATGGCACGTACTTGTCCTGCTCCTTCAGAAACAGTCTTGTCATACATAACTGCGTTTTTAGGAAACCATTTTTTACGTGCTTCGTCATCATAATCTAAATAACTACCTACTGTTTGCGTATTGGATGTCTGCACCCAGTAGATTTTAGATTTTCCATTTGCCACAGCTGAAAGGTCATTTACATTCGTGTCCAGGCAAAGGAAATTGATGTTTTCCTTTTCTGCCGGTGCACATAAATCTGCGACCTTTTTCACAATTTTAGAACCTGTACCTCCAACACCAACAAATAGCGTAGGTGCTACAACTTCATTTGTTTTTAATTGTTCTTTTTGGATTGCCATAATTTTTTCCTCCGTTTGAATTATTTTTTAAAAGTTATTGGTATCGTTGCATTGCATGATTTTAATTTTCCAAAACCATCTACAATATTGCTTTTATACCTAATATTCATACCATTATAAATTTTAATCGGATTTTGAGCAGTCGTTGGTATAATTAACGTCCCCTCATTTGGGTCTACCTTGAAAACAGCGCCATCGATATTTACCTCCGTCATATCTCCAAATGGTCTGATTTTTTGCGGTTCAATAAGTATTCTTCGTTTATGCGAAGGTTTGCACAGAAAAGCACTCTTTTCAGGTTTAATATCGCTAATACTAATCCCCGACACATTTCCAGCCCAATCGGTCTTAAAGGACAATTGTTTTCCGGACAATTTGGTAGTAAAATTCGTGGCACTCGTTTCATCTTTAGTTCCTACCATCATTTTACAATTTCCCTTTATATGTCGTACCCTCTTCGGTAAAACTCTAATATGCGAAATCTTCCATATAAGGAAGATGAGCAATAATAATATGCCAAAACCTATCAGCCATTTCACCCAAAGAGGTGTGTTACTCAATGTAAGACTCAAGGCGTCTTCTGCCTGGGTCTCTCTTCCGATATGGTCAGTATATGTTGCCGTCACTTTAACTGGATAATCTGCTTCTGCAAGATCTTTTGTCGGCAATAGCGTAATCATAAAAGACGAGTCTTGCGCATTTGGAGTAATCTTATATTCAATACCTCCACAATCCACGTCAAGAGTTACGGACTTGAAGTCTTCTGCATTCAATGGTTTCCCTTTTGCAGTGATTTTTGCAATCATTGGGCGACTTTTCTCTAAATCCGCAATTACAATATAATCGTCTGGAGCAACCAAATCCAATTTGATGGGAACAAAATCATCTTCTATTTTATAGGTTAAAGTAGCTTGTGCATTTGACTCCTTACTGCCCTGTGCAGCATAAAACGCATGAATCGCCACTTTGCACTTTCCACAAACAGTGTCTGCTGGTTTTTTCGGATTCTTATAATGCAATGTTAATTTATAATGATCATCCGCAAATTCTTGCTTGATTTCTGCATAACTAGTATTCGGATCCCATTTCAGTTGTACTTTTTCTAATTCTTTACCAGTAAGTTTTTTTCCCTGATAATAAACCTCTGCTTTGTATGGTTTGCCCTTCTCGAGGTCTTGTAACGAATACAAACCAGCGCCATCTGTGATTTTTAATTTCAAATCTCCCGCCGGACGCGCTACCACATTGATACCTGCATCTGGCCAACCAAAATCAGATGAGTTCTTGGTAATTGTATATCCACTTAAGTATGTAACTGTGAGTGTCGCCTTAAAAGCATCATTCATTTTCAATCCGATAGGAACTTCTCCACTTTTCCCATCATGAGAGAACGGATATTCTTGATCATTGATTAAATAACTGCCCTCATAATGTGGGTTACCCAAAAGCTCGGATGATATAAGTTGTCCGGTTTTGGCATCCTTCATACCAAAACTAACCTTATAATCTCCTTCATAAAGAGTATCCGGATTCACCATATTTCCTTCCGCATCGGTAAATACGAAATCCAAATCTGCATCGGGTTCGTAATAAACCTCAATGTCTGTCGCATTCCCCTTATAATCAATAGTATAATTACCTGCCACACAATCAGAAAAACTGACCATCATACCCTGCAGTGATGTATCAGGCACTGACTTATAATTACCACAACCAGCTGTTCCATATTTAGTAGAGATGATGCTTTCCTGTTTACCTACATCTCCGTTGCTACCGACAACTTTCAAATCCGAAACATTTTCACCCTGTACAAATACAATCAATTTGCTGATTGAGATGTCAAATTTCATATTTTTGCCAGACAGATAACTTTTTGGCAATGTGTCTCTACCAAAAATCTGATTACACATCTCAGTCAATGCAGATAATGTATCCTCACTGTTTTTTGACTGCTTTTTCACAAAATACTTTGACTGCTCAGTACCAGGCATCACAACCTGTTTTCCAATACCGAGATACATCACAGTCATATCCTCGCCTGCTAAATTTTCAAAGCGAGAATCTAACTCTTTTTTAGTAGCAGAAGCACTCATTTCTGAACCGTTTTTATAAAAGCAATCGCCGTCTGTTAAGACAATCATATATTTCTTGTCCGCATTTAGTTTTTTTACTCCATTAGCCGCGGCGTCCACGCTTTCAATAGGCGTACCAAGTGCTTTTTTGGTATAAATATCACGAATGGTAGAAGCCTGCGTAGCATCTGTTATCGTGAAAGGATTGTCCATTGTATATTCTTTTTTATCCACCGTAATTGGATGCATAGGATATATCTGCAAAACGTCTCCCTTATTTAGCATAGAAGCAAACACTTCCATCGCATATGTAGCTCGACACCAAGCTTTTTCTCCTTTAATATACATGGAGCCGGAATTATCAAAAACAATCGCAATAGCTCTTGAAGCTTCCGCCTTTTTGGATGCATGCACCTCTGGCATTGTTGTAAAGACACAAGATAACAACAACAAAACCGCAAGGAGCATCCTAACTCTTTTTTTCACCTCTTTCTCCTCCCTTTATATTAGTTGTTATAATAAAACTTATTTTTCTTTCAAAAATTCAACCCCGTCAATAAAAATCGAGTTGCCTTTTTTTACGAAACTCTTTTCCCAATCATAACTGAGTCCCAAAAGACTATACGTGATAGTAATGTTGTTGTCCTCTATAGCATATTCACCTTCAACATTGATACTAAAAGCTGATACCTCTACTTTATTGTCGTCTTTGAAAGTAAAGCTTTGCTTTGTCAGTCCGTCCGAGTTTGTGTATGTTCCCTTGAGGCCGGCAGTACAAGCTGTCAACATATACATCAGTAAACATGCCATCAATAATAACATTACAATACGCTTCAAATTCTTCCTTTTTATCATTTGAATACCTCCATGAAATTACAACCTCGTAGTGTTGTATTAGTATTTATGAAACAAATATATTACTTTCATTTCACTACTTTAGCGTATCACAGTATTGATGTAATTGCAAGAAATTTGTCGAATTTTGCGTGAATTGTCGGATTTTATAACACACCTAGAATTAGAATCAAATAAGAGCTGATACACTCACGTTTCTATCGTGAATGTATCAGCCCTGCATTACCACACTCTATTTTCCTTTCGCCCTCTTATAAGCACTTAATATTATATTCTTCGCTGCAACCGCTTCCTGCTTAGTTGCTTCTCTCGTATCTCCTAACGGATAATCCATACCCAAGCTTTCATACTTCACTTTACCCATGGAATGATACGGAAGTACGTCAAGAGCTTTCACATTACTTAAACTTCCCATAAACTGCCCAAGTCGTTCGAGATATTCTTTATACAACGTAATACCCGGAACAATGACATGGCGAACCCAAATTGGAATACCTTTCTTGTCCAAATATCTTGCAAAGGCAAGAATGCGTTCATTGGAGTGAGCAGTTAACTCCTGATGCTTTTCATCATCAATATGTTTGATATCCAACATCACCAAATCTGTCAAATCCATTAATTTCTCAATCTTTGCTATCATCTTTTCATTATCTGGTTGAAACATGATACCTGATGTATCAAGGCATGTATGGAATCCATCTCGATGCAGTTTTCCAAACAATTCAATTAAAAAGTCCATCTGCATCATTGGCTCACCGCCAGTCACTGTGACACCGCCTGTTTTATAAAATGCAGTATTGTGATAAAAACTTTCCAACACTTCATCAACCGTCATCTGGTCACCTTTATTCGGTTCCCAAGTATCCGGATTATGGCAGTATTGGCATCGCATTGGACATCCCTGCAAAAAAATCACATAGCGAAGTCCCGGTCCATCTACCGTTCCGCATGTTTCTATTGAATGAATATAACCTTTGGTCATGTTTTGTTCTCCCTTTACTACCGTTCACGCCGCGCAAATTACTCGCAAAACGCGCCTACTGCGCTTCTCCGTTGCTTCGCAACCTATTTTTGCTCGTATTCTGGCGCTCCCTTCGTGAGACAAAAAAGGCATCACATCTAGTGCAAGCACGATGTGGTGCCTTTTTCTCTCACGCGTGAACTTTTGCTTTACATACCTTCGTGGAATGTACGTGAAATTACGTCATCTTGTTGCTCTTTTGTAAGCTTGATAAAGTTTACAGCGTATCCAGATACACGCACTGTTAATTGTGGGTAGTTTTCTGGGTGAGCCTGAGCGTCTAATAAAGTTTCTCTTGTAAATACGTTTACGTTAAGGTGATGTCCACCTTTTTCAACGTAACCATCTAACATATTAACTAAGTTATCAATTTGTTGTTGATTTACTGCCATGTTAATATACCTCCTATTAATTCTTATTGATTGTCAATGCTTTCCATAATGTTTGGAATATCAGCACATGTTGCACATTCTCCTGCAATTCTGTCAACATCTAAGTCTCCTGCAAAGATTTGGTCTTCTTTACCAAGAGCTCCTGGGATAATTGAGAATGTATTTGAGATACCATCTTGTGCATGTCTAAATGGAATCTTCGCTACAGAAGCAAGTGAAGCTAATGCTCCATGTGTATCACGTCTGTGCATTGGGTTAGCACCTGGTGCCAAAGGTTCTCCCACTTTTCTACCATCTGGTGTGTTACCTGTCTTCTTACCATATACTACGTTTGAAGTAATTGTTAAGATTGACATTGTCGGAACACCGTGACGGTATGTGTGGTGTTTACGAATCTTATCCATAAATGTTTTAACAACTAATACTGCTAATTCATCTACATCATCATCATCATTACCATATTTCGGGAAGTCACCTTCTACTGCGTAATCTACTACTAAACCGTCTTCATCACGAATTGGTGTAACTTTTGCAAATTTAATTGCACTAAGTGAGTCAGCTACTACTGAAAGACCAGCAATACCTGTTGCAAAGTAACGTTTTACTTCTCTATCATGTAAAGCCATCTGAATTTTTTCGTAGCAATATTTATCATGCATGTAGTGAATGATGTTCAATGTGTTAACATAAAGTTCTGCTAACCATTCCATCATGTCATCAAATTTCTGCCATACATCATTGAAATCAAGAACATCGCCTTCTACTGCGCGGTATCTTGGTCCAACCTGTGCTTTTGATTTCTCATCCACACCACCGTTGATTGCGTACAACAAACATTTTGCAAGGTTTGCACGAGCTTCGAAGAACTGCATTTCCTTACCTACTCTCATGGAAGATACACAACATGCAATTGCGTAGTCATCTCCGTGTGTTTCACGCATCATATCATCATTTTCATACTGAATGGAAGATGATTTGATTGACATCTTAGCACAGTATTCTTTGAACGATTTTGGAAGTCTTGTTGACCAGAGTACTGTTAAGTTTGGTTCTGGTGATGTTCCAAGGTTATCTAATGTGTGTAAGTAACGGAAAGAAGTCTTTGTAACCAATGGACGTCCATCAAGACCAACACCGGCGATTGACTCTGTTACCCATGTTGGGTCACCTGAGAACAATGCATTGTATTCTGGTGTACGAGCAAATTTTACAAGACGCAACTTCATAATGAAGTGGTCAATGTATTCTTGTGCTTGTTCTTCTGTAATAACACCATTTTCCAAATCACGTTGGATATAAATATCAATAAATGTAGAAGTACGTCCAAGGCTCATTGCAGCACCATTCTGCTCTTTAACTGCAGCAAGGTAACCAAGATATAACCATTGAATTGCTTCCTGTGCATTTTTAGCTGGTTCAGAAATGTCGTATCCGTAGATTTCACCTAATTTTTGCAATTCACCAAGTGCACGGATTTGTTCTGACAATTCTTCACGAAGACGAATATTTTCACCTGTC
>JAZRPT010000055.1:0-15213 GCA_045649385.1 Faecalimonas sp. | reverse complement strand
ATCAATGTTCTCTTTGCTCTCTTGCGACAGCCTAGTTAGAATATCACACCAACCAAGCCCTTGTCAACAACTTTTTTAAGTTTTTTTATGTTTTTACTTGAAGCAGTTGTTTTGTGAGTGCTTTACAAGAATATCACAATTTATTTTTAATTGTCAACACTCTTTTTTTAATTTTTTTACCTTTTTTTCACCTTGTTTTTCACACCTCAAAATATTGTGTTTTTTCTTATTTCTTTATCAATATATGCCCCACTCTTTTCACTCATTATCTGACCTGTTCATATATTATAGAAGGAGGTGAATAATAAATGACAATTTCAAATTGCGAAACCAAACTGAATTGTACAGGAATTGCAATCATTACAAGTTTGATTTTAGGAATTATTGCTGCATTTCTGCAAATCACGGCTGTAATTGCCATACCATCTATCTTATTAGGAAGTGCAATCATAATTGCTCTTGTTTTCCTACTTGTAATATTAATTGCAGTTTCATTAACACAGACTGCTGTATCCTGTCGCACCCTGTGTTCCGCGCTTTCCGTTCTTTTGCTCGGAATTCTTGGAAGCATTTTGTTGGCTACCATACTTTTGACAATTGACATAGCTGCTACTAGTGTAATCGGTGCTATCTTGGTTGGCTTGCTGGTATTCTCTTTTTCTTTGTTTATACTAACAACTGCCTGTTTGATAAAATGCATCGCGAGATGTGATAATTAAAAGTTTAAATAAGACAAAAGAATCGGCAATTTTTTAATTGCCGATTCTAAACGGAGAAGGCGGGATTTGAACCCGCGCACCGCTATTAACGACCTACTCCCTTTCCAGGGGAGCCCCTTCAGCCTCTTGGGTACTTCTCCAAAACATATTTCCAAAACAAAAACCATCAAATCCTTTTGATGGTTTTCAACGCAGAGGGTGGGATTCGAACCCACGCGCCCTCTCGGACAAACGGTTTTCAAGACCGCCTCGTTATGACCACTTCGATACCTCTGCAAATATGAAATTATTGTCGCGTCCGTCAGCGACGTAATTTATATTAGCACGCAAAACGGACACTGTCAACACTTTTTTAAATTTATTTTTCCAAAAAAATTTCTGCAATTTTCAAATCTTCCGGCGTTGTGATTTTTATATTCTCATAAGCACCTGTAACCAACTTTACTTTTTGTCCAAGCATTTGTTCCACGACCATTGCATCGTCTGTTACGTTAATAGTATCGCTTTCCATGAGTTTTTTATACGCTTCTTTTATAAGAGAAGTTTCAAACACTTGTGGAGTTTGGATTTGCCACAAAAAATTTCTATCCGGCGTGCCATCTGCGAACCCATTCACATCGGAAATTTTAATGGTATCTTTCACCGGCATCCCAACTACACATGCTTTATGAAGAATAGCTTCATTATATACACGTTGTAAAATTTCTTCATTCACAAAGGGTCTCGCACCGTCATGAATGAATACATATCCTTCTTCCGTCTCACACAAACCATTTGCGACAGAATGATACCGTTCAGCCCCACCTTCTACAATTTTCTTTACTTTCTCAAATCCAAATTTAGAAACTATTTCTGTTTCGCAATAGTCTACTTGACCGGCGCCCACTACTAAAACTATTTCATCAATAAGTTCAGAATCTTCAAAGGCACGCAAAGAATAATAAAGAACTGGCTTGCCGCCTATTTCTAAATACTGCTTTTGTGTCTTTGTTCCCATGCGTTTTCCTTGTCCTGCCGCCAGTACAATTGCTGTGCACTTCGCTTTTTGCATGTTATCGTTCTCCTAATTTCAAGTTTGGAACTGCATTTAAGTCCCACCCATGTCTCGTTCCATTGATATATTCGTAATAAGCTGCAGTCCCAATCATGGCCGCATTATCTGTACAATAAATTGGTGACGGATAATAGAATTCTATTCCATTTTCCTCACATGCTTTCTTCATAGCTTCCCGCAAGGTACTGTTGGATGCCACACCACCTGCAATTGCAAACTTAGAAAGACCATATTCTTTCACTGCACGCATTGCATTTTCAACCAGAACCTCCGTAACTGCTTTTTGGAATGATGCCGCTATATCTGCATTGTTATATGTCTCGCCTTTCATCTGGCAACCATTGATATAATTCAGCACAGCAGATTTAACGCCGCTAAAACTAAAATCATACGGTGCATCTGTAATGTGTGCCTTTGGAAATGTTATCGCATCTGGGTTTCCTTCTTTAGATAGTTTGTCAATTTTCGGTCCGCCCGGATATCCAAGTCCAATTGCTCTTGCAACTTTATCAAACGCTTCGCCAGCTGCATCATCTCTGGTTTTTCCGATAATTTCATATTTACCATAATCCTTCACACATACCAAATGCGTATGTCCGCCGGATACAACCAAACAAACAAATGGTGGTTCCAGTTTTTTATTTTCTATATAATTAGCAGAAATATGTCCTTCAATATGATGAACTCCAACTAGCGGAAGATGTTTTGCATATGCAATTGCTTTCGCTTCAGCAACGCCAACAAGGAGTGCCCCTACTAACCCCGGTCCGTAAGTCACCCCAATCGCATCCAAATCATCCAACGTTACATCCGCTTCTGCCAATGCTTCTTCAATTACTTGATTGATTTTCTCAATATGTTTACGGGATGCAATTTCCGGAACCACACCGCCGTATAATTTATGAAGTTCTATCTGTGAAGAAATCACATTCGACAATACTTCCCGCCCATTTTTCACAACAGAAGCTGCCGTCTCATCGCAAGAACTTTCAATTGCTAATATCAATATATCTTTCTGTTCTTCCATTTTTCCTGTCCTCTTTGTCTGAAAGCCTTTTTCGTCTCTATTCTTCCGGAAATGTAAGTTCTGCCGTCATCCCATCTTTCCCAGCCTTTGCATTTGGAAAGATTGTACGCACCGCATTCATATATTCTTCCGGCCAAGTAAGTGACGGACTATAGTGTGTCAGCCACATTTCTTTTACTTCAGCAGCATTCGCTAAATCGGCCGCTTCATAGAATGTCATGTGCTTATATTCACTTGCCTTGGCATCCTTGTCTGTTTCGCCATACATTCCCTCGCAAATAAAAAGGTCTGAGCCTTTCGCATTTTCACGAATGGAGTTGGTCGGTCTAGTGTCTGTACAATAGGTCAGTTTAATACCTTTTCGCGGTGCACCAAGAACCATGTCCGGCGTATAGGTTTTTCCATCCAATTCAAGAGTCTCACCATTTTGTAAATATTTCCAATATTGTTTTGGAATATCCAGAGCAAGTGCCCTTTCTAAATCAAATTTACCTGCACGGTCAATCTCCAATGTATACCCATAACACAGCACATTGTGATTCACACGAAAGGCCTTTAATCTATAACCATTCAATGCAATTGTTTCTTCCGGCTGTGTAATTTCTATAAACTTCAGTTCAAACGGAAGCTCCGGAGCGATAACTCGAAGTGCGTTTACTACTCGCTCTAAACCTTTTGGTCCGATTAAAGTCAATGGCTCCGTTCTATCTGCATTTCCCATTGTAAGCAAAAGTCCCGGCAGGCCACTAATGTGGTCTCCGTGATAATGGGTAAAACAAATGACATCTATCGGCTTGAAACTCCAACCCTTTTCTTTAATTGCAATCTGCGTTCCTTCTCCACAGTCAATCAAAAGACTGCTGCCATTAAAACGCGTCATTAATGCGGTTAACCAACGGTATGGAAGTGGCATCATTCCACCGCACCCTAACAAACAAACATCTAACATGAATTTTCCTCACTTATTTTATTTCAACCGGAACTAGAAAGGTTGATACGAATTCGTCATAGCATTTCTCACACAAATCAAAACTATGCACTTCATTATCTTTGTTGTTTGAAAAATACCCCCATCTCTTTTCTACCGTGAGGATATCTTCATTTGTAATTTCTCGTCCGCATTTATTACATACTATCTTCATTTGACGCATACAATTTCCTCCTTTGAATTTGCTACGTCTTATTATATCGTTTTCACAGAACCCATCCTAGTGGAAAACGTTGCATCTTATACCAGTAATTATACCAAATCCTTACTCATTAGGACTGCATTTTCATTTGGTTTCTCATAAAAATTTTTACGGATACCATCCACAATGAATCCGTATCGCTCATAGAATATTCTTGCGCTCACATTACTTTCACGCACATCCAACAAAAGATGTTTTACGTTTTTGGTTTTGCAGCCTTCGCAAACACAATCTAAGATTCCACGCCCCACGCCCTGACGACGCACTGTGTCATCCACCGCAATGCGGGCAATCTCCCCTTCATCCAGTGCATAATACACGATGCAGTATCCTATTATCTTTTTATCTTGTTCAGCCACTGTGACAAAGGCTTGTTTTTGACGAAACGTGTCGTAAATTCCTTGGATTGACCACGCATCAGAAAAAACTTTTTTTTCTAAATCTGCAACTTGCTCAATGTCTTCTTCTGTCATATTACGAAATATTGGCATTTTTCTCTGCACGCTCCCGTTCTGCTTGTGAAAGTCTGAGATAATCTGGCTGATGTTCTCTTGCCGTTTCTACCTTTCCTTCTATAAAATACTGCATGCCCAGTGCACCAACTGCCGCTGCGCTCTGTCGATTCGCATGTGCCGGTGCAAATGCGTACTCTACTTTTAGCCCTTCTTCCAAAAGTTTTCGATACACAGGCACACCATCCCCAAGAAAAGTCACCTGTTCTCCATACTGATTCAGTTTCTCAATTAATTCCTCTACGGAAATGGCCATCTGTTCTTCTACCACTTTAAATTGATTTTCAAAACGGTAGATACCAGTATATACTTGATTTCTCCTTGCATCCATCATAGGACAAATCAAACCTTTACATCCAAACAGATTATACGCCATGCCGTCCACTGTCGGCACATGAATAAGCGGCTTGTCAAGTGCAAGTCCCAATCCCTTTGCTGTCGCAGAACCGATTCGAAGTCCCGTAAATGACCCCGGTCCTCCTGCTACCGCAATGGCATCAATTGTATTTAAATCATATTCTGTCATTTTCACAATCTCATCCAACATCGGGAGCAAGGTTTGTGAATGTGTCTTTTTATAGTTCACTGTGTACTCTGCAACCGTCTGCTCATCTTCTACAATGGCTACCGTTGCGACTAGTCCTGAACTATCCAAAGCAAGTATACGCATCTTTATGCCTTCCTTTCTTCAATTGTAATCTTTCGATAATCAAATCCTTGGTTCAAATCTTTTTCTATTATAATAGAAGTTCTACATTCCGGCAGAATGTCCTCGATTAAATTCGCCCACTCTATCAAGGATACTCCTTCCCCGTACACATAATCTTCGTACCCAACTTCATCCATTTCACTGATATCTCCAATACGATATACATCGAAATGATAAAATGGCAAACGTCCCTCGTCATACACTTGTACAATAGTAAACGTTGGACTGCTAATGGATTCCACTATATCCAATCCTTTTGCCAAACCTTGTGTAAAAACGGTTTTACCGACACCAAGGTCCCCAACCAGGGTAAACACTTGTCCTTTTACTGCCTTTTTCCCAATGTCCATACCTAATTGATAGGTTTCTTCTGCACTTCTTGTTTCTATAATCATATCAAACCTCTGCTAATGAATGTGACGTATTTTTACTTTATTTGGTGGAATATGAGTATGAATCATTTTCACTGCTTCTTCGTATTGGTCACCCATACATGCTTTCGGAAGGATTTGAGCGCGCACTCTGCCCAGATATAATATGATGCTTTTCTGAGTGCTGACTGCTTTTGTCACTTCTTCCCACTTCATAATGGCACTCGCGCCTTCTTGACTTACAACAATTCCTTCTTCAGTGAGTTCATATTCCAATGGTTTTTGAAACATTTCTGTGTTGTTTACCTGACTTTTTGCCTTCGCCTTCATAGAAGATGGAGATATGACCAAAAACAAAACTGCACACATAAACCATACAGCGCATGCCTGCATTTCCCCATCCATAAGCTTCTGAATGAAAACTGCAAAAGAAAGAACACCTGCAATTGCTGTCATCAGTCCGCTCATGTGCGTGTAATTGTGATATAGCATAAAGTCATACATGTATTCTGCTGTCATTTTCACATTAAATTTTACCGGCATTTATATTCCTCCGATTAATACATCTTTTCCCATTGCGTACAAAATGCTGTACACACCCTTGAGTATAGCACAGCATTTTCATTGTTACAACTAATGTCTTTTTATTATTGGGCTGATTTTTTTGTAAATCGATGCAACAATCAGTGCATTCAAACCACCTTTTAGTAAATTAAACGGGGCGCACACCAGCAAAATAAATTTCGCTACACTATCAATCCCCTTAAGCCCCATAGCAATCACATTTGCCCGCATATCGCTTCCCCAAAACAATGGCAGCATCACATATCTGTTCATAATACAAGCAACAATGATTAATATAATAACAGAGATACCCAATGCTACAATCGCAGTGGATTTAGTCTTTTTTTGTTTGTAAATGAGTCCTGCCGGAACGCACAGGGAACAACCCATAACAAACTGTGCAAATTCACCAACGCCTCCTGTATGCGAACCCATTAAAAAATCTACAAAAGCTTTGATTGCTTCTATAGCCACTCCCGCCAGTGGACCCATGGCAAACGTACCTATTAGCACAGGAACTTCACTAAAATCCAAATCATAAACCGGAGGGACAATTGAAATACGACCAATTAATGTCAGCACGATGGAGACAGCCGCCAACATTCCTATTGTTACGATTTCTCTGACTCCAAATTTTGTTTTGTATTGTGTTTTCATACTCTTTCCTTTCTTTATTTAAAGGAATCTTCAAAAATGCCCTGAGCATAAGCTCAGGGCATAAACATAACGTTTCTTGCATTTTCTTCTCTCATCCAGACTTTAACTGTCGGTACCGGAATCACACCGGTTCAGCCACTTTCGTGGGTCGCGGACTTTACCGCCGGTGAGGACTTACACCTCGCCCTGAAGAATCCTTATTGATTTTTTCTTATTATATCTTGTAAAGCGAAATCATGCAATCACTTATTTCAACAGGTAAATTGTTCCTTGCACGCGGATAATCTCCATATTTGTCTTAAAATCGCTCAAGTAACTGGTCTCTTTATTGAAATATGGTGACATAAGCGTTGTACGGTAATATGCCTTGTCTTCATAATTGGAATAGTTAAATGAATAAATAGAACTATCCCTTTCATAGGTATCAACTTCATAACTGTCTGTTAAAGTATATTTCTTGTTTTCCAAATCCACCTGGCAGCCTTTTTTACCATATGTGAAATCAAGCTCCATAACTAATTTTGAAAGAGAACTGCTGAATTTATCAACATATTCCTCTTTCAAAGACAGATATTGATAATATTGAAAACTTGTCACTTCTCCAAATTCATTTTCACTGAATTTACCCTCATCAACAAGTTCGAAATATTTATCCCAATTCTCTGCTGTAATCTCAACTGCATCATAGAAATCCAGATTTTTGTATTCGCCAATGCTCTTGGTCATTCCGTCTTCACCTTCATACTTACTCAGAGATAGGGAGATTTCTTTATTACCCAAACTCATGCCAACACGATATTTTCTTGCCTCACCCTCTGTAACATCAACATTGATATAGGTATCCTGTTCATCGGTCATTCTCCATTTAAAGGAGTCCTTGCCAATTTTACAAGTTCCATCTTTGTCAAAAGAAACTGTTTCAAAGGCATCTTCATTTCCATAATTTGAGTTCAGGGTCCATTCTCCATAAAGGGTGGCAATCTGAGACTCTTTCTTATCGTCTTTCTTATTTTCTTCCTGCTCTTTTCTCTGCAAACTGTCAATGTAGTAGTGTGCACTTTGGTATTCACCTTTTTCCAGCAAAGCAATCAGTTGGTCATATTTGCCGCCTTTATTTCCGCAGGTAGATAAAAGTACACATAAAATGACAATCACTCCCACAATCACTGCGATTCTTCTTTTCGGCGTCTCCCACAATTTTTTCAACTTATCTAACTTCAATTTCTCCATGTTTAACTTTCACCTTTCTATTTTACAATTTCATCGTCAACTGGATTCGTTTCTTTTGCAAATCCACACTCATAACCTTCACTTCTACTATATCACCAACACTCACAACTTCCAATGGGTGTTTAATAAATTTCTTATCTGTGATTTGTGAAATGTGAACCAATCCATCCTGGTGTACACCGATATCCACAAATACACCAAAGTCAATTACGTTCCGGACTGTACCTTTCAAAATCATTCCTTCTGTCAAGTCCTTCATTTCCAATACGTCTGTTCTTAAGATTGGCTTTGGCATTTCATCACGCGGGTCACGTGCCGGTTTTTCCAATTCTTTCACGATATCACGAAGGGTAATTTCACCAATTTCTAATTCTTCTGCCAGTTTCTTATAATCTTTTACTGCTTTTGAAAGCCCACTTAACTTTCCGCCTGCAATATCTTCTGTAATATATCCAAGTTTAGCCAACAGTTTTTCCGCTGCTTCATAGCTTTCCGGATGCACGCTGGTTCCATCTAACGGATTACTTCCACCTTGAATTCGCATAAAACCTGCACATTGTTCGTATGCTTTTGGCCCAAGCTTTGCCACTTTCAGCAACTGCTTACGGTCTGTAAAGCTTCCGTTTTCTTCACGGTAGGCTACAATATTTTTTGCCAATGTTCCGGAAATGCCGGAGATGTATGCAAGTAGTGGTGCAGAAGCCGTGTTCAAATCTACACCAACTTTGTTTACACAGTCTTCTACAACACCGGAAAGTGCTTCGCTGAGTTTCTTTTGATTCATGTCGTGCTGATATTGTCCTACACCAATGGATTTCGGATCAATCTTAACTAGTTCTGCCAGCGGGTCCTGCAATCTTCTGGCAATGGATGCCGCACTTCTTTGTCCCACATCAAAATTAGGAAATTCTTCTGTTGCGAGTTTACTTGCGGAATAAACAGATGCCCCTGCTTCATTTGTAATAATATACTGCACATTTTCCGGAATCTCTTTGAACAGTTCCACGATAATCTGTTCCGACTCACGAGATGCTGTTCCATTTCCAACTGAAAACAATGTAATGTTGTATTTACGAATGAATTTCTTTAATGTATCTTTTGCTGCCGCAATCTTTTGTGGTGTGGTCGGTGCTGTCGGGTAGATAACAGTTGTGTCTAACACTTTTCCAGTGGCATCTACTACCGCCAACTTACAGCCTGTACGGAACGCCGGGTCCCATCCAAGCACAGTCTGTCCAACGATTGGTGGTTGCATCAGGAGTTGTTCTAGGTTCTTACCAAACACTACAATTGCACCATCTTCTGCTTTTTCTGTTAAATCATTTCGAATCTCACGTTCAATTGCCGGTGCAATTAATCGTTTATAACTGTCCGCAATCACATCTTTTAATACCGGTGTGGTATATGGATTGTCAGAAACAATGACCTTTTTCTCTAAATATCCCAAAACCTTATCCTCTGGTGCTTCCACTTTCACTGTCAAAAATTTCTCTTTTTCACCGCGATTAAGGGCAAGCACACGATGTCCTGCAAGTTTGGTAATCGGTTCTTCAAATTCGTAGTACATTTCATAAACAGACTGCTCTTCCGGGTCCTTTGCCACAGAAATAATTTTTCCCTGTTTAGTTGTTAAATCACGGATATAGATACGATAGTCTGCTTCATCAGAAATCTGTTCTGCAATAATGTCCTTTGCTCCTTCAATTGCTTCTTCTGCTGTGGCAACTTCTTTTTCTTCCGAAATATATTCTGCAGCTGCTTCTTCCAAAGGCATGTCCAATTTTTGAAGCATAATGAGTGCCGCCAATGGTTCTAAGCCCTTTTCCTTTGCAATGGTTGCTCTCGTTCTTCTCTTCGGTCTATATGGGCGATACAAATCCTCTACTACTACTAGGGTTTCTGCCGCAAGAATCTGAGCCTTCAATTCTTCTGTCAGATTACCTTGCTCCTCAATCGTAGCAAGCACTTGTTCTTTCTTTTCTTCCAAGTTACGTAAATACTGCAGTCTTTCATGCAATTTACGAAGTTGCTCGTCATTCAGCGAACCCGTAACTTCTTTACGATATCTTGAAATAAAAGGAATCGTGTTCCCTTCATCAATCAATTGTACAGCGGCTTCTATTTGCCATCTTTGTACCTCTAGTTCTTGTGTCAGTTTTAGAATAATGTCCATGGTTTTTTCCTCTTTCTATATTATAAAAGAGTAATCGCATATCGATTACTCTTTTATCAATCTAAATATTATATTATCCCAATTATTCATTTTTTTCAAGCATTTTCAAACAAACCGCCTCTAATACGTAGTTTCTAATAAATTGCGCATCCAAGTATATACGCCAAATGTCCACCCTAACATAGTTGGCATTTCATATTCATTTTGGACATTCACACTTCCTTCCAACATGTTATATTTTTCCCACAAATGTCCGGTTTGCTCATAGCATCGTTCAATTAAATTCGTGAATTTTTTTGCAATACGCAAAGCATCTTCTTTATATCCATATCGCAACAAACCGCCAACAACCATCATGTGCATTGGTGCCCATCCATTCGGATAATCCCATTGGTAATTTCCAAGCTCATCGTTCTTTTCACAAGTAAGGATGCCATACTCAGTTTCTATACGATGCAAGGCTTCTTTTGCTGACTTTGCTTCTTCTATAGTTGCCATTCCACAGTATAACGGATAGAAAGATGCCGCACTAAAAATCGTTGTTTGAAAGTCTTCCACAAAATTATAATCCATAAACAATCCGTCTTGATTTTTCAAATATCTTCTGCATAGGTCTGCTCTCTTTTCACGCAGTTCTGCCCATTTTTCTTCTTCATCCAATTTGTTGAGCTCTTTTGCAAAATAACAAAGATTATCTTCCAACGCATACATAAGACTATTCAAATCAGCTGGTGCAAATTCATATGTCTTTTCTTTCATTCTAGGATTCATATCCCAACCACTTTCACCAGATGAAATCATTGCTCGTGATGCTTGCTCATCATCCAAATCATCATAAAGTCCTGTTCGCTCTCTGAAAACTTGCGCCGAAAAACTTTTCATTTCTTCCGGAAGTGGCATACAATCATAATGATTTAGCATAATTTTACTATTTCTCTTTTCCATCCAAAACGCATATTCTACTTTCAACTCTTCATATGCTTCTGAAAGCCATTTCGTATCCTTTGTGACCTCATAATAATCTCGCATCATCATAGACAAAAACGGAGGTTGTGAATCATAGAGATAGTTGGTGCGGTTTCCATTTGGCATAAAACCGTATTGACGAATCAGATAACGCATGTTATCAATGTCGTTTCGCACCTGTTCCAAATCGCCTCTGACAATCAGTCCTTTGTGTGTAAAATAAGTATCCCAATAATACATTTCCTGAAAACCGCCAGATGCGCATGGCATAATATATGGATATGGTAATCCAATTAGTGTACCGGAACTTTCCGGATTATAACAAATACTTTTTGGCAAATTTTCTTCAATATATTGTAATATATCCATACTTTAATCTTCCTCTCAATAATTATATCTAAATCGCTACCCTAACCATAGTTTAATTTCCACCCTTTCATTCGGTGGTAATTCGTGGCTTTTCCCTTCATATACCAGTGTTCCACCTGGTATTGTTGCCATTACTTCCAGTTTTCCATCTTGAAGATTCATCTGGACAATGCCATCTTTTACAGGAACCGTCGCGTGCATCTCGCAATAATTTCCAAACTGGGGTTTTACTTCAAAAGTACGATACCCCGCATCGGTAGGCGATACTCCGCAACAGTATTTGCCTAATAAATAGATTGGTCCACTGCCCCATGCATGACAAAGAGATGTACCGTATTTCATTCCATACATTGCAAGAGATTCTTCTTGAGTTGCTTTTGGGTCGTATTTCTCCCATACAGTTGTTGCTCCTTTTTCCAGCATACCACCCCAATAAAAACGAATATAATCCTGTACTCTTACAATATCACCTAGTTTACATATTGCAATTAGTTCATACAACTTGAAATATGGAGTTGTAATCTTTACATATTTTTCACTATAAATTACACTTTCTGCAATTCTCTTTGTCATTTCATCTGATACAAAATCATACATAATAGCAAATATATTCGGATGACGAGTAATTTGTTTACTTCCATCCGCCTTACAATCATAAAACAGTCCTTCTGTCTCGTCCCAAAAATCTGCCATGATGTTGGTACGCAAGGCATTTGCGGACTTTTCATAGGAAGTAGCATCTTCTTTCAATAATGTCGCAAGTTTTCCCATTACTTTATGAGCATTCCACATCAATATCTGCTCCGCACAGAGAAGACCGTCCTTGTCCATTTCTGACCAATCAATAAAAATCCAGTCTCCTTCTCGCTTCACTATATATCCCTTTTCGTCTAAGCGTGATGTCATAAATAGATACAAGCTCTTTAAATTTCCCCACACTCTCTTAACAAACTCAGCATCTCCTGTCGCATAGTAATAATCCCAAACAGATGCAATTAAATAAGAAGAATAATCGTTAATTGTATTTATATGTGTAAAATATGGTTGCTTGCCGAGCAATGCCAATATTGTCCTTTTTACAATCTGCGGTTCAAAATATAGATAAAAATTTGCCATAAAACTTTGATATGCATCACCTGACCAACACCAACGATCACGTTTGATTCCATCCAAGTAGACTTCTCTGGAGTTCAAATGAAACGTATATGAACACACGTCCCAAATTTTATTAATCATCTCGTCTTCACAACGAAAGGTCGCAATATCTTCTATTGGTAAATATTCATATGATGCTTGA
The DNA here is from genome assembly GCA_045649385.1 of Faecalimonas sp. Lineage (GTDB taxonomy): Bacteria > Bacillota > Clostridia > Lachnospirales > Lachnospiraceae > Faecalimonas. Next base: position 2,375 of record JAZRPT010000055.1, on the reverse strand, counting down.
ATTCGAACCGGTTGTTTCGATTCACTCCATGTATGTATATAACGAAAGGCTCTGCTTGGACGAATTGCATCAAAATCGCCTCCCAGTTCCTCCCATATAAGTGCTTCTGGATAATCTAGTGCCTCTTCTTTAGTTTCTCCGTATGTCAAACGAATGTTTTCGTTTGATGGATACTCCAAAAGTGTAACCGGTCCGAAATATTCCTTGTCAAACTCATAGAGCAATCCGTCACCTACTTCTATTACAGATATCGGCTTGAGTTCTTGATAAGCAAACGGGAATACAGCCGGATTATCATCCGGTCTGTAAAATGCCGGTTCGCACGCCGCCGGTGTAGGCGAGCATTCATAGGAGATATCCATCCAACTTTCATCCGTTTTTAAGTATTCACTATCGATGAAAAAACTAGCAAAAGTTTTCAAGTCGTAGAGCATGACCACAACCTCATACTCTCCCGCCGAAACAAATAATTCCCTATTTACTGGATATTTTTTGTCACCGAAATATGCCATCCCATTTGAATGTGTAACAATTGTCAGTTTCGTATCAGTTAGTGCTTTCATTTTCGTTTTAAACTTTACACTTACTTCATTTGGTGCAATTCTCCACAACGTTTCCGGATAATCACATCCCATTTCCTGACGTCTGCACATTAAAATCTTGTGATGATATATTTCATATTCTCCATATTTCCATATCCACTTTGCTTTCTTCATTTCCGGATATCTCCTCTTTGTTATTAATCTAAATCAGCAAACAATTTACGCATATTTGGCGCATCCTCTTCCTCAATAGAACCATCTTGATCAATATCTGAAACATGTTTTGCCAAATATATATCTTCATCCTTTAAGAATTTCTTTAATCTGATAAGGTCTTTACTACTTCTGACACCATCTGCAGTTGAATCACCCAAAAGAAGATCAGCAACAATCTCCATACCGAGGTTATCGAAAGTAACACTTGTTCCAGCCATTGCTCCATATGCAGCTTGAACTGTCGTTCCTTCTGCCAAGACAACTGTTCTGCTAAATAATACCCATTCTCCTGCTTCCACATAAGTTTCTGTATTCTTAGGATTAGCAGAATCAAGTACATACTCTGTTACTTCGCCATTATGCGCTGTACAAATTAATTTCGCGAGTGCTCTTTCCCCTTTTAGGAAACTTCCATAAATACGAACTGAGTTCTTAGTGCCACTTGTTGTACCTATTTTCTTTGCATACATATATGCATCACCTGAAGTTGCTGTTAACTTCACTGCATTTGCACCATATGTTCTTGTATCAACAGCCTTTACAGAACCATTTTCTAAGGTCCAGTCGTCTGTAGGAAGTGAGTATACAGAAAATTCTTCCATATCTCCATTAGAGATAAGTTGTGGACCGCCTTCTTGACCAAAGTTACTATTGGAAATTAGGTTTGTTTGGTTTGAATCCTCCACTTTGTATACGCAAATATTATCAAGATATACATTTGCGGTACCATATATTCCCACTCCAATATATAGCCATTGTTCACCTGTCGCTCCTGCTGTAAACTGTGCTGTAAATTCAGTCCAATCTGCATATGAGGTGTTATTGTCAAAAGTATATTTCTCAGCTGCGTTATTCTTATCCCATATAAATGTGTTATTTGGAATCTGAATATATAATCCTTCCAGCCAATCAATCTCGTTACGAACAAGACCTTTTATATTTGCTTTGAAAACATATTTTTTCCCTTGCTCAAAGTTAACCATTTGTGCAATCTTGACATCAGTTTCAGTACCTGCTTGGCTCCAATCGCGAACAATATGTACACTTCCCACATCATTACATCCTTCTGATTCTAAAACAATGTCATTAATATTTGCTTGATTTTGATCAGCAAAGCCTATTCCATTCCACCCATCTAGTGAAGTATATCCACGCTGATTAACACTTACATCATCCAAATACATTGTTTTTCCGGCATTTGCACGATATACAATACGAACTTGAATTTTATCATAGCCTGCCGGAATAGTCACATTACCGGACAATGTCTGCCATGAATCATTTAATTCGATACCACTACTTGCAAACCACTGGCTTCCTTCATCGTTGAAGTAATATCCTGTGATAATTGCCACTCCTGTACCTTTAACCTGCATAGAAATAGCATATTCTTTGCCTTCTTCTACCGTCATTACAATTGACGATGCAGATGCCATATCAGAATCTGAATATACGGCTGTTTCGCCTTTTGTCATTGTAAGTACCATATTCCCATTATCATTTTTTACATCAAGATAATCACCTGTAGTACAGTCGTTTACATACCATCCAGACAAGATACCATTTCCATTTGCATCCATAAATGTTGCATCAAACACAGCATCTGTATCTTCCAAT
>JAZRPT010000054.1:0-5851 GCA_045649385.1 Faecalimonas sp. | reverse complement strand
TCTTTTGTTCGTTCATTCCAAGAATATCATAAATCTCTGACGCACACTCTGCAATCGCTTTCGTCATAATCGTGTCAGTCACAACAATAGGAGTTTCACAATCGCAAGCAACTCGTTTTGCCTGATTGTAATCTCCTAATCCAATCTCTATCAAATCATTCTCATCCAATGACATATAAAGATGTGTCAAATATCGCATCAATGGTAATGCCAGTTCTTCTAGTACTGCCTGATCGCCTCTGTACTTAAAAATGGTATAAGGAACTGCTACAAGCACCTGATCCCATCCCGGACCATTGCCCCATTCATATCCCCAATCACCGGTCGGAACGATGCCTGGTATCTCACCCTTCTCATTCATGGCTTTATATACATTCCTCATCCACTCCGCAAGGCTCTTCTCTGCTGTGAGATTTAGAATCATTTGCTCTGCTGAATTCGCCACATCGCACGTCCATCCATTCTTTTCACGTTGCGGGCAATCCGTAGGGAAATAATGAAAATTCGAATAATTTGTTTGTATTGTTGCTTCCTGAATACAATTAGTTATTTCATCACTACAGTGGAACATTCCCCTCTGTTTTAAATCTGAACTGATTTCTAAACAAGTAAGTAATGTTTCTGTAGCCTGCGCTGCCGTAACCCCTTTTATGTATACATAACGGAAACCACAATATGTAAAATGTGGAGTATATGTTTCTACTTCCTTCCCTGCACTATAATATGTGATTTCTTGAAATGAATCCGGATGTTCATAATACGGAAAACGAATACCATCTAAGTGTGGTTTTCCATCCCTCATCGTTTCAAAATGAACCATCCAAATCTTTTGCCCTACCTCTGCGTGTTCTAATTGCATTCTGCAAAGACCAGCTGTATTGATTCCAAAATCATAAATATAACCGTCTTCATATGCCATGATAGCTACTGGTTTTCGTTCATTTCTAACCACCAGTGGCTCAACATCTGCAAGTCTCGGTGTACCCCGAGATGCTTTAACGGGTATAGCCGATTCCCAATCACAATCATCAAGAGTCGGGCTATCCCAACCTGCAATTTCACGACGAGCGTCATATTCCTCACCCAAAAGCAAATCATCAAATAAAATTGGGGAAGATTTGGTCTTGGTCTGCTCATCAGAAACAATTTTTTCTATTTCTCCGTCCATGTATTCCAAACAGATTTCAAAACTCACTTGTGGTGAAGAGCGCCAAGGTGCTTTTTGAAAATCCCAAACAGCACCACCCATTGCATTCTGCATGCCATTTCCTAAAATCATGGCTGCTACATTGTTACCCTTCTGGATATATTCCTTTATATCATATTCATCGTAATAAATGTAATGGTCATGATTGCTCCGATAAGGCGCCAAATATCCTTTAGTAATATTTTGACCATTCACATGTAGCTCATAAAAACCAAGTCCGCAAATTAAAATTTTTGCTGACTTTATCTCTTTTTGCAGTTCAAAATTCCTACGAAAATATGGTGCTGGTACGTGCTTTTCTGTAGTGGAATATTGGAAACCTGCATTTATAAATTTAATCGGAAACATCTGTTTTCTCCTGTCTATTTATATTCCGGTAAAAATTCTTTGTGCGCTTCTAAAAGTTCATCAACCATTGATTTGATGCTTTCGATATCTAACTCGCTACCTGTATGTGGGTCCATCATTGCTGCTTGATACACATGCTCTTTTTTGTGTGTTTTTGCAGCTTCAATTGTAAGAAGTTGTGGCCCAATATTCGTCATATTCATTACTGCACATTGAACAGGAAGCGAACCCACATAACATGGATGAATTCCTGTTCCATCCACAAGACAAGGAACTTCAACAATTGCTTCCTCCGGCAAATTCTTAATTAAGTGACCTGTGTTCAATACATTTCCACCAATTTGAAACGGTGTATTTGTCACAATTGCTTCCATAATTCTAGATGCATACTCGTGTGAACGTTCATGTTTTTTTACACCACCTGCCAAAAGCTCCGTATATTCCTTCTTCCAACTTTCAATCTGGTCTACGCATCTTCTTGGATATTCATCCAGTGGAATGTTGTATTTATCGATAAGTTCCGGATATTTTGATTTTATATAAAACATACTGTACTCTGCATTATGCTCGCTAGATTCTGTACAGTAATACCCAAAATTGTTAATATAATCCAAACGAACTTTATCGTGTTGGTCTTTTTTTGCAAGTAGTTCTGGAACTTTTGCTTTTATTTCTGGGTATAAATCTTTACCATTTTTATCTTCAAACTTAAGCAACCATGCCATATGGTTAATACCAGCAATCAGTTCCTTATGCTCCTCCAATACTTTCTCATCCATACCTGTTACAGCCACCAATGTTTTAGCGCATACTTGCACGCTATGGCATAGACCAATCGTTTTAATCTTTGTGTGTTTCTGCATATACCCAGTCAAAATTGCCATTGGATTCGTGTAATTCATAAATAAAGCATTTGGACAAACTTCTTCCATATCACGAGCAAATTCTTCTAGTACTGGAATTGTGCGAAGGGCACGCATAATCCCTCCAATTCCTAAAGTATCTCCTATCGTCTGTCTGAGACCATATTTCTTTGGTATTTCAAAATCAATCACAGTAGACGGTTCATATCCTCCGACTTGGATAGCATTTACAACAAAATCCGCATCTCTAAGCGCATCTTTTCTGTTGTCTGCACCACAATAACATTCTATGGTTCCAAATCCACCCATCTCTGTTCTCATTTTGTCTATAATTACAAAACTCTGTTTCAGTCTTTCCGCATCAATATCATAAAGTGCAAATGTGCTGTCCCTCAATGCCTCTGAACACATGCAGTCACCAATAACATTTCTTGCAAACACCGTACTTCCTGCACCCAAAAATGTTAATTTCATACTTCTTCCTCCTCGCCATCATGCTAGTTGATTACAGGGTAATCAAACTTTCAATTCTTTTCGCAAGTTTGATTACCCTTTTATTACACTCTCTATAGTTCGCTAATTATAATTAATTTACAGTTCGATCTGTAATTACTTTATGTTCCACTTTAAATGTGGTATCCGGTTTAATTGTAATTAAAGTGCCTCCTGTCTGACCTGCATTTTGTTCGTATCCGGATGTTTTTAAACCAAACGTCCATCTAATATCTTTCCACTCGATACTCAATGAACATTTATGCTGATGTCCTACAAATACACCATCTGTTCCTGCTGCCTGCAAGTATGAATAAATATAATCTCCCATACTTATATTCGCGCCAGTAAGCCTAGAGTATTTAAATCCAAAATCACCATTTTCATTTGGTGTTGCACCAAGATCATATTGTGCGTTTGCATTGTTATCTACTGCTAACTGATAGCCTTTTTCCATAGATGCGGTAGCCATTTCCGAAGCTAGAAGATGGAAACACATCAACGAATTTATTTTTTCGTTTGCACATGCATCTACCCTTGCAGCTACAGTACGATACCACCCTATCTGTTCATCTGTAAATCCAGCATATTGATTTGCTACGCCAGATTCCAGTTCTTCAGCAAGTGCACCCATGCAAGTTCTACTATCTAGCATAAAGATACTCCTCTTAAGGGTTCCATTGATTGCAAGGCCAATAGAATAGTTTCCATTACCTCCAATCTCACTTCTGCGATTAAACAAGCAATATGGCGCATTCATAAATTGTTCGCATATCCACTCAGTTCCTAAAGGAGATTCTTGATCATGGTTTCCTAAAACCGGCGCCCATGGAATCTTATATGATTCTAGCAGTTCTACTATTGCCTTAAACATAGTACATTCTTCGTCATCAAATCTTCCATATGTAATGTCGCCTGTAAGCAAAATCAAATCAGGTTTATTCTGACTTATCAAAACATCTAATTCATTTTTTATATTTCCTTCCCAGTCTTCTACATATTCCATTCCTTTTTTCGTAATGTCAGTCGGCATAATCTGTGTATCTGTAAGCTGTAAGACATTAATATCGCGTTCTGTGTCAAAATCCAAAACAAAGTCCAAACCAGAATCTACAAATTTCGATGTGTCGGTATTATACGGTACATCTTGTTTGTCAGAAATTCCGATAACAGAGGTTCCATCCTGAGACACTCCAAGACTGGTAATATAAGTGCCTGCTCCTGTTTGCCCAATCACAGAATCTGAAATTTCTTTCGCTTTCACATGCGATTCAAGTAAGACATCGACCAACGTTTCGTAATATGCCGCTTCATCAAAGTCTGCAGCATCTTCCATACGAATACCCTTCATGGCAGCATCTCCAATTACTCTATCGTCTGCCATATAGCGTTTCCATGCAACCAAATCCTTAATATTTACTTTTCCGTCTTCGGTAACATCGTTATAAGCATAAAGGAAAACCGAATCTGTAAAGGTACTATTCCCATCTGTATATGTTACTTCATAATTTCCTGGCTTTGACAATGTAGCTAAATGCTCATAGGTGGTAGTCACACCCTGGCTATCCTTGACAGATACTGTCGTGTCACTGTCTGCAAAATAGAATCCCTGTGTATCAACACACTGCTCCACAGAGCCTTGCGCTATTACATCACCCAGAACAACTTTGCCTGCCTCACTTTCACAGTAAACAGACATACTTGGTTGCAAGAGATCTTTTGCTGCTCTATAGTTTCCTTCTGAATCCTCTGTACTTGTCAAATAAATATAAGAATTATTATATAATTTATCATTGAACCAAATTCCGATTTCTAAATCATCGAAAATGTCATCTCCATTTGCATCCACTACTCTCGTAGAAATCCCAAGCTTAAAGGTATTGTTTTTCAGTTGTACTCCCGCAACACCTGCATCGATGATTCTTGTAAATCTAAATGGTGCGGTAGGGTACACCACTGTAAATACAGTATCTTGTGGATATTGCGAACTCGGTTGCATGGTTCCTATTCGAAGCGCCACCCAACTACTAGATGTAGAGCCACCGTAGAACAATTGGGAATGTTTGGAGTTGAATCTCACATTTGTGGTAAACATCTTGCCATCCAATGTTATATCAGTCCAATTCTTACCTGCTTGCAGAGAAGTAGACTCCTTCCCGCTATACACACCTTCCATTACACCAGTAAATTCTTCAAACTGTGTGGCTTCCTGTTGTGGATTGCTAACTGTAATCGTTGCCCCAGTTTCTGCGCTTGCACTAGGGTTTGACACAATCGCTATACTATTTCCAAGATCATCCGCCATATCTGCCAGCACAGCTGACTGTGAAGTTCCCTCTAAAAATACTTCCGTGCCATTGATAAAAACTTTCAAAAGCGCATCATTATTCAGAGTGTCGGTGCCATTCACAACCCTTGATAACTGAATACCCAAAGTGTACTCTTCTCCTTGGGCAAGCAACCCTTCTGCCACAGCAAGATTTCCATTTATCATTTCGCTTCCGTCTCTACCAACGACCGAAAGTTTGATGGATTCATTTTGTATTTCAAAACGAATTCCTTGCTCATAATTACTCGTAAGTGTTGCATAGTGAATATGAGAGTTTCCTGCAGTATTTACAACCTTCATTGTCATAGTTGTATTCATAAAGCTCTCTACAGGACTGGTCGTTGCCGCAACTGTAGTTGTCTTTCCTGCTTCTGCCGAAATATCACCTGCTGGAATACCAAAATCGTCCAATGTCAAATGACGCAAATTCCCTGTGACATCTGGATTCGTCCACTCTTCTTTTTCTTCGTAGGAATAAATCTTCATAGGGCTACTACCCGGATGTATTCCTAACATCGTTCTGTCCTTATACAAATCTCCCAACACGATGTTGCCACAATCCTCTCCATTGATACGTGCTTCCATAAGCAAGCTTTTGTTAACCCAGATGCA
>JAZRPT010000053.1:0-29325 GCA_045649385.1 Faecalimonas sp. | reverse complement strand
TAACAGCTACTTTTGTACCGGCAGCAATTGGTGTGTCATAAGACTCATCAAAGGCTTTCATCAGGTTGTTTCTTGTCAAATATTCGTTTGCTGAGAATACACCGTTTGCATTTTCACCAGGAATTCCCATAAATTTTGGAAGTCCTGCACCCGAACCGATAAACACAGCCTCAAAGCCTTCATCTTCGATTAATTGGTCAATGGTTGTTGACTTACCAATTACAACATTAGTTTCAAACTTAACGCCAAGTTCTTTTACTTTATCAATTTCTTTAGCAACAACTTTCTGTTTTGGTAAACGGAATTCCGGAATACCATACACCAGCACACCGCCAAGTTCATGTAATGCTTCAAATACGGTTACTTCATATCCCATTTTTGCAAGGTCGCCTGCACAGGTAAGACCTGCAGGACCCGAACCGATAACAGCCACTTTATGGCCGTTTGTGCTTTCTGCTTTTTCCGGTTTGATATCATTTTCCAACGCATAGTCTGCAACGAATCTTTCTAATTTACCGATGGATACAGGTTCTCCTTTGAGTCCTCGGATACATTTACCTTCACACTGAGATTCTTGTGGACATACACGACCACAAACTGCAGGTAGGGCAGATGACTTACCAATGATTTTATATGCTTCCTCAAATTCACCAGTTTTTACTTTACCGATGAATCCCGGAATATCAATCGCTACCGGACATCCTTGCACACATTTTGCATTTTTACAACCGATACATCTGGAAGCTTCTTCCATTGCTTCTTCTTTATTATATCCGTAACACACTTCTTCAAAGTTTGTTGCACGTACCTTTGGGTCCTGTTCTCTTACAGGAACTTTCTTTAATACATCAGCCATTATTCGTCACCTCCACAATGTCCACATCCACCATGATGTGTATCACCTTCTTGAACTTTCAACAATGCACGACCTTCTTTTGTCTTGTACATTTGTTGTCTCTTCATTGCCTGGTCAAAATCTACCAAATGGCCATCAAATTCCGGTCCGTCAACACAGGCGAATTTGACTTCATCACCCACTTGCAAACGACATGCTCCACACATACCGGTTCCGTCAACCATGATTGGATTCATACTTACAATTGTAGGAATTTCCAATTTCTTTGTTGTAAGACATACAAATTTCATCATAATCATTGGTCCTATTGCAACGCAAAGGTCGTATTTTTTACCTTCTTCATTTACCAACTGTTCAATCTTTGAAGTCACCATGCCGGCATGTCCATAAGAGCCATCATCTGTACATGGATAATAATTTCCAGATACAGCCTTCATTTCTTCTTCTAAGATTAATAAATCTTTTGTTTTAGAACCAACGATAACATCCGCTTTTACCCCATGATTATGTAACCATTTTACCTGTGGATAAACCGGAGCTGCTCCAACACCACCGGCTACAAAAAGAATGTTTTTCTTCTTTAATTCTTCAAGATCTTCATTTACAAATTCTGAAGCACATCCTAAAGGACCAACAAAGTCTCTGAAATAATCTCCTTCTTTTAAATGTGCCATTTTTTCTGTTGATGCTCCAATTGTTTGTAAAACAATCGTTACTGTTCCAGCTTCTCTATCGTAATCACAGATTGTAAGAGGAACTCTCTCTCCCTTTTCATCAATTTTTACAATTACGAATTGTCCTGGTTCACAGTGTTTTGCTACTCTTGGCGCTTCAACATCCATAAGATAGATATTGTTTGCCAACATTTCCGCTCTTTTAATTTGATACATGATATGCCTCCGATCACATTATTTTCATTTGTTCTATCATACTCTTATTTGCATGAAAATTCAATGTCTTTTATACTATTGTCGCACAGTTTCCACACAGTTGTTCATAAGCATGGCAATTGTCATTGGTCCAACTCCACCCGGTACCGGTGTGATGGCGCTTACCTTTCCAATGACATCATCAAAATCCACATCCCCACAGAGTTTGTTGTTCTCATTTCGATGGATACCTACATCAATAACTACAGCACCTTCTTTTACATACTCAGCAGTTACAAATTTCGGTTTTCCAATTGCCGCAACAAGAATATCTGCGCGTTTTGTTATCTCTTTTAAATCCTTCGTTCTGGAATGTGTAATGGTTACCGTTCCATTTTCTCGAAGTAATAACATTGCCATAGGTTTTCCAACAATGTTACTTCTGCCAATCACAACACATTCCTTACCTTCGATTTGAATATTTGAACGCTTTAGCAATTGAATGACACCTGCCGGTGTACATGGAAGAAATCCTTTGCTTCCAATACACATATTCCCTACTGTTTCCGGATGAAAACCGTCTACATCCTTTTCAGGAGCAATTGCATGAATGACCGTATTTTCATCAATATGTTTTGGCAAAGGAAGCTGTACAAGAATACCATTTACCATCTCGTTATGATTCAATTCATCAATAATTGTAAGCAGTTCTTCTTGAGTAATGTGTTCATCCAATTCATACGAAAGTGATTCAATGCCAATATAAGCACAGGCTTTCTTTTTGTTATTTACATAAACACACGAAGCCGGGTCGTTTCCAACTTGAATGACTGCAAGGCAAGGTGTTACCCCCTTCGCTTTTAATTCAGCAACCTCTGCCTTTAATTCATCTTTTATCTGCGTTGAAATAAGTTTTCCATCAATTAATTGTGCCATAGCAATTCTTTTCTCCTAGAATAATCCGGTAATTACACCGTCTTCATTAACATCAATACCATTCGCTGCAGGTACTTTTGGAAGTCCAGGCATCGTCATAATTGCGCCTGTAAGAGCAACAACAAATCCCGCGCCGGCATTTACATATACTTCTCTGATATGAATCTTAAAGTTCGTTGGTCTTCCAAGTAATGTTGCGTCATCAGACAATGAATATTGATTTTTAGCCATACAGATTGGTAAATTTCCATATCCCATGTCTGTAATCTTAGCTAATTGCTTATCTGCTGCAGGCGCAAATTCAACACCGTCCGCACCATAGATTTCTTTCGCAATAGTCTCAATTTTTTCTTTTAAAGAAAGTTCATCTTCATAAATCGGCTTAAAATTGCTTTCTTTTGTTTCTAATGTATGGAGTACCTTTTCTGCCAAAGCAACTCCGCCTTCGCCGCCTTTTGCCCATACTTCAGAAAGTGCAAATTCACATCCTCTTTCTTCGCAGAAGTTACGGATAAATTCATACTCCGCTTCTGTATCTGTAATAAATGAGTTTAATGTAACGACTACCGGAACGCCATATTTTTGTACATTTTCAATGTGTTTTTCTAAGTTAACAATACCTTTTGCAAGTGCCTCTAGGTTTTCTTCGTTCAAGTCTTTTTTAGCTACACCACCGTTATATTTTAATGCACGAACGGTAGCAACCAAAACAACTGCATCTGGTTTTAATCCACTCATTCTACATTTAATATCCATGAATTTTTCGGCACCAAGGTCTGCTCCAAATCCGGCCTCTGTAATTGTAATATCAGCTAATTTCAACGCCATCTTCGTGGCAATTACACTGTTACAGCCGTGTGCGATGTTTGCAAATGGTCCACCGTGTACTAAAGCCGGTGTATGCTCCAATGTCTGAATAAGGTTTGGTTTGATTGCGTCCTTAAGAAGTGCAGTCATAGCACCTGTTGCATGTAACTGTTCTGCTGTTACAGGTTCTCCTGCAAAATTATATGCAACTACAATCTTTCCTAAACGTGCTTTCAAATCATTAATGTCATTTGCAAGACAAAGAATCGCCATGATTTCAGATGCTACTGTAATTACAAAATGGTCTTCACGAACCATTCCATCCATCTTATTACCAAGACCAACAAACACATTTCGTAGCACACGGTCATTCATATCAAGGCATCGTTTCCATACAATCTGTCTTGGATCGATTTGTAGTTCGTTTCCTTGTTGGATATGATTATCAAGCATTGCTGCTAACAAGTTGTTTGCCGATGTAATTGCATGGAAATCTCCTGTGAAGTGAAGGTTTAAGTCCTCCATTGGAACTACTTGGGCATATCCTCCACCAGCCGCTCCGCCCTTCACGCCAAAACATGGTCCTAAAGACGGTTCACGCAGAGCAATAATTGCTTTTTTATTTAATTTCGCCATTGCCTGTCCTAATCCAACAGAGGTTGTTGTTTTTCCTTCCCCTGCCGGTGTTGGATTAATTGCTGTCACAAGAACAAGTTTGCCGTTTGGTCGTTCTTTGATATCCTCCCATAAATCATCGGATAATTTTGCTTTATACTTGCCGTATAACTCCAAATCATCTTCCTTAATACCTATGCTCGCTGCTACCTCTTTTATTGGCTTCATCACTGCCTCTTGTGCTATTTGGATATCTGTTTTCATTTTTCTTCCTCCGTGTTTGATTAATCTATAAGTTATACATACTCATCAATGTATTCTTCAAATTGTTCCATTGACATTAATACTTTTCTTGGTTTTGTTCCTTCTTCAGGTCCTACTACACCCGCTTCCGCAAGTTGGTCCATGATTCTAGCCGCTCGATTAAATCCAATTTTAAACTTTCTCTGCAACATTCCAATGGAACCTTTGTCACTTTCAATCACAAATTGACCTGCATAGATAAAATATTCATCTCTATCATCAGCACCGCCATCTGCAAATCCACCACCTGTATTTGTATTTGCAGAATTAATATGATTCGTTATATCATCATTATATTGTGCACCGTCACCATTGCTTACCAAATAATCAACAACCGCTTGAACCTCTTGGTCAGCTACAAATGAACCTTGCACACGTACCGGTTTCGGATAACCAGACGGATAAAACAACATATCACCTTTACCCAGTAATTTTTCCGCACCATTCATGTCAATGATGGTTCTCGAATCCACACCTGATGACACTGCAAATGCAATTCTTGAAGGCATATTTGCCTTGATAAGACCAGTAATAACATTAACAGATGGTCGTTGTGTTGCCACCACTAGGTGAATACCACATGCTCTCGCAAGCTGTGCCAAACGGCAGATTGCATCCTCTACTTCGCCCGGGGCAACCATCATCAAATCCGCAAGCTCGTCAACGATAATTACAATCTGAGGTAACTTTTGTGGCTTCTCCTCTTGCGTCTCAATATCTTGCACAGATTCAACCTTTGCATTATATCCTTTCAAATCACGTACATTATAATCTGCAAACAATTGATAACGTCTCGTCATCTCCGCCACAGCCCAATTTAACGCACCGGCTGCTTTTTTAGGATCTGTCACAACTGGAATTAATAAATGTGGAATTCCATTATATACTTTAAGCTCGACCACCTTCGGGTCAATCATAATCATCTTGACTTCTTCCGGACTGGCCTTATATAAAATACTCATAATAAGAGTATTAATACAAACGGATTTACCGGAACCGGTAGCGCCTGCAATTAAAACATGAGGCATCTTTCCAATATCTGCCACTACAACCTTTCCTGCGATATCTCGTCCTGCCGCAAATGCTATCTTGGAAGGATGCGTTTTGAATTCGCTTGATTCGAGCAAATCGCGAAGCATAACGGCTGTATTTTCCTTGTTCGGAACTTCAATTCCAACCGCCGCCTTACCTGGGATTGGTGCTTCAATTCGAATATCAGAAGCCGCAAGATTTAGTTTAATATCGTCCGCAAGACTTACTATCTTACTAACCTTGACTCCCATTTCCGGTTGGAGTTCAAATCGAGTCACCGCAGGACCACAACTTACGTTTGTCACTGTTGCATTCACATGAAACGTCTGTAAGGTTTGTTCCAACTTGCGCGCTGTCTCTCTTAAATATGCATCCGAATCCCCGCCTGTTGCTTTCCCTCTTGTCAATAAATTCATAGGCGGAAACTTATAAGCCTTTTTCGGCTTCTCTACATTTTTCTTTATTTCTTTTTCTACATTTTCTGCCTCTGTCGCGGCGTTTTCACGACTTTCAATCGTGCTTCTTCTTTTACGTGTAGTTGGTTCCTCTTTTTCGGGTTCTACAAAATCTTCCTCTTCTGCAACAGGTGTAGCTCTGTCAATTACAAGTTCCGCCGGTTTTTCAGGTGCAAACAATGTTTCTTGCGAACCAGCAGGCGGTTCAATCTCGTGCATGTCATCCACAGCTGGAGCAGCCTTATCAAGTGTTGTATTAAAGGAAACACCGGAAACAACCTTATCTACTCGTTTTACCTCGTGTTCCTTCTCTTCCTGTTTCTTCGCGCGTTGTTTTTCAACAATCTCTCTTCTTCGTTTTGCATCCTCTTTTGCTGTTTGATATACTTTTTCGCCCTCTGTTTTAACCATGCCAACAAAAGATTTGCCTGTTAGAAGAACAAATGAAATAATAAACAAAACAACAACAACGATATATGTACCAACGTCAAGTGCTGGCCACAAGAGATTTACAAGTAAACCTCCTAACCATCCACCACCATCCTTGTGCATGCTACACATAATGTAAATATCTTTTAATGTGGTGTTAGCATCGTATCCATTAATAATTAATTGAAATAATGTGCAACACATAAGGAAAACAACCAAACAGGAACCTGCTTTAAAGTATGCATGTGTGTTACCTTTGTTGGATAAAACAAACGTAATACCTATAAATACTAATATCGGAACAATATATGCCATAAAACCAAATACACCAAATAAAAATGCAGACAAGCCATCTCCAATGAATCCGCCTATACCAAAGTGCGAAATCATTGCAAAGATACAGACTGCTAAAGATACTAAGATGGTGATTTCGTCGCGCATAAAATTTTGTTTATTCTCTTTTGTATTCTTTGTGCTTTTTGTACTTTTTGTGCTTTTTCTTTTTTTTGTCGATGCCATGAGTATCCCCCTTGTCTCTTAACCATACTATTATAACATTATTGGAAACTTGTGTCATCAACTTTGTTTATTAAATCATGCAATTTTTGAAGTGCTTCTTTAATTCCGCCTACTTCATCAATCAACCCTTCTTTCACTGCTTCTTCACCTTCCAGCATAGTCCCTACATCTTTTACAAGTTCAGTTGGATTTAGCATTAACTCTTCTACACGTTTTTGTGAAATCTTAGAATGTGTAGAAATAAATCTAGTAATACGGTCTTGGGTTTTTATCATGTTCATTAAACTTTGTTGCACGCCAATAAACATACCATTCGAGCGCACCGGATGTATGACCATGGTTCCACTTGGAACAATAAATGAATATTGTGTTGCTACAGCCAATGGACCACCTATAGAATGACTACCACCAAGCACTAAAGAAACTGTTGGTTTGCTTAATGAGGCAATCATTTCAGCGATTGCCAATCCCGCCTCAACATCGCCACCAAGTGTATTCAACAAAAATAAAGCACCATCAATTTCTGAATTTTCTTCCAATTCAGCTAATTGCGGCAATAGATGATCATATTTTGTGGATTTGGTATTATTTGATGCTACATCGTGTCCTTCTATCTCGCCAATAATTGTAAATACTTTGATTTTATGTTTTTTGCTACAGTTCTCTAATTCAATGGTCCCTGTTTCTTTTATTTCTTCTTGTTGTTGATTATCCATAACTACATACTCCCTTATCTAGAATTTATATTTGTAGTATGCCAACTAATCTAAGAAATATTAGTGATTTAATCACACAAAAAACTCCGCGCCATCGACACGGAGTTTATATTATCACCTAAACACATTCTAATGCTTGTTTTAAGTCATCAATAATATCTTCAATATTTTCAGTACCTACACTGAAACGAATCAAATCCGGTTGTACACCTGCTTCTAACAATTCCTGCTCGTTCATCTGACGATGAGTATGACTAGCCGGATGAAGCACACAACTTCTGGAATCTGCAACGTGAGTTACAATTGCAATCATCTTAAGTGCATCCATCATTTTCACGCAGGCATCTCTTCCACCTTTTACACCAAATGTAATAACGCCACAGGTTCCATTTGGCATATATTTCTGTGCTAAATCATAGTATTTGTCTCCTTCTAGGGACGGACAATTTACCCAAGAAATCTTTTCGTGGGACTGTAAGAATTTTGCTGCATTTACTGCATTCTCACAGTGTCTTGGCATTCTAAGATGCAAGGTTTCAAGACCAATATTAAGCAAGAACGCATTTTGTGGAGACTGGATAGAACCTAAGTCTCTCATCATCTGTGAAGTTGCCTTTGTTATGTAAGCGCCCTTACCAAAACGTTCTGTATATACAAGTCCGTGATAAGTTTCATCCGGAGTTGTAAGTCCTGGGAATTTGTCTGCATGTGCATCCCAGTCAAAATTACCGCTATCTACAATACATCCGCCAACTGCTGTAGCATGACCGTCCATATATTTGGTAGTTGAATGTGTAACAATATCTGCTCCCCATTCAAAAGGTCTACAGTTGATTGGCGTTGCAAATGTATTATCAATAATAAGTGGAACACCATGTGCATGAGCTACCTTTGCAAATTTTTCTATATCAAGCACATTGAGTCCTGGATTTGCAATTGTTTCCCCCACAACAGCCTTTGTATTATCTTGGAATGCTGCACTTAATTCCTCTTCGGAACAGTCTGGATCAACAAAAGTTGCACTAATTCCCATTTTGCGAATTGTGTGTGCGTATAAATTATATGTACCTCCATATACGGCTGAAGAACATACGATATGGTCTCCTGCTTCAGCAATGTTTATAATTGCATAGAAGTTTGCTGCCTGACCGGAAGAGGTGAGCATTGCGGCAACCCCGCCTTCCATGTCGCAAATTTTTGCTGCCACTGCATCGTTAGTCGGATTCTGAAGTCTGGTATAGAAATATCCAGAATCCTCCAAATCAAAGAGTTTTCCCATAGCATCGCTGTTTTCATACTTGAAAGTAGTGCTTTGATATATTGGAATTACTCTTGGTTCCCCATTTTTTGGAGTGTATCCTGATTGAATACATTTTGTTTCAATTCTATAATCGCTCATCTTGCCTTTCCTCCATCTGTCTATTCATCCCAGTTGTGATAAACTTCCTGAACATCGTCATCTTCTTCCAACAGGTCTAACGTTTTTTGAATATTTTTAATATCCTTCTCATCTGTTAATTCAACATATGTTTGTGGAATCATGGTTACTTCTGCATTCACCATTGGTATTCCTGCTTCCTCTAATGCAAGACGAACTTCACTAAATGAATCAGGGTCTGTTAAGATTTCAAAACTATCTTCTTCTTCCACAAAATCCTCTGCACCTGCATCTAAGGCGGTCATCATTAAATCATCTGCATCAAGTTCACATTCTTCTTTATCCACAATGATTTGACCTTTTTTATCAAACATGAAAGAAACACAGCCGGATGTTCCGATATTGCCATTGCCTTTTGTAAACGCGTTACGAACATTAGATGCTGTACGATTTCTATTGTCTGTCAAAGTTTCTACAATAATCGCTGTTCCGTTCGGACCATATCCCTCATATGTAATATGTTCGTAATTGGAAGCATCTGCATCACCGATTGCTTTCTTGATACTTCTTTCAATGTTATCATTTGGCATATTATTTGCTTTCGCCTTTGCTATTACATCGCGAAGTCGGCTGTTGTTTGCAGGGTCTGCCCCGCCACCTTCTTTTACTGCAACAGCAAGTTCTCTACCGATTTTTGTAAAAATTTTGCCCTTTGCAGCATCGTTTTTTTCCTTTTTATGTTTAATGTTAGCAAATTTTGAATGTCCTGACATTTCTTTTCCCTCTTTTCATTTTATCTAAAACACTTGTACATTCTAGCACTCTTTTATCGTTTTGTACAGTTTTATTAGTTATGTAATTCCAAACTAACTCTTAATGCATTCTCTATCTGGCTCATTAATTTGTTATCTACATGACAAATAAAATCTTTTAATCGCTGTTTATCAATTGTTCTTACCTGTTCTAAGAGTACAACTGAATTTTTTACGAGATGATATTTACTCGCATCAATTTCTACATGAGTAGGCAACTTCGCCTTGTTCATCTTGGAAGTAATTGCAGCACAGATTACCGTCGGACTATGTCGGTTTCCCACGTCATTTTGTATAATCATCACTGGGCGGATTCCACCTTGTTCAGAACCAATAACGGGACTTAAATCTGCATAAAAAATATCTCCACGTTTGATTTGCACTTATTTTCACACTCCGATTAATTAAGATATTTTCATTATTTCCCTCTTTTTCGGATGTATTCAAATAAACTCAATATTTTAAGCAAAGTAATCGACTTGTTCAGATACATTACCGTTTTTTACAAAAACTCTCGGAATTCGTTTCCCTAAATCACAAATAAATTCATAGTTAAATCTACCGGAAAGTTCACTCAAATTTTCTACTGTAATTGTTTCATTTCCATCATTTCCAATCAAGGTTACCTTATCCCCGAAGCTGACACCATCAATATCTGTTACGTCAACCATAAATTGGTCCATGCATACACGACCTACAATCGGAGCCTTTTTCCCTCGAATCAACACATATCCAATATTCGATAAATTCCTTGGATATCCATCAGCATAACCTACCGGAATTGTTGCAATAATCATATCTCGCTCAGAAACATACGTACCGCCATAACTAATACCAGTTCCTGCTGGTATTTCTTTCACAAACGCCACGTGACTTTTCAATGCAAGCGCCGGTTTTAATGGAACATTTTCCTTTTTGACATCTTCAGATGGATACAATCCATATGTAGAAATTCCTGCGCGAACCAAATCAAAATCTGCTTCAGGAACATCAATAATTGCAGCGCTATTAGCACAATGTTCATATTGGAATTTCACATTATTTTCTTTTAATCTGTCTATCATCCAAACAAAATCCTCGATTTGTTTAAGGGTGAATAATTTATCTGTTTCATCGGCTTTTGCAAAATGTGTGAAAATACCTTCCATACAAACATTTTTCAAAGCAGCAATTCTTGAAATTGCAGAAACAGATTCATTGCTTATATCAAATCCTAATCTTGTCATGCCGGTATCTAATTTGATATGCATGTATGCAGTCATTCCCTCTCTTGCGGCCATCCTTGAAATCGCCTCTGCCATTTCTTCCGTGTAAACATTCATACGGATATCATGCTTTAACATTTCCATATACTGGTCTGGGAACACACAACCTAATACCAAAATTGGTTTTTCAATTCCTTCTGTTCTTAACACAATGGCCTCATCTAAAGTAGCAACCGCAAACCCCCAGATATAATCTGTGTTTTCCAACATTTGCGCAATCTGAATTGCACCGTGACCATATCCGTCAGCTTTAATAACTGCCATTATTTTTGTATTTGGATTTAAATTCTGTTTCATATGCTCTAAATTAAATGCAATCGCATCTAAATCAATTCTTGCATATACTCTGCTGTATGTTTTCAATCCATTCACCTTCCCATTCCATATAACGCATCTATAATTACACTATATTCTTAATCTTCTATTTCTTGCCTGACCGAAATACAATATTCGTGCCAGGTCTTCCTGAAATCACATTTCACATGAAAACGTGCAGAAAGTATGTTATCATACTCACCCGCACGTTTTTCTGACATTTATTCTGTAAGTCTCTCAGCACTATGTCCTATTTTGTACGAGAGTCTCATCAGACTATCTGAAAGATGTACATTCTCTACAATGATATTTTTAGGTAATTTCAAATCGGTATGCGCAAAATTCCATATGCCTTTAATATTTGTATCCGCGAGCATATCAGCAACTTCACTCGCGTTCATCTTCGGAATAGTAAGCACTGCGATTTCTATATTGTTATCTTTGATAAACTTATTTAAGTCCTTCATCATGCGAATAGGGACACCACGAATTGTGACACCTTCTAATCTAGGATTTACATCAAAAATTCCCTTTAAAACAAATCCTCCATTTTCAAAAGGACCATAATTGGCCAACGCCTGTCCCAAATTACCGGCACCTATGATAATAAAATTATGTTTCTCATCTAATCCGAGAATTTTACCGATTTCTGTATATAGATATTTAACATTATATCCATAGCCTTGTTGTCCGAAACCGCCAAAGTTATTCAAGTCTTGTCTTATCTGCGAGGCTGTTACATTCATTTTCTTACTTAAATCGCTTGAAGAAATTCGTTCTACTTCGTTGTCAAGCAAATCTCCTAAATAACGGTAGTATCGCGGTAATCTTTGAATGACTGCCTGTGAAATTTCTCTTTCTTCCACTTGAATCACCTTCCTGTTTATCAGTATATTACATTTAATTATATAGAATAGTTCTTTTAAAGTCAATTTTTTCATTGTATTTTATAGTGTTTTCAGTATAATGAAAAGGAAATACTTTTATTATATTCAGGGGGGTAAGATATGATTCTCGCATGTCATAATATCTCAAAATCTTTTGGCGAACAGGTGATTGTCAAATCTGGTTCGTTTCATATAGAAGAACGTGAAAAAGCCGCACTTATCGGATTGAATGGTGCCGGAAAATCTACAATATTGAAAATGATTATAAAAGAACTGGATGCAGATGCCGGCGATATCATTTTAGCCAAAGGCAAATCCATTGGGTACCTTTCCCAACATCAGGATTTGACAAGCCATAATTCCATTGTTGAGGAACTGAAAACAGCTCGTGCGGAAATCATAAATATGGAACAGCAGATTCGTACAATGGAACATGAAATGAAACATTTAGACGGTGCCGAGTTAGAAGCACGTCTTCATTCTTATCATCTTTTGACCCAACGTTTTGAGCGAGAAAACGGATATGCCTTTCACAGTGAATTAATTGGTGTATTAAAAGGTCTTGGTTTTCGCGAAGATGAATTCAACAAGGAAGTTCATACCTTATCCGGCGGTCAGAAAACTCGAGTTGCTTTGGGTAAATTGTTATTAACTAAACCAGATGTCTTACTTTTAGATGAGCCAACCAACCATTTAGACATGAATTCAATTGCATGGCTTGAGAATTATTTGTTGAATTATGATGGCGCAGTACTTATTGTTTCCCATGACCGCTACTTTTTGAATCGTGTAGTGACAAAAGTGATTGAAATTGAACATGGTGAAATTATGATGTTCCAGGGGAATTATTCTGATTTTGCCCAAAAGAAAAAACAAATTCGTGAAGCAAAGATTAGAGAATATTTAAATCAGCAGCAAGAAATAAAGCACCAGGAAGCGGTTATTGAAAAGCTTCGTTCCTTCAATCGTGAGAAATCAATCAAGCGTGCAGAAAGTCGCGAAAAAATGCTGGATAAAATGGAACGCATTGAAAAACCAATTGAAACAAAAAATGAACTTCATTTTTCTCTGGAACCTTCATGCGTAAGCGGAAATGATGTATTGTCTGTTGAAAATTTAAGTAAATCTTTTGGCTCCCAAACTTTATTTCAAAATATTTGTTTTGAAATAAAACGCGGGGAACATGTAGCTATTATTGGTGATAACGGAACAGGAAAAACAACTTTGTTAAAAATATTAAATGAAGTAATCGCTGCTGATTCCGGTGTTTTTAAACTTGGTTCAAAAGTGAAAATCGGCTATTATGACCAAGAACATCAAGTGCTACATATGAACAAGTCCATTTTCGATGAGATATCAGATGATTATCCATCACTAAACAATACTCAAATTCGCAACACGCTAGCTGCATTTTTATTTACAGGTGATGATGTCTATAAATTAATTCAGGATTTAAGCGGCGGTGAACGCGGACGAGTTTCTCTTGCGAAACTCATGTTGTCTGAAGCAAATTTTCTAATTCTCGATGAACCGACAAACCATTTAGATATTGCTTCAAAAGAAATCCTGGAAAAGGCATTAAATGAATATTCCGGTACTGTTTTATATGTTTCGCATGACCGTTACTTTATTAATCAGACAGCAACACGTATTATAGATTTGGTAAACAAACGCCTTGTAAATTATATCGGCAACTATGATTATTATCTTGAGAAAAAAGATGAATTAACCGCTGTATACACTGATACAAGTTCTGTGATTCCAGCAAAACCTACCAATTCTTCTGATTCTGACACAAAGCTAGATTGGAAAGCTCAAAAAGAAGCCCAGGCAATGTTGCGCAAACGTCAGAATGAATTAAAAAAGGTTGAAGAACGAATTGGTATACTGGAAGGCAGGGATATGGAAATAGACAAAGAGATGTCCAATCCTGACATCTTTACAAACAGTGTAAAATGTCAGGAATTGTCTCAAGAAAAGGCATCTCTGTTAGCGGAATTAGAAGCACTTTATGAAACATGGGAATCATTGGCCGAATAAAGACTTTTGTATCTCATTCACAATGGTCTGACTACTTACATTTGCTATTTCTTCTTTGTTGTAGTCAATAACAAAAACAAAAGCAAAGATAAGTGCCGCAATAATTAGTCTAAGTAAAAATGTACTTCGAGAAGAAAATTGCACATCGTCATTCTGATACAACGAATGATATGTAGAACTATATCTTGGATGAATGGCCGGAGGAGTATTTTTATCACTATAATTTTTTCGTACTTCCTGTAAAAGCTTTAATCTTCTTTTTTCAACCTCGTTCATATCGTTACTCCTATCAAACAAAAAGCATATACTACCGACTATACTGTAGTATATGCTTTATATTTTAAAATAGAATTTGTTCTGAGAACTATCTGTCAGCTAACTCTTTCACAATATCATCCCAACTCACACCTTTTTCCACCATGAGAACCATAGCATGATATAAGAAATCAGACAATTCGTATTTTATTTCCTCAGGATTTGGATTTTTAGCTGCAATTACAAGCTCTGTTGCTTCCTCTCCCACTTTTTTTAGAATTTTATCAATCCCTTTATCAAATAAATAATTGGTATAAGAGCCTTCTTTTGGGTTTGATTTTCGATCCAATATCGTAGCATAGACACTTTCCAATACCTGAAGTGGATTAAGTACATCACTTTCTGCTTCAACAAGAGACCGGAAAAAGCATGATTTTGCACCTGTATGACAAGCCACTCCTACTTGGTCAACCTTTGCCAAGATTGTGTCGTTATCACAGTCAAGTGTCAGCGTTTTCACATACTGATAATGTCCTGATGTTTCACCCTTTATCCATCTTTCTTTTCGACTCCTGCTGTAATATGTCATCTTGCCGGTCTTCAATGTGAATTCATACGCATCTTGGTTCATGTAAGCAAGCATTAACACATCACTTGTCTTATAATCCTGTACAATGACAGGTATTAATCCCTCTTCATTTAATTTGAAGTCTGAAAAAGGTATTTTGCTTTCCAGTAAATCTTCACTCGTAGAAATTCGGTTCAAGTCTTTCGTATCTGTAAATACAATTGTTTTAAGTTCCGTTATATCTACTACGGAAGTTTTATCTTCACAAGCACTGAAAAGGACTTCACTTGCAAACATCTCAATTTCTGTTTTCTGGTTTAAAAATGCCTTCTCATTATCTACTGATACAAGGATCTTCTCTTTCCCAAAACGCTTTGACACTTCCGTAAGAAGCGTGATTCCATCAGCTTTGGAAAGGTCAACAATCGCTTTTTTTGCACCTGTATATAAAATCTTTTTCACATCTTCTAAACGTTTTACATTTCCCCCTGCAATCATCGGAATATGGATTACACGGTTAATTTTTTTCATAATATCGATGGAAAGGTCATGCTCCACATCGCTAGTTGACAAATCAAACACGCAAAGTTCAAACGCGCCAGATTCACTATATTCTCTTGCTAATTCCACAACATCCTCACAAATCACATCCGTGTTGTCAAATCCTTTAACAGCTTTTCCCTGCTTTATATAAATGCAAGGAATTGTTCTTTGATATGTATTCACTTTATAAACTTCCTTTCGTCGACCAAACGTCTTTCATTCTAGGTTCTTCCATAGTTGCAACATCTAATGCTTTTCCCAATGCTTTAAAGAGTGCTTCCGCCATATGATGTGCATTGCCCGGTTCTAATATTTTTAAATGCAAATTCATTCCTGCACTATAGGATAATGCATAGAAAAATTCGCGGAACATTTCGGTGTCAAAATCATCTAGTTTACCAATTGGAAACTCAGCCTGAAAATTCAAATATGGTCTGCCCGACAAATCAATAGCACACATTGCCAAAGTCTCATCCATTGGGAGAATAAAACTGCCATAACGTTTGATACCTTTTTTATCTCCAAGTGACTTTGCGATTGCTTGTCCCAATACAATTCCCGTATCTTCAACTGTGTGATGACAATCCACATGCAAGTCTCCTTCGACCTGTAAATCCAAATCAAACAGACCGTGTCTTGCAAAACCATCTAACATATGATCAAAAAAGCCAACTCCTGTATGAATATTTGTTTTTCCTGTTCCATCTAAATTTAATGTCAGATTAATATCTGTCTCTTTTGTTGTTCTAATTATATTTGCAATTCTGTTTTCCATATTCATTCACCTACTTTTCAAAACGCACCTTTATGGAATTTGCATGCGCTGTTAACTGCTCTGCGTTTGCAAAACTTTCGATATCTTTATGTACTTCTTCTAATGCCTCTCTCGAATAAGCAATAATGCTTGATTTCTTGATAAAATCATCTACACTAAGCGGAGAAAAGAACTTTGCCGTTCCATTGGTTGGAAGCACATGATTTGGTCCGGCAAAATAATCACCTAATGGTTCGCTGCTGTATTCGCCGATAAAAATTGCTCCTGCGTTGCGAACCTTCATCATTACATCATAAGGATTTTTTGTCATGATTTCCAGATGCTCCGATGCAATTTCATTTGCGATATCAATGACTTCCTCCATAGTATCTGCCACTAATATGTACCCGTAATTATCCAATGATTTTTGCATAATTTCTGTACGACTTAATTCTTCCACAAAAATGTCCACTTGCGCCGAAACCTCTTTGGCAAGTTGTTCGCTTGTGGTCACTAAAATTGCAGATGCAAGTTCATCATGTTCTGCTTGTGACAAAAGATCCGCAGCAACATATCTCGGATTTGCTGTTTCATCTGCAATAACTAAGATTTCACTTGGTCCTGCAATGGCATCAATATTCACATGTCCATACACTGCTTTTTTTGCCAATGCTACGTAGATATTACC
Organism: Faecalimonas sp.; assembly: GCA_045649385.1. GTDB lineage: Bacteria > Bacillota > Clostridia > Lachnospirales > Lachnospiraceae > Faecalimonas. Next base: position 12,283 of record JAZRPT010000053.1, on the reverse strand, counting down.
AGGTCCCACAATTTTGTCTACTTTTGGAATACTTTCTGTTCCGTAGGCAAGGGCACCTATTGCTTGTGCTCCACCCACTTTGTATATTATGTCTGCTCCAGCCTCTTTTGCAGCAACTAATGTGTTTGGGTTCACCTTACCATCTTTTCCCGGAGGAGTTACCATGACAATCTCATCAACACCGGCAACCTTTGCAGGAAGAATGTTCATAAGTACAGAAGATGGATAAACTGCTTTTCCGCCCGGCACATAAACACCTACTCTTTGAAGTGGCGTCACCTTTTGTCCTAGCATTGTTCCGTTTGGTTTGCTGTCAAACCAGCTGTACTGTCTTTGTTTTTCATGATATTCCTGAATGTTTTTCTTTGCCTTACGAATAATTTCAATCAAAGAAACATCTACGTTTTCATAAGCCTCTTGAATCTCAGCCTCTGTCACCCGAATGGTTGTCTCGTCAATCTCCACTCCATCAAATTTTTTGGTGAAATCAAAAAGTGCCTGATTTTTTTGCGTTTTTACAGCATTCAAAATCGCTGCAACTCTTTCCTCATACTCAGTATATTGATTTGGACTACGTTTTAACAAATCTTCTAACAAGTTATTCTTCGTGCTGTCGTCCAACTTTTGAATTCTCATCTTTATCCCTCCTGTAAAACAGTACGCAATTTTACCAACAGTTCTTTAATGCGTTCGTTTTCCATTCTCATACTTACCGGATTTACAATCATGCGTGCAGATAACGGACAAACTTCTTCCAATACCTCTAATCCATTTTCGCGCAAAGTAGAACCCGTTTCAACAATATCTACAATCACCTCAGACAAACCTACAAGTGGTGCTAATTCAATAGAACCATTCAATTTGATAATTTCAACTGTCTGATGTTTCTTGTTATAAAAATAATCTTTTGCAATCTTTGGATATTTTGTTGCAACACGTATGAGTTCATGATGTTTTAATAGCTCTTCCGCAGATTTTGGACCACATACACACATGCGACATTTTCCGAAACCAAGGTCACATACCTCATGTATTTTCCTACCTTCTTCTAAAATCGTGTCTTTTCCAACAACACCGATATCAGCAGCACCATATTCTACATATGTCGGTACATCAGGTCCCTTTGCCAAGAAAAACTTTAATTTTAATTCTTCGTTCACAAAAATGAGTTTTCTGGAATTCTTATCTTGGATTTCTTCACAAGTAATTCCCAACTGTCCTAATAATTCCATTGTCTTCTTTGCAAGACGTCCCTTCGTCAATGCAAATGTCAAATATCTCATATTGCTTCCTCCAGTTTTATTTTATCGTTTTTGAAACGCTCTTTCCTGTTCCGGTAAGTAAATTTACCATCTCAATATCATTGGTATTTCTCAAATACATCATGCTGACACATAAATTCTGTTTTGCACAGGAAATATATTCTTCTATTTTTTTATCCTCTCTTTTCAAAACCAATTCTGTCGGCTTCCCGCTGGCACGAAATTCTTTTGCAAGCTTAATAGCTTCTGCCTGTCTCACTGAATCGTAGAGAATAAATGTGTTTTTATTTTTATATGGTATAGTGATTTTTTGTCTTGCAAATGCACTTAAAAGTTCATCCACAACAATTACAAACCCAATAGATGGCGATGCCTTACCAAATTTTTCTAACAAATGGTCATAACGTCCACCTTTTACGATGGCATCTCCCGTACCATAGGTATATCCTCGAAAAATAATACCCGTATAATATCCATATGCTCCACTCATACTGAGATCAAACGTAACATGTTTTTCTACTCCATAAGCAGTTAACAATTGATATAGTTCTTCTAAGCGTTCCAGTGCCTTCATGCATTGGGAATTCAGTGCAATTTTTTTTGCTTCTTGAAGTATCCCTGCATCACCGATTAGTTCCGGCAAAATCTGAAAAGCTATTTTCGTAATCTCCCTTGTGTTTGCACTTTGTAATAATTCTTCCACACCAAAATAATTTCGGTTACTGATGAATTCACGAAGTTGTAATTCGCTTTCTTTATCCAAATTTGTCTCCGCAATCAAGTTTTCGAAAAATTCCACATTGCCAATATGTATCTGGAAATCATGAAGTCCAACTTCTTTGAGACTTTCCACCGCCATAGCGACCATTTCTGCATCGGCTTCCACAGAATCCAAGCCAATCAGTTCGGCACCGGCCTGTGTTGTTTCGTGCAGCCTTCCTCTATAGCTAGAATGATTAATAAACGTATTGCCTTGATAACACAAACGAATCGGTAATTTTTCTGTGTCATATAAGGTGGTTGCCATTCTTGCAATAGACGGTGTAATATCTGGCCTTAAGACCAGTGTATTACCCTCGCGGTCAAAAAATTTATATAATTCTTTCGAAGGAATGGTTCCCACTTCTTTTCCAAACACATCAAAATACTCAAACATTGGTGTTTGAACATTATGATATCCGTACAGACCAAAAACCTTCTGTAATTTATTTTCCAACTCATTTTTTTTGCGGTATTCCGCGCTATAAATATCCCTCACCCCGTCTGGTGTATGTAAGTTCTGTTGTTTCATATATGTCCTCCCAGCCTAGTCTCTTTCGTCCAAATCAATCTGTAATGCATCTAAAAACGGAACGTAGAATCCGTTTTTCAGTGGCATAAAAAAGTTTGGATTTAATTCTTCGTAGCGGATGCTTTTTCTTCCGCCTTCTTTTGCTCGATTCCAAAAGTCCAGTAATTCTCTGTATTTCATATAATACAATTCATTTCTGGCACTGTAATATATAATTAAAAATGCAATTCCATCTTGTTTTTCAAATTGTCCCATAAAATTCACTTGATGTTCATGAATATTCTGTAATGGGAATGTGTCTGTGTTGCATTCCTTCGCGTCAAAACAAACCGGAATTCCTTGTACTGCCCCAATGTAGTCCACTGTACTTCTCTGATCAAAATATGCCAATGTAATATGCCGATGTTCTTTATCAATTTGAACCGGCGTAATCGGTGTTGGTATCTTTTGAATCAGCGCAAGCCCCTGTTCCAAATATTTTTCATTTGTACGATTGAGAAATTCCTCCAATGTAGAACCTCGAAGCCCTCTTGAATTCCACGTGCCCATGTGATTCACCCTTCTTTTTTTTCTGCATCTAATATAGACTGAAATAGTTTTGGCAATGGTGCCACAAATTGTTTGTCACTAAGCAACGCTAAATCACCTTCCATTTGCGGCATTTCAACTCGATATGCATGCAGCAATTGACTTTCCAGCATATATTTCTTCTTATATACATCATTTATCTTGTGATTGCCGTATTTGTAATCACCGATGATAGCGTGACCCGTAGACGCCAAATGTGCACGAATCTGATGTGTTCTACCAGTAATCAAATGCACTTCCAACAGAGTACATCTTCCATTTGACCATAGTGGTTCGTATGCTGTCTCGATTGGCAGACTATTCTTTGCCTCAGTCTGTAATATACTTACTTTATTCGTATTTTCGTCTTTTGTCAAATATCCTTTGATATATTCTTTCTCATTTATGTTTCCATCAACAAGACAACGGTAGTATTTTTTCAGAGAACGTTCTTTGAAAAGTTCTCCCATCGTCTGCAAACCAACCAAACTTTTTCCTGCAATCATAAGCCCACTGGTATTTCGGTCCAATCGATTACAAATGGATGGTTTAAACGAACGAAGTTCCTCTTGTGTTATCTGCCCACTATCTAACAAGTACGATATCACATGTTCAACAACTGAAACATCTTTATTTTCAGCCTTTTGAGAAAGCATGCCAACCGGTTTGTTAATCATAATTACATGAGAATCTTCATAAATGATATCAAGTTTAGCTTTTGTACGAACAAACTCTGTTTTGGAAAATTTTGCAATCGTTTCATCGGCAAGATAAATCTTCACCGAATCCCCAATGACTAGTTTTTCATTTCCGGTTGCTTTTTTTCCATTTAATACAATATTCTTTTTTCTCAACATTTTATAGATAAAACTTTTCGGTGCTTCATTTAAATATTTGGCAAGAAGTTTATCAAAACGTTGTCCTGCTTCATTTGCATTTATAATAATTTCCTGCATAATCGCTCCATTATAACGAAATACTTAGTATCACCCGTTTTATTGCTGCTTCATCTTCTTTTATCTCTTTATTTTCGATATCAGCAATAGCATTCATATCTTCTATGCGTTTCAAATAGTTCATATAATTATCAAATATTTTTACTGATACTTTGTTCCATTTATTTGCATTTAAATATTTTTTAACATGCGCTGACACTTCATTGGTATCAACCTTTGAATTCGATGTGTAACCACACACAGTATGATTAGAAATCACTACACTTTCCACCGGCATGATTTTCTTTTCACTTGTAAATACCATATCAAACGCACAGGTTAGATGGTTCCCTTTGCGTTGGATTTCATCTGATCTTTCTTTCAAAATTGAACGATGTGGTACAATCATAATCAACTCAACCAATGCTTTAGAAGCAGGAAGACACCCGAGTATTGCAATTACGGTTAACAAATTTAGTCTGTCTCCGGTCTGCCAGATGCCAAGTAATAATAATGCAATTACAATTCCAAATTCCAGAACCGTTTTTATAATTACCTTTCTTTTTTGCTGACTAATATAACCAGCATCTCCTTTTTTTATTTTCATCTAGATTCCTTTCCTTACCAAAACTTCTCCATTGCATCTAACAGTAAACGATGCGGTAATATTTTCGTTGCGACTTTTGTTACTTTCATGGTTGCACCGTAAATAGATACTTCCTTCTTATCTCTCGCATCTATCAACGCTTGTTTTACCACCGCTTCCGGTTTCGCCATTGCTGCTTTCTTCATCGGATTATCCTGCTCTCCGGCAGTCTCAAAGAATTCTGTATCTACCGGTCCCGGACACACTGCCGTTACATAAATATTGTCTTTTGCCAATTCTGTACCCAAACTTCTTGAAAAACTCAGCACATAAGATTTGGTTGATGCATAAACATTGAAGGACGGTTGCGGACAAAAGGCTGCCGCAGAAGCTAGGTTGATGATTCTACTTCCTTTGTACATATAAGGAATACAAAGTTTTGTCATATGTGTCAAGGCCTTGCAGTTCAAATCAATCATTTCTAATTGGTCTCTACAAGAAATATCCTTCACATCTCCCTTTTTTCCAAAACCGGCTGCATTCACAAGCATACGAATGTTAGGGTTCTTTTCTTCTAATAAACGTTCCAGAATTTCATACATATCATCATCTAACAAATCACCTTCCAGAACACGGACGTTGGTAAGCATTCTGCTCTTCAATTCCTCTAAACGTTCTTTCCTGCGTGCAATTACCCATATTTCATCCAATTCCTTGTATAAGTGTTCAATCTGTCTGACAAACTCTCTGCCTAAGCCTGAGGATGCACCTGTTACAATGGCTATTTTCATAAGTTTACCCCTTCTTTTTGTGTACGTTTCGAATTGCTTTTTTCTTTTTTTGAACCGACTTTCCAACATCTTTCCTTTTTTGAGTCGGTTGTCCATATTTTTTATCCTGTCTTGGTCGAATTAGACAATGTTTATCAAACCCAACCAAATCCATTCTGTCTGCCACCTTCAATGCCTCTAAAACCAACTCGTAGTTTTTCGGATTACGATACTGAATCAAAGCACGTTGCATTGCCTTTTCATGCGGATTCTTCGGTACATATACCATTTTCATAGTTCTCGGGTCTACTCCTGTATAATACATACAAGTGGAAATGGTAGATGGTGTCGGATAGAAATCTTGCACCTGCTCCGGCATATATCCCAAATCACGCAGATATTCAGCAAGAGCAACCGCTTCCTTCATAGTGGAACCCGGGTGCGACGACATTAAATATGGTACCAAAAACTGTTTCTTTCCTAATTTTTCATTTATCTGCTTGTATTTCTTTGCAAACGCCTGATATACACTATTTTCCGGTTTTCCCATCATTTGTAATACTGGATTTGCCACATGTTCAGGAGCCACTTTCAATTGTCCGCTTACATGATGCTCGCAAAGTTCTTTAAAGAAACTGTCATCCTTATCTGCAATCAAATAATCAAATCGAATTCCCGAACGAATAAATACTTTCTTTACGTTTGGCAATTCCCGTAATTTACGCAGTAATTTTAAATAATCCTTATGGTCAACCTTTAAATTTTTACATGGTGCAGGAAATAAACATTGCTTGTTTACACAAGCACCCTTTGTAAGTTGTTTCTCACATGCAGGAGCACGGAAGTTTGCCGTTGGTCCGCCTACATCATGAATATATCCTTTAAACTCCTTATCCCATATAAACCTCTTTGCTTCTGCTATAAGGGATTCATGGCTTCGTGTTTGAATGATTCTTCCCTGATGAAAGGTCAATGCACAGAAACTACACCCTCCAAAACAGCCTCGATTGCTAATTAAACTATATTTTACTTCTTCTATAGCCGGAACTCCACCCATTTCTTCATAAGACGGATGATATGTTCTCATATAAGGAAGACTGTAGACTCTATCCATCTCTGATTGCGACAACGGTTTAGCGGGAGGATTCTGAACAACATATAAATGTTCTGAATATGGCTCCACCAGACGTTTCCCTGAAAACGGGTCTGTATTGCAATACTGTTTGTAAAAACTTTTTGCATAGTTTAATTTGTCTTCTTTTAATTCATCCCAGGATTCTAAAATCAATGCATCATATACATTCTCTAAGGATTTCACCTTGCAAACTGTTCCGTCAATGTAGGTAATATCTTCAATTGCAAGACCGCTATCCAAGGCTTCAGCAATTTCAACAATGGAGCGTTCACCCATTCCATAAGAAATTAAATCGGCACCCGAATCTAGTAAAATAGAACGTTTTAATTTGTTTGACCAGTAATCATAGTGTGCCATTCTACGAAGACTGGCTTCGATTCCACCAATAATGATAGGTGTTTTTTTATAAGTCTGACGGATGAGATTACAATAAACAATGGTCGCATAATCTGGGCGTTTTCCCATAACACCGCCCGGCGTAAAGGCATCACTGGCTCTACGTTTTTTTGAAACAGAATAGTGATTCACCATGGAATCCATATTCCCGGCAGAAACCAAAAAGCCAAGTCTTGGTTCGCCATATTCACATATACTATTTCTATCCTTCCAATCCGGCTGCGAAATCAAGCCAATTTTGTATCCGTGAGATTCTAGAATTCTTGTGATGATAGCATGTCCAAAAGACGGGTGATCCACATAAGCATCTCCCGTTACATAGACAAAATCCACTTGGTCCCATCCACGTTCCTGCATATCCTTTCTGCAGATTGGTAAAAATCTATTTTCCATTACAATACCTCATAGGTGTTATTCTTTATATCATCAAAGTCCTGTATATAATAATCAGCTAATTCTCGTTTTAATGCTTCCTGCGGTTTTGAAAATGGATCTTCAACCGCACAAACTTTCATACCGGCATTCTTACCTGCCATAATTCCCTTTGGAACATCTTCAAAGACCAAGCACCTGTCCGGTTTTACGCCCAGACTTTCTGCCGCTTTTAGATAAACATCCGGTGCCGGTTTCCCTGCCAATGCTTCATCTGAAGTCCAAACAGTATGGAAATATTCTAATACTTGATTGTTTATCAAGGTCCCTTCTGCTAAATCTCTGGAATTGCTTGTCGCAATCCCAAGCTTAATCCCTGCTTCATACATATCTTTGATAAAATCGAAAGCTCCTTTTTTCAACTGAAGCTGCTTGGTATAGACTTCATAAGCCATCTCGTGCCATTCATCTTCCAATTCTTTTCTTGTATGCGGAAGTTCCGGAAATAAATCAAGGAAATATTGTGCTGTTTCTGAGTAACTTTTGCCTTCCATTCCTTCATGAAATCCCTCCGGCTCAACCAAGCCATATTTCGCCAGAAACAAATCATCAATATTAGTCCAAATCCACATGGAATCAATCAATGTTCCGTCAATATCAAAAATGATAGCATCAATGTTTTTTAACATAAATCTTCTAACTCCTTTTTTGTGAGTGGACGATATTCTCCTAACGCCAATCCTTCATCAAGCTTCAATGTTCCCATTTCCAAACGTTTCAGATAAATTACTTTTTTACCCACTGCCTCAAACATTCTTTTTACCTGGTGGAACTTTCCTTCTTGTATAGTCAGCTGTATTTCTGAAATCTCATTTGATATAAGAATTTCAAGTTTGGCAGGCTTTGTATATTCGCCATCCCCAATATCAAGCCCTTTTGCAAAAGCTTCTATATCTTCGGAGGATACAACACCTTCGACTCTTGCATAATAAAGCTTGTCCACATGTTTTTTAGGTGAAAGTAGCTTATGTGCAAGTTCACCATCATTGGTAATCAATAGCAGACCTTCGGTATCCTTATCCAAACGTCCAACAGGAAATAAGTCCTTGCGTTTCTTACTATCAATCAAATCTAATACCGTTTTTTCTTTACTATCAGAAGTTGCTGAAATTACACCAGCCGGTTTATTTAACATATAATATTCATAAGTCTCATATGTCACCTCATATCCATTGCAAGACACACTTTGGGTATTCATATTAATTTTGACATCTGGATTTTTTATTACTTGCCCATCAACCGCAACTTTTCCTTGTCGAATTAACTTCTTTACTTCTGTTCTGGTTCCAATACTCATATCTGCAAGATATTTGTCCAAACGAATCATGATGACATCCATCTCCATCCAGGTAAATATTTATTCTTTAATGTTCCATTTGCCAGCTTTCCCCAGCCTAGCGGATAGCCGTCAACCAATACGAGAAACCATCCTTTGTCTTTTGGAGACACCAAATCATCTACATCAATGGTTTCGCCCTTTAAATATTTCAAAATACGTTCATCCTCAGCCTTCATGCTAACACAGCGTTTGTATTCCTCTTTTTTCAAACACATCGCCAATGACTGACTCGGCTCAAATCGATTCTTCTTTAAATCTCCCAAGTATAGGCCAGTTCTTAAGAAACGAATACCTTTTACGTTTGGCACACCCTCTGGCATATAATATACTTTTTCACTATATATTTCCAAACGGTTCCAATCCATGTCCCAGTCAATATCCGAGAAAAACTCTAAAATTTCTTCTGGAACCTTCTTTGCCCGTTCCTTTGCAGGACGTACATTTATAGATTCTTTTGGCTCTCCTTTTTGCAAAAGAGCAAGATAATGTCCTTCCCCATGCATCTTATGCGGCCATATACGAACTGTCTTTGAAAAGTTGCTGTCCTTTGAAGTTGTCACCTCTGGTTTTCCCTGGGCAAATCCTTCATATGGACGTATCTCTTTCAAAACAAATTCCGGATACTGCTCTAGCAAATATTCAATCGTCCCTTCGTTTTCCTCAGGGTCAAAAGTACAGGTTGAATATAAAATCATACCACCTGGTTTTAACATCCTTGCAGCCTGTGTTATGATACTCCTCTGTATTTTTGCAAAAAACTCCGGTCCATGTTCCTCCCATGCTTTCACCATTTTTTTATCCTTGCGGAACATCCCCTCGCCGGAACAAGGTGCATCAATCAATATCTTGTCAAAATATTCTGGAAAATAAGATTCTAATTTCCCCGGCTCTTCACTCAAAACCAACACGTTACCAATTCCAAAAACTTCAATATTTTTCAAAAGGCCTTTTGCTCTGGAATTGCTGATATCATTGGCCATCAACACTCCCGTTCCGTTTAATTTCGCTCCAAGCTCGGTTGCTTTTCCTCCCGGTGCAGCGCATACGTCCAAGACCTTGTCACCCGGTTCAATAGGAAGTCTATTTGCCGGTGTCATGGCACTTGGTTCTTGCAGATAATATAAGCCCGCAAAATAATATGGATGTTTGGATGCCTGTATATTATCACCATCATAATAAAATCCATTTTCTATCCAAGGAATTGGTGTAATCTCGAAAGGACATATTTTTTTAAATTCTTCTACACTGATTTTCTTTGTGTTTACACGTAGTCCATACAGTCTGTTTTCGTCATAACATTTCATATAATCATCGAATTCTTCTCCAAGAAGAACCTTCATCTTTTCCACAAATGCAACTGGTAAATTCATTGTTTTCCTCCACATCAGCATTATCTTTAAGTATAACATTTTACCTTACTATTTTCAATATATCTTAGTATCCAATATGGATTTATGCTCATTTCTTTTTCATTTGGATAAATGTAGATTCCGAGATGAAGATGTACGGCAAATTTACCCGTTGTACCTTCCGGTCCATATCCGCTATCTCCCATAAATCCCAATATATCTCCGGCTCTTACTTCATCACCTATATTTAAGTTTGCATAAGACTCCAGATGCGCATAGTAAAAATATGCACCGCTTGGAGCCAGAATTCCAATTCGATAACCTCCCTTGTCAAGCCAGCCAATTTTATCAACCACACCGTCTGTCATACTGATAATTGGATACAATCCTCTTTCATTCTTACTTGCCATAATATCTGTTCCCTCATGCCCCCGTTCTCCGCCATAAGTTCGTTCGGACATCCAGGAATTAACATATGACACCGTCAGACTTTTATCTGATGTGAATTCCGGTACAGGAAAATATTTCACATCGTTCCAGATCGCTTTCGTTGTTTCTATGTACTTATTATAATATTCTTCTTTTTTCCATTGTTTTTCTAGTTTGTTAAAGTTGTCTTCTTCCAGTGCTTTTTGCAATTCCTTGTAACCAAACTTGCTTTCTAACAAATACAGCCCAACGTATTTCCCTGGTTTCGAAACTTTTTGCAAAAAAGGAATCATTTCTTCACTAATGTATTGTTCCCGATATAATGCTGAAGTTAAAACATCCGCTTTTAATCTACCTTTTTGACTCTCTATTGCAAGTTTTTCTGTCCAATTCGAAATGAAAAAAGCACATACAGCAATGAATATTAGATATTTATATATTTTTTTAATCATAAAAATCCTTTTTCTTTCACTATATGCGCATAAACAAGCCAATTTTTCATAAAATGTAAAAAATGAATTTGGTGAACACTATGAAGCTTTTAAAGCATTACTTTTATTTGGTTCTTTTAATAGGATTTCTTGTTGTAATGTTATGTTTTCCAATGGAAACCTTTCACGGTGCAGCCAATGGACTTTTATTATGGTTTCAGACACTTCTGCCAACCCTGCTTCCTTTTATGATTCTGTCCAATCTATTAATTCGAACAAATTGTGTGTTTTACATATCTCGTGCAATACGTCCACTCATACAGAAACTTTTTCATGTGTCTAATGATGCCTGTTATGCCGTTTTAATCGGTTTCTTATGCGGTTATCCAATGGGTGCAAAAGTAATTGCAGATTTACACACATCCGGCCGAATCACAAGGAACGAAGGACAATATCTACTTTCATTCTGTAACAATACAAGCCCTATGTTTATCATCAGTTATATTGTCATGCAGACCTTCAAAAAGAAAGAGTTGCTTTTAGTTACTTTGCTAATTCTATTCTCATCACCCATACTATGTAGTTTTATTTTTCGAAAATGTTATCATATAACCACTGCACCTGATTACTCTAGAAAAACAAATAAAGAGATTTATTTTGATTTTCAAATGTTCGACGATTCAATTATGAATGGATTTGAAACAATTACAAAGGTAGGGGGATATATGATTCTATTTTCTATCTTATTTACATTGGGCGATAAATTACACATTACTTTTCCATTGCCATTACTTGAAATTTCAAATGGCATACCATTAATCATGAATTCATCATCCAATTTTACAATCGCATACCCGTATATTTTAGGATTAACATCATTTGGCGGATTGTGTGCTGTTGCCCAAACAAATTCCATGATACAAAATACCGGTTTACGCATTTCATCTTACATAATACAAAAGCTGATTACCGCATTGGTAACCAGCCTATTTGCATTCCTATATGTTCAATTTTTCTATTAAGACAATTATTCTGCAAGAACATCAATACCGAATTCAGCTTCCATGCCACGTTCTGACTTTTCAGGAATTTCTAATTCTGCACGATTCGCACGAACAATTTCGTAGCATTCACGAAGTGAATTTACTAATCCGTCGTATTTTGTTGTATAACTGTCCAATGTATGTCCAATAATACCTTCTGCTGTTGCCATCAAATCATTTGTGTACTGCATAGCACCAATGCGGATATCGTTTGCATCGTTTGTAGCATTATCTAAGATTTGTTGTGCTTGTTCTGTTGCTGCTAATACAATATCATTTGCCTGTGCATATGCGCGTTGCATAATTTCATGCTCGCTT
>JAZRPT010000052.1:0-21195 GCA_045649385.1 Faecalimonas sp. | reverse complement strand
AGCATGGTTTTAACTGAAAAACGTTAAAAAGAAAGAACAATATTAAGGAGGAACATATCATGCCAAAATTAAAAACAAATAGAGCTGCTGCAAAGCGCTTCAAAAAAACAGCTACAGGTCAATTGAAAAGAAATAAAGCTTATAAGAGCCATATCTTAACTAAGAAATCTACAAAGAGAAAAAGAAATCTTAGACATGCAACTATTACAGATGCAACAAATGTTAAGAACATGAAGAAAGTATTACCATACTTATAAGATTTGGAAAAGGAGGATTAGAAGGACATGGCAAGAATTAAAGGCGGAATGAACGCGAGAGCAAAACACAATAAAGTATTAAAACTGGCTAAAGGTTACAGAGGAGCTAGATCAAAACAATATAGAGTTGCTAAACAATCAGTTATGAGAGCTTTAACATCTTCATATGCTGGTAGAAAAGAACGCAAACGTCAAATGAGACAATTATGGATCGCTCGTATCAATGCAGCAGCAAGAATGAACGGTTTATCATACAGCAAATTAATGCACGGCTTAAAAGTAGCAGGTGTAGAAATCAACAGAAAAATCTTGGCTGACATGGCTGTAAATGATGCACAAGGATTTGCAACATTAGCAGAAGTAGCAAAGAAAAGTTTAGCTTAATAAAGAAATTCCCCGAAGGTTTTCGGACTTTCGGGGAGATATAAAAAAGAGTAAAAAAATGCTTGACAAAACAGTATTGATTAGATAGAATATGACTTGTCGTTGGCGATTAAAAGAGAATATTGCGGGGTGTGGCTCAGCTTGGCTAGAGCGCCTGGTTTGGGACCAGGAGGTCGCAGGTTCGAATCCTGTCACCCCGATTTAACGGGTAACCGTTATGCAGGAGTGTCGGAACTGGCAGACGAGCAAGACTAAGGATCTTGTAGCAGATTTTGCTGTGTGGGTTCAAGTCCCATCTCCTGCATTTTTATTTATTAGTATACAAAACTGACGATTTGAATGATGAGTCGTCAGTTTTTTTGTTCTTAAAAAAGCCGCGTTTTTGAGAATTACGGTGTGATGGCATGCTTGATGATGATATACCGTAAAAAAACAAGTGCTTTAGTCTGATTTTTGCGGTGTAATTGTGGTATAATACATTTACACACCGTAAAACATATAAAAATTCATAAATTTTCTTAGAATTATGCGGTGTAACCGCAGATAATTGAAATCCACACCGTAATATACGTAATAGAAAGAATAATTTTATAAAAATGGAGGTATACCATGACAATCCGAGAACAATTAGAATTGCGTGAAATGGATTATTTGAGTCCATATGCGACAAAGAGCAAAGAATCACTTGGTAGAAAGCGTGAGGAAACGGAATGTGATATTAGGCCGGTATTTCAAAGAGACAGAGACCGCATTTTACATAGTAAGTCGTTTCGTCGTTTGAAACAAAAGACACAAGTGTTTTTGCTTCCTAAGGGGGACCATTATCGGACCAGACTTACCCATACACTTGAAGTATCACAAAATGCACGTACCATTGCAAAGGCACTTCGACTGAATGAGGATTTGGTAGAGGCAATCAGTCTGGGGCATGATTTGGGACACACACCATTTGGTCATGCAGGCGAGAGAGCGTTGAATGAACTGTGTCCGCAGGGATTTAAACATGCGGAACAGAGTGTTCGTGTGGTAGAGTGTTTGGAAAAGGATGGTCAGGGTTTGAACCTCACCAAAGAAGTATTAGATGGAATACTGACTCACCAGACGGCCAGTGAACCGATGACGTTAGAGGGTCAGGTAGTCCGGTTGTCAGACAAGATTGCCTATGTGAATCATGATATTGATGATGCCATTCGCGGGGGAATTCTATCTGAGGCTGACATTCCGCCAAAGTATAGAATGATATTGGGAAATTCCACAAAGGAACGTTTGAATACCATTACACATGATGTCATTATTAATAGCATGGATAAACCGAATGTGCAGATGTCGGAAGAAGTGAATGAAGCTATGCAGGGACTGCGAAAGTTCATGTTTGAAAATGTCTATAAAAACTCAGTTGCCAAGCAGGAGGAGAGCAAGGCGATTGAGATGGTTAGAAAACTATATTTTTATTATTATGAACAATTGGATAAACTTCCGAATGAATATTTGCGTAGAATGCAGTTATACGGTGATAGCAAAGAGCAGGTAATCTGTGATTATATTGCCGGAATGACGGATAATTATGCTGTAAAAGTGTTTCAAGAAATTTTTATTCCGGAATCTTGGAAATTTTAAAGGAAATCAAGGACGTTTGTCGAATATTATATAAAGTAAGGATAAAGAAGGAGGATGACATGTATTATTCGGAAGATTTAGTAGAAGAAATACGTTTGAAAAATGATATTGTTGATGTGATTTCCGGATATGTGAAATTGCAAAAAAAGGGAAGCTCCTATTTTGGTTTGTGTCCATTTCATAATGAAAAGTCTCCATCTTTTTCTGTCAGTCGTTCGAAACAGATGTATTTTTGTTTTGGATGCGGGGCAGGAGGAAATGTCTTTACTTTTATAATGGAATACGAAAATTATACATTTCCGGAGGCTCTCAAATTTTTGGCGGAACGGGCAGGAGTGGAACTTCCGGAAATTGAATATTCCAACGAGGCGAAAGAGCGAGCGAATTTAAAGGCAACTTTGCTTGAGATTAATAAAACGGCTGCAAAATATTTTTATGCACAGTTGAAAACAGAAAAAGGTAAGACGGCGCATACATATTTAGCAAACCGAGGCCTGAGCGAGGAAACAATTACGGCGTTTGGTTTGGGATACTCCAATATTTATAGTGACGATTTGTATAAATACTTGAAATTACAGGGCTATTCGGACGAGCTACTATTAAAAGCAGGACTTATTAGAGTCAATGAAAAAAAGGGAGCTTATGATTACTTCTGGAATCGAGTCATGTTTCCGATTATGGATGCAAATAGTCGGGTGATTGGTTTTGGAGGACGTGTATTGGGCGAGGGAGAGCCGAAATACTTAAACTCTCCGGAAACGGAATTGTTTGATAAAAGTCGAAATCTGTACGGTTTAAACAAAGCCAGAACTTCAAGGAAGAATTATTTCTTACTTTGTGAAGGATATATGGATGTGATTGCGCTTCATCAGGCAGGTTTTACAAATGCGGTTGCATCTCTTGGAACTGCGTTTACATCTGGACATGCTTCATTAATTAAGAGATATGTAGACAAAGTTTATTTGACTTTCGATAGTGATGGAGCAGGCATAAAAGCCGCACTTCGCGCAATTCCTATCTTGCGGGATGCAGGGATGACTATCAAAGTAATTTCAATGGAACCATATAAGGACCCGGATGAATTTATAAAAAATATGGGCGTTGCGGCGTATGAGGAGAGAATCAATCAGGCGAAGAACTGGTTTATGTTCATGGTCGAGGTTATGGAAAAGGATTTCGACATGGGCTCGCCGGAAGGGAAAACCGATTTCTACAATGCGGTGGCAAAACGTCTGACGGAATTTGAAGATAATCTGGAGAGAAATAATTATATAGAAGCAATTGCGCAAAAGTATCGCATTTCCATTGAAGAATTTCGTAAAAAGGTTTCTAAGATGGCAATTCAGGCTGGACAAGCCACTCCGGTTGCAAAACCAAAATCTTCAATCGGAAAAGAACGAGTAAAAGAAGATACGAATTTGCAACCTCAGAAGATATTGCTAACTTGGATTATCGAAAATAACAAGATATTTTCACAGATTAAAAAGTATATTACGCCAAATGATTTTACAAAGGAACTGTATCAAACGGTGGCGAATCTTTTGTATGAACAGTATGAATCCGGTGAAATAAATCCGGCAAAGGTTATGAATCACTTTACGGATGAGGAGGAACATAGAGAAGTGGCTTCGTTGTTTCATACCAGGATTCAGAAGTTGGAAACGAAGGCAGAGCAGGAAAAGGCACTGAAAGAAACAATTATTCGTGTGAAGACGCATAGTGTAGAAGAAGCTACAA
This sequence comes from Faecalimonas sp., assembly GCA_045649385.1. Lineage (GTDB taxonomy): Bacteria > Bacillota > Clostridia > Lachnospirales > Lachnospiraceae > Faecalimonas. The sequence continues at coordinate 17,200 of JAZRPT010000052.1, read as the reverse complement.
GAAATCTGGACCCGACGGATATCATGGGGTTGCAGAAACTGATGGAAGCAAAAAGAGCACTACAGGATTTACAGAAATTGCATATTTCTATCGATTAAGGATAAAATAAAAACAAGTTATGGAGGACATTACTACATGGAAGAACAAGCTATTAAATTTGAAGAAAAATTGAAAAACCTGGTTACTCTTGGGAAAAAGAAGAAAAATATTCTTGAAATTCAGGAAATCAATGATGTTTTCTCGGACGTAGAGCTGGAAGCAGAACAGATGGATAAGATTTTTGAATATTTGGAAATGCAAGGAATTGACGTACTCAGAATGCCGGCAAATGTTGAGGAAGAAGAATTGCCGGATGACGTGGATCTTATGCTGGTAGTCGATGATGACGATGTTGATGTTGAAGTTGATATGGAAAAAATTGACTTATCTGTTCCGGAAGGAATCAGCATTGAAGACCCTGTCCGTATGTATTTGAAAGAGATTGGTAAGGTGCCGCTTTTGAGTGCGGATGAAGAAATTGAGCTTGCAAAGCGTATGTCAGAAGGCGATGAAGATGCCAAAAAGAGACTTGCTGAAGCAAACCTTCGTCTTGTTGTTAGTATCGCGAAGCGTTATGTTGGACGTGGAATGTTATTCCTTGATTTGATTCAAGAGGGTAATTTAGGTCTTATCAAAGCCGTTGAAAAATTTGATTATCAAAAAGGATTTAAATTCAGTACCTATGCAACATGGTGGATTCGTCAGGCAATTACCAGAGCAATTGCTGACCAGGCAAGAACCATTCGTATCCCGGTTCATATGGTGGAAACAATCAACAAATTAATTCGTGTTTCCAGACAATTATTGCAGGAATTGGGACGTGAACCTATGCCGGAAGAAATTGCAAAAGAAATGGACATGCCGGTGGAACGTGTCCGTGAAATTCTGAAAATCTCTCAAGAACCGGTTTCCCTAGAAACTCCAATTGGTGAGGAAGAAGATAGCCATTTGGGTGATTTTATTCAAGACGATAACGTGCCGGTGCCAGCAGAGGCTGCGGCTCAAACCTTGTTGAAAGAACAATTGAATGAGGTACTGGATACTTTAACTGAAAGAGAACAAAAAGTGCTTCGTTTACGTTTTGGTATGAACGATGGACGAGCTAGAACTTTGGAAGAAGTTGGAAAAGAATTTGACGTAACGCGTGAACGTATTCGTCAGATTGAAGCGAAAGCTCTTAGAAAACTTCGTCATCCAAGCAGAAGTCGTAAGCTTCGGGATTATTTAGACTAAGGTGAGTTATGGAATTATCAAAAAGATTACAGGCAGTTGCAGACCTTATTAGCGAGGGCTTAGTTGTAGCTGACGTAGGGACAGATCATGGATATATTCCTATTTATTTGATTCAAACAGAAAAAACCCCCAAAGCATTTGCAATGGACGTGAACAAAGGTCCGTTGCTTCGTGCAAAGGAGCACATTGCAGAACATGGGCTGGAGGCATGTATTGAAACCAGGTTGTCTGATGGAGTTCGTGCACTGCAAAAGGGCGATTGTGAATGTGTTGTGGTTGCAGGCATGGGAGGAGCACTCACAATTAAGATTATGGAAGAGGGGAAAGAGATTTTCCGTAGTTTAAAGGAGTTTGTGCTACAGCCACAGTCTGAATTGCAAAAGGTAAGAGCATATTTATATCAGAATGCATATTCTATTGTGGAAGAGGATATGGTGCTTGATGACGGTAAATTTTATCCTATGTTTCGGGTAATAAATGGACAGTCACAGGAATATCATGCCATAGAACTATGTTATGGGAAATTGTTATTAGAACAAAAGAATGCTGTTTTGAAGACTTTCTTAGAGAAAGAAAAAGCAGTGAAGGAATTGATTTTATCAAATTTAGAACAGAGTTTTGGTGAACATATTGAAACTCGAAGGAAAGAAATACAAGAAGAACTGGAGGGAATCGAGTATGCTTTGCAGAGATATTATGAAGGTGATTGAAACTACATATCCAAAGCATGCAGCCCTTGAGTGGGATAATGTAGGCTTGTTGGTGGGGCGTACAGAAAAAGATGTAAAGAAAATTTATGTGGCACTTGATGCGACAGATGAAGTGATTGAACAGGCTGTTGCAGCGAATGTTGATATGCTGATTACCCATCATCCGCTTTTGTTTTCTCCACTGAAAAAAATTACAGATGAGGATTTTATAGGAAGTCGTGTTGTAAAGTTATTACAACACGATATTTCCTATTATGCCATGCATACGAATTATGATGTTCTTGGTATGGCGGAACTTTCAGGTGCAATTTTAGGGCTGAATGATATGAAAGTACTAGAGGTCACTGATGATGAAACAAAAGAAGGAATTGGCAGAGTTGGGCTGCTGAAATCAGAGATGTCATTGCAGGAGTGCTGTGAATTGGTCAAAGAAAGATTTCATTTGGAGACAGTTAAGGTCTTTGGAAATCTGAGCAAGAAGATACAACGCGTTGCAATTTCTCCTGGCTCAGGCAAACATATGTCAGAATTTGCACTTGCCGCAGGAGCGCAAGTACTTGTAACAGGAGATATTGACCATCATGAAGGCCTTGATGCAGTGGAGAGAGGATTATTTATCATTGATGCGGGACATTATGGCTTGGAGCATATTTTCATTGAAGATGTGGCAGAATTTATAAAAGAGAAGATTTTGGACGTTAGGGTTGAGACAGCTGAAAAAATGCATCCATTTCATGTAATATAAATTAAATAGGAGGAGACGGTATGGAAAAGAGAAGATATCAGGTCAAAGTAAATGGTATGATTCGCACATATGATGAGGGAACAACTTTTGAGACAATTGCAAAAGAGTTTCAAAACCAGTACGAATATACAATTGTTCTTGGATGTGAGAATTACCGACTTTTTGAGTTGAAGAAAACATTGAAGCGAGATTGTGAACTGAAATTTATTACAACCGGAGACTCCGTAGGAAATCAAACATATAAAAGAAGTTTGTGTTTGATGTTGGTAAAGGCGATTCATGATATTTGCAATCATGATGAACGATGCAAGGTTAGAATTGATTTTTCTGTTGATAAGGGATATTATTGCACAGTGTCGGAAGGGATAAATGTTGACGAGAAATTTCTTGCATCGGTAAGAGAAAGAATGCTTGAAATGGTAGAAGCAAAAATGCCGATTGAGAAGCGCAGTATTCATACAGATGAAGCGGTTGCTTTGTTTAAGCAACATGGTATGCATGATAAGGAACGATTATTTGAATACCGTCGCGTTTCGAAAGTGAATATTTATAGTATGAATGAGTTTGAAGACTATTACTATGGGTATATGGTTCCGGATGCTTCATATTTGCCATATTTCGAGTTACATTTGTATGGTGATGGATTTGTACTACAGATGCCGGAAACGAAAAATCCAACGGTTGTACCACCTTTCAAACCAAGGCAGAAGTTGTTTCAAGTGTTGGATGAGTCCTCCAAATGGGGAGATATGCTTGGTATTCAGACAGTTGCTGATTTGAATGAGGCGGTTACAAAGGGGAATCTGCAGGAGACAATCCTTGTGCAGGAAGCATTGCAGGAGAAGAAGATTGGTGATATTGCAAGAACCATTGTAGATAGAGGAAATGTGAAGTTTATTTTGATAGCAGGACCTTCATCATCCGGAAAAACTACGTTTTCACATCGATTATCTATTCAACTCCGTGCACATGGTATGATTCCGCATCCAATTGCAGTTGACAATTATTTTGTTAATAGAGAAGATACTCCTAGAGACGAGGATGGTAATTATAATTATGAGTGCTTAGAAGCAATTGATGTAAAGCAGTTTAATCAGGATTTGTCAGATTTGCTTGCAGGAAAAGAAGTGGACCTTCCAAGCTTTAATTTCAAGACGGGTAAGCGCGAGTATAATGGGCAAACAAAAAAACTTGGTGAGCATGATGTTTTAGTAATTGAAGGTATTCATTGCTTGAATGATGCCTTGACTTATGATTTGCCAAAGGAAAACAAATTCAAAATTTATATTAGTGCGTTGACGCAGTTGAATATTGATGAGCATAATCGGATACCAACTACAGATGGAAGACTTCTTCGTCGTATGGTGCGTGATGCAAGGACGCGTGGAACAAATGCAAAGGAAACGATTGCAATGTGGCCATCCGTTAGAAAAGGGGAAGAAGAAAATATTTTTCCATATCAAGAAGAAGCAGATGTGATGTTTAATTCTGCACTTATTTATGAGTTGGCAGTTTTGAAACAGTACGCTGAACCGGTTTTGTTTGGTATTGGAAAAGATTGCGAGGAATATATCGAAGCAAAACGCTTGTTAAAATTCTTGGATTATTTTGTGGGGATTGGAAGCGAGCATGTGCCGGCAAATTCGTTGTTAAAAGAGTTTATTGGTGGCGGTTGTTTTAAAATATAGTAGGATTCATGATGAAAAATGATGTTTTACGGTGTGGTGAGTGAATGTCGCTTGCCACACCGTAATTTTATTCTATAATCTTCTTCATATCATCTGGCAATTCAGCAATAAATTCCATCATTTCTCCAGTTATAGGATGCTTAAAACTTAATCTATGTGAATGAAGTGCCTGACGGTTAATTACTGTATAATCCGGATTATATAAGAAATCACCTGGCAATGGATGGCCGATATGCTTCATATGAACACGGATCTGATGCGTTCTTCCTGTTTCTAACTTCAATGAAACAAGAGAATATCCATTTTTATAATCCAAGGTTCTATAGTGCGTACAAGCATATTCGCCGTATTCTTCGTTTACACATCGTTCAATAGTTGAACCATCTACTCGTGCAATTGAGGCAATAATAGTTCCCTCTTGTGGAACCATACCTGTAGCTATAGCCAAGTATTCTCGATGAATTTCTCGTTTCTGTACCATGTTTGATAAGATTGAAGCACTATGCATATTCTTAGCTAATATTAAGAGACCTGTTGTGTCACGGTCTAATCTGTTGATGCATCGATAGGTAAAAGCTTCCCCTTTTTCCTGGAAATAATAAGCAACGGCGTTCGCAAGTGTATTATCATAGTTGCCTTGAGAAGGATGAATGGGTGTATTGGCATTTTTATTGATGATTAAAATATCTTCATCCTCATATACAATGTCTAATGGAAGATTAGTTGGGACAATGTTTTCGGATGATTCCTCTTCAATTAAGGTGATTGTAAGAATGTCATCTGTGTGTAGAATATCACGAACTCTGCCCCATACACCATTTAGCAGGATACCATTTTCAGTACGTTTCAAATGAGTGATGATAGGAGCAGAGTACTGCTTTTCTTTTAAAAAGGATAAAAGAGTACGTCCATTATATTCAGTTGGAATAGTATAATTGAAAATACGCTTCATAGGACCTCTTATGTTTCCATTATTTCGATTTGATTTCTCGCCACAATTCTGTATAAATTTCATCAAATTTTATACCCAGATATTGATAGGTTTCACAACGAGACAACTCGCTTGTGTCAGGGAATGCAATTGTGCTGTTACGAATCGCATCATCTTCAATCAAATCTCTGGCTGCCGTGTTTGGCGTTGAATATGTGATATAATCGAAGTTCATTTTTGCAATATCCGGACGGCATAAGAAATTAATAAAAATTTCTGCATTTTCCTTATTCTTTGCATTTTTTGGAATAACCCATGAGTCAATCCATACATTAGAACCTTCTTTTGGAATGACATATTCTAAGTCTGGATTTTCTGATTGGGTATAAATTGCTTCACCGGAATAGATGACACCTAAGGCGGCTTCGCCGCTAATCATTTTATCACGCACTTGGTCAACAACATATGCTTGTACCAATGGTTTTTGTTCCAAGAGCAGTTCTTTTGCAGCTTGCAATTCGTCTAAATCCTTTGAGTTGAGCGAATATCCAAGATATTTCAATGCAATACCCAGGGCATCGCGCACGCTGTTTTGCATCAAAATCTGGTCTTTATACTTTTCATCCCATAACACTGACCAACTATCAACTGGCTCGTCCACCATGGTTTTGTTATACAGGATTCCAACAGTTCCCCAACAATAAGGAACGCTATATTTGTTTTCTGGGTCAAAAGCTTTTGATTGTTCCAAATATTGCTTGCCAATGTATTTGAGATTTGGAATGTTGTCATAATTAATCTCAGCAAGTAAATTGTTTTCTAACATACGTTGAATCATGTAGTCTGAAGGGCAGACCAAATCGTAGGAAACAGCACCGGCCTGTACTTTTGGATACATACTTTCATTTGTTTCAAATTCTTCGTAAACCACATTGATTCCGGTTTCTTCTTCGAAAATATCTAATACTTCAGGGTCAATATATTCACCCCAATTATATATAATCACTTGTTCACCGGCAGAAGCTCTGTTTTGCGCACCGTAGAAAAATCCACCACCCACGATGACAAGAACCAAAAGAGCAGGAACAACACGTCGAAACGCAATGTTTGCTATGCGGCTCAATTTACTTGGTGCTTTTTTCATTACTTTTTTATTGCTTGTATTTTGTTCTGGAGCAGTATTTACTACAATAAGTAGAAATAATACCGATACAAACAAAAGAGTGGAAAGTGCATACATTTCAGGTTTGATTCCTTTTCGCACTTCACTGTAAATCTTTGTTGACAGCGTATGCACGCCGGCACCTGTTGTAAAGTGGGTGATTACAAAATCATCCAGTGACATGGTAAAAGCAAGTAAAAATCCGGAACAAACACCAGGGAAAATATCCGGAAACACTACTTTGAAGAAGGCATAGATTGGAGAGGCCCCAAGGTCTAGTGCAGCTTCATAAGTGTATTTGTTTGTTTGCTTTAATTTTGGTATGACACTTAGTATGACATACGGAATATTAAATGTAATATGTGCCAGTAATACCGTTGCAAAGCCAAATGAAAAAGATGGGTAAAATGCTCTGCATGCAATAAATAGAAGCATGAGAGAAATACCGGTTACGATGTCGGCATTAAGCATCGGTATGTTTGTGATTGCCATCATGGTAGTGCGGAATTTATTATTCAGCGCCTGCATACCAATGGCAGCAGCTGTTCCGATTAAGGTTGCGATTAATGCGGATAAAAGCGCAATAATCAAGGTGGTATATAATGCATTCATGATGTCCGCATTTTTAAATAGACTTGCATACCATTTGAGCGAAAATCCGCCCCATTTAGACCGTGTTTTTGAACTGTTAAATGACAGTACAATTAATGTTGCAATCGGTGCATAAAGGAGAAGAAGAATCAGCCCCAGGTACATTTTTTGTATCATTGATTTAATCAAAATGCTGTTCCCTCCCCATCTTTATCATATTTGCTTACTAAAGCCATGCTGAATATAATGAAAATCATAAGGACAAGCGAAAGTCCCGAACCCACATGCCAATTATAGCTTTGTGTGAATTCTTGTTCAATTACATTCCCAATCAGTAATATTTTGCTTCCACCTAAAATATCAGAGATAACAAAAGTGGTAAGAGCAGGTACAAATACCATGGTGATTCCACTGATTATACCAGGTACAGACAGTGGCATAATGATTTTGGTAAATACTTGAACAGCATTTGCCCCTAAATCTCTTGCAGCATTAATTACATCTTTGTCAATTTTAATTAAAACATTATATATCGGCAGAACCATGAATGGCAGGAAGTTATAAACCATACCCAAAACAATGGCGTAAGGCGTATTAATAATGTTTAATTCTGGCAAACGTAAGAAGGAGAGTACGGAATTAATAACACCATTTTTTTCTAATAAAGTTTGCCAAGCCAAGGTACGAAGCAAAAAGTTCATCCACATTGGCAGAATGAATATCAGAACGATGAAACTGGATGAATTCACGCTTTTGTTTGATAGAATTACAGCCAAAGGATATGCGAGAATCAGACAAATGACCGTACTGATAAAGGAAAGCAGAAGAGAAAGTCCCAATGCTTTCAAGTTTTCCGGCGTTGTGATTTCCGCCAGATTCATCAACGTAAAATTGTTATCAGCATCCGTAAGACCATAATAGAAAATCATGATAATGGGGATGATGATAAATGCAATTGCCCAGAACAGATATGGGCCGGTCAATAATTTTTTACTATTCTTCAATTGGAATGGCCTCCTCATCTTCAGATTCTGGTTTCTTCATAATTTGTATATCAAATGGGTCTACTTTAATACCGACTTCTGTTCCAACAGGGAAGAAGTCAGTGCTATGAACTAACCATTCATAGTTGTTGGCAGTAACCTCCATTTCATAATGAACACCTTTAAAAATCAGGTGGGTTACGACACCATCAAGTAATCCTTCGCCTGGTTGTACCAAATCAATGTCTTCCGGACGAATAACAGCATCCACCGGTTTGTTGCGTCCAAAACCAGTGTCAACACAAGGAAAATTTACGCCGAGGATTTTTACCAATTTATCTTCAACCATAGTAGCAGGAAGAATGTTACTTTCCCCGATAAAGTCAGCTACAAATGCGTTCTCAGGTTCGTTATAAATCTGTTCCGGAGACCCGATTTGCTGAATGTAACCTTGGTTCATAACCACAATGGTATCAGACATGGTCAAAGCTTCTTCTTGATCATGTGTTACGTACACGAAAGTAATACCAAGTTCATTTTTTAAACGAATCAATTCATATTGCATGTCTTGGCGAAGTTTTAAATCTAACGCACCGAGTGGCTCGTCCAATAATAAAACTTTTGGTTCATTTACAATTGCACGAGCAATGGCAATACGTTGTTGTTGCCCACCACTTAGTTGGTCTGCCATACGGTTTTCGTAGCCATCCAAGTTAACTAACTTTAAAGCATATTTAATCTTGTCGTTGATATACGCTTTGGATTTCCCCTTGATTTTCAAACCAAAAGCGATATTTTCGGCAATTGTCATATGTGTAAACAATGCATATTTTTGGAATACCGTATTCAACTGACGTTTATTAGGAGCGAGGTTTGTAATATCAACTCCATCAAAAATAATGTTTCCGGCGTCAGGAGTTTCAAAACCACCAAGTATTCGCAAAAGTGTAGTTTTTCCGCAACCACTTGGACCAAGCAATGTTAAGAAACGATTTTCATTTATAAAAAGGTTCAAATCATCTAATACAAGATTGTCACCGTAAGATTTTGAAATATGTGAAATATCAATTAGTTTTTTTGCCATTATGAGCCCTCCTGTGTAAAAAAATCGCCAGAGCGTTATCAAGTACATTATGCCTTTTTTTTCTCAAAAGTGCAATAATATTTTACTGTACTTTTTTAAACGTTCGTATTATAATATACGCGATTAGGACTAAAAGGAGTTGTTCGCATGAATAATGAAGAAAATACAAAGGAAAATGTGGTGGAAGAGGCTGTTGAAGAATTAGCAGTTGCAATGACGGAAGGCATGGGTGAAGATGTTTCTGAGACCACAGAAAAGGTTGTGGAAATCAACATTGAAGAACCAGCAGTGGAAGAACCAGCAGTGGAAGAGCCAGCAGTGGAAGAACCAGCAGTGGAAGAACCAGCAGTGGAAGAACCAGCAGCGGAAGAACCAGCAGCGGAAGAACCAGCAGCGGAAGAACCAGTAGTGGAAGAACCAGCGGTGGAGGAAACGGCTGAGGAACCGAAAAAGAAAAGTAAAAAGGGTCTGATCATTACTTTGTCAATTGTAGGAGTATTGTTGATTGGTATTGTGGCGGCCTATTTGGGAATTTCTTCCTATTTTAAAGACAAGTTTGTAATGGGTACAAATGTAAATGGGGTGGATTGTTCTGAAAAAACATTGGCCGAAGTAGAAGCAATGTTACAGAAACAGGTAGAAGAATATGCACTTACTGTTTATTTGACAAATGGGGAAGCTGAAGTTATCAAAGGTACTGATATAGGCATCAAGTATGGTGGATATAAGCAGTTGCAGGAAGCGTTTGATAAACAGAATGCATATTATTGGCCGAAATCGCTCTTTGAAGAAACAAACATAAAAGCAGAGATTGTGTTTGAATACGATGAGGAAAAATTGAACACAATGATAGCAGGACTTGACTGTGTGAAACCGGAGAATCAAGTGGCACCGGTATCCGCAGCTGTGATTTATAAAGATGGTTCGTTTACAATTCAGGATGAAGTTTATGGAACTCAACTTGATATGACAAAGGTAAATGAAGTCATTCATGCCGGTGTATCGGCCATGGAGCAAGAAGTGAATCTGGAGGAATCCGGATGTTATGTTCAACCGGTATTTAAAAAGGATTCCAAGGAGGTACTTGCAGCTCAGGCTGAAGCGAACAAATACATATCGGCAAGTATTACATATAGTTTGGATAATATTGTAGTTGTGGTTGATAAGGACGATATTGCACCATGGGTTTCTGTGGATGCCAATATGACACCGGTGATTGATACAGCAAAGGTAAAAGCTTTTACCGATACATTAGGCTCCAAATATAATACCGGCAATCGAAGTGGTGTAATTACTACACCTACAGGCAAGCAGGCAAATGTTGCAGTTGCAGGCTATGGACGTCAAGTTGGAAGTCAGGCAGATTGTGACCAATTAATCAACGAGATTAAAGAAGGAAAAACAGTTACAAGATCTCCGATTATTTCCAGACAGGCAACACCGGAAGGACAGTTTGCCTGGGGAACTACCTATGTAGAGGTGGATATCACAGAACAACATATGTGGTATATTGTAAACGGACAGGTCGCATTTGAAACAGATGTGGTGACTGGAAAAAAAGGCAAAAATGACACACCAACAGGTACATATACTATTTTAGAAAAAATCAAGGGAAAATACTTAAGAGGAAGACTGGTGAATGGAAAGCCGTCTTATATTACATGGGTAAATTATTGGATGCGTGTGACATGGAGTGGAATTGGTTTCCATGATGCAGGTTGGCAACCTACCTTTGGCGGAGACAGATATGTGAATAATGGTTCACACGGATGTATTAATATGCCACCGGCCAAAGCGAAGGAATTTTATGGTATGCTTTCTGTTGGATGTCCGGTAGTCATTCATTACTAGAAAAAGAGGAATTAGAATGTATAAATTATTAAAACAAGATGGGCTTGCAAAACGAGGCGAATTCCATACAGTGCATGGAGTGATTCAGACACCTGTGTTTATGAATGTAGGAACAATAGCGGCAATAAAAGGCGCCGTTTCTACAGAAGATTTGCAAGGAATTAAAACCCAAGTGCAATTATCGAATACGTATCACTTGCATGTAAGACCAGGTGATGAGGTAGTAAAAAAACTTGGTGGCCTTCATAAATTTATGGTTTGGGATAAACCAATTTTGACAGACTCTGGTGGATTTCAAGTATTTTCACTAGCAGGACTTCGCAAAATAAAAGAAGAAGGTGTATATTTTAATTCACATATTGATGGGAAGAAAATCTTTATGGGACCAGAAGAGAGTATGCAGATTCAGTCCAATCTCGGTTCCACCATAGCGATGGCCTTTGATGAATGCCCATCCAGTGTGGCAAGTCGAGAGTACATGGAAGATTCCGTTGCCCGTACTACCAGATGGCTTGCAAGATGTAAAGAAGAAATGGCACGACTGAATTCATTGCCAGATACCATCAACAAGCATCAGATGCTCTTTGGTATTAATCAAGGTGGTATTTATGAAGATATCCGTATTGCCCATGCAAAAGAGATTGCAAAGATGGACTTAGACGGATATGCAGTAGGTGGTCTTGCAGTAGGAGAATCTCACGAGGATATGTATCGTATTTTAGACGCAGTAGTTCCACATTTGCCGGTTGATAAGCCGACTTACCTTATGGGAGTTGGAACGCCTGCAAATATTTTAGAAGCAGTGGATCGAGGTGTGGACTTCTTTGACTGTGTATATCCAAGCAGAAATGGTCGCCACGGTCATGTATATACCAATCAAGGAAAAATTAATTTATTCAATGCAAAATACGAATTGGATGAACGACCAATCGAAGAAGGTTGTCAGTGTCCGGCTTGCCGCACTTACAGTAGAGCGTACATTCGCCATCTGCTTAAAGCAAAAGAAATGCTTGGTATGAGACTTTGTGTGCTTCATAACCTGTATTTCTACAATACCATGATGGAAGAAATCAGAGATGCCATTGACAAAGGATGTTATAAAGAGTATAAGGCACAAAAACTTGCCGGTATGGCAGGCGAAAATGTAAAATAAGAATAAAATCCAGAAAACGGCTTGAAGTAAACATACTTTTTGTGTATGATAGTCGTATGTTTAGAATTTAGGAGGGAAATTACATGGAAAACATGGGTGGTTTAGGAATTATTGTAATGTATGCCGCAATTATAGGACTTATGTGGTTCTTCTTAATGCGTCCACAGAAGAAAGAACAAAAGAGACTTCAATTAATGCTATCAGAAATGGCAGTTGGTGATGCCGTTCTTACAACAAGCGGTTTCTACGGTGTAGTCATTGATATTTCAGAAGATGATGTTATCGTAGAATTTGGTAATAACAAAAACTGTCGTATTCCAATGCAAAAAGCAGCGATTACACAAGTTGAAAAACCAAGTGCAGAATAAGAAATAGTGTATAACGAATTAAAATCCAGATTGACAATTGGTTTCAATCTGGATTTTTTATTTTTCCAAAACAGAGCGCACTCTAAAAAATCACACTTTTCCACATTAAAGGGTTGAAATCATAGAAAAAATGCGATATTATATAAGGAAATATTTTAATACAAGAGGTAAAGAGATATGGAACTGAATATCGGTGTTATCAGAGGCGATGGCATTGGACCGGAAATCGTCGCTGAGGCAATCAAGGTTTTAAATAAAGTTGGAGAGGTCTACGGACATACATATAAATACAATGAATTACTCATGGGTGGAGCATCCATCGATGTACATGGAATTCCACTGACAGATGAAACAGTAGCAATTGCAAAATCTTGTGACGCAGTTCTGATGGGGTCTATCGGTGGAGATGCACGAGTTTCACCATGGTATAAGTTAGAACCTTCGAAAAGACCAGAAGCGGGCTTACTTAAAATAAGAAAAGAATTAAATCTATTCGCAAATCTTAGACCAGCCGTTTTGTATGATGAATTAAAAGGCGCATGTCCATTAAAAGAGGAACTCACAGAAGGTGGCTTCGATATGATGATTATGCGCGAGCTTACAGGCGGACTTTACTTTGGAAATCGTAAAACAGAAGAAGTAGATGGTGTTATGACCGCGAAAGATGAACTTACATATAACGAGAACGAAATTCGCAGAATTGCAATTCGCGCATTTGACATTGCAATGAAGCGTAATAAGAAAGTCATTAGCGTAGATAAGGCTAACGTGCTGGATTCTTCTAGATTATGGAGAAAAGTGGTAGAAGATGTTGCGAAGGATTACCCAGAAGTGACATTGGAGCATATGCTGGTTGACAACTGTGCAATGCAGCTTGTAAAGAATCCAAAACAATTTGATGTCATCTTAACAGAGAACATGTTTGGTGATATTTTATCGGATGAGGCAAGTATGATTACGGGCTCCATCGGAATGCTTGCATCAGCGAGCCTGAATGATACGAAATTCGGTTTGTATGAACCAAGTGGTGGTTCGGCACCTGATATTGCAGGAAAAGGTATTGCAAATCCAATTGCAACCATTCTTTCAGCAGCTATGATGCTTCGATTCTCTTTTGATTTAGATAAAGAGGCAGATGCCATTGAAAATGCAGTGGCACAAGTGTTAAAAGATGGATATCGTACCATTGACATTATGTCAGAAGGAAAAACACAAGTGAACACGGCAGAGATTGGAAATCTCATCGCAGAAAACATAAAATAAGAATTGCTTAACACGCAAGGAGGACATAGAAATGAGAAGTGATACAGTAACAAAGGGGATGGCACAAGCCCCACATCGTTCGTTATTTAATGCATTAGGATACACTGAGGAAGAACGTCAAAGACCATTAGTTGGTATTGTTTGTTCTTATAATGAAATTGTACCAGGGCACATGAACTTAGATAAGATTTGTGATGCCGTAAAAATGGGTGTTGCAATGGCAGGGGGAACTCCAATTATGTTCCCTGCAATCGCTGTCTGTGACGGAATTGCGATGGGACATGTGGGTATGAAATATTCCCTTGTAACCAGAGATTTGATTGCAGATTCCACAGAAGCAATGGCTATGGCTCACCAATTTGATGCTTTGGTTATGATTCCAAACTGTGATAAAAATGTACCGGGATTACTCATGGCAGCAGCGCGTATCAATGTTCCAACTGTTTTTGTCAGTGGTGGTCCAATGCTCGCCGGAAAAGTAAAAGGCTGTAAGAGAAGTTTATCCAGTATGTTTGAAGCAGTAGGCTCTTATGCAGCAGGTACTATGACAGCGGAAGATGTGACTGAATTTGAAGAAAAGGTATGTCCAACATGCGGTTCGTGTTCCGGAATGTACACCGCAAACAGTATGAACTGTCTGACTGAAGTACTTGGAATGGGACTTGGCGGAAATGGTACAATTCCAGCAGTATATTCTGAAAGAATTCGTCTTGCAAAACATGCAGGTATGAAGGTTATGGAATTATTAGAAAAGAATATTCGTCCAAGAGACATTATGACGGAAAAGGCAATTTTAAATGCATTAACCGTTGATATGGCACTGGGATGTTCTACAAACTCCATGCTTCATTTGCCGGCAATTGCACATGAAATTGGAATGGATTTTGACATTACATTTGCAAATGAAATCAGCGCAAAAACACCGAACCTATGCCATTTGGCACCGGCAGGTCCTACATACATGGAAGACTTGAATGAAGCAGGCGGTGTTTACGCTGTGATGAATGAGTTGAATAAAAAAGGATTGCTACATACAGATTGCATGACGGTAACCGGTAAAACAGTTGGAGAAAACATTGCAAATTGTGTAAATAGAGATCCGGAGGTTATTAGACCAATTGAAAATCCATATAGTGAAACAGGCGGTCTTGCAGTTCTTACCGGAAATCTTGCACCGGATGGCAGTGTGGTAAAACGTTCGGCAGTAGTGGAAGAAATGATGGTGCATGAAGGACCAGCCAGAGTATTTGACTGTGAAGAAGATGCTATTGATGCAATCAAAGGTGGAAAGATTGTGGCTGGTGATGTGGTTGTCATTCGTTACGAAGGACCAAAAGGTGGCCCTGGTATGCGTGAGATGTTAAATCCAACATCTGCAATTGCTGGTATGGGACTTGGTGCCAGCGTTGCATTAATTACAGACGGACGCTTCAGCGGTGCATCCAGAGGAGCTTCCATTGGACATGTTTCACCGGAAGCGGCAGTCGGCGGACCAATCGCATTGGTTGAAGAAGGAGATATTATTAAGATTAACATTCCGGAAACCAAGATTGAACTGAAAGTATCCGATGAAGTTTTAGCAGAGAGAAAAGCAAAATGGGTTCCAAGACAGCCAAAGGTAACTACCGGATATTTGGCAAGATATGCGTCTATGGTAACATCAGGCAACAGAGGAGCAATCTTAGAAATACCTAGATAGAAAAGGAGACTTTTTATGCAATTAACAGGAGCAGAAATCGTAATCGAATGTTTGAAAGAACAAGGGGTTGATACCGTATTCGGTTATCCGGGTGGTGCGATCCTGAATGTATACGATGCTTTATATAAACACAGTGATGAAATCACACATATTTTAACATCTCATGAGCAAGGTGCATCACATGCGGCAGACGGATATGCAAGGGCAACTGGAAAAGTGGGTGTATGTTTTGCAACCAGTGGACCTGGTGCAACGAATCTGGTAACCGGTATTGCGACAGCATATATGGATTCTATTCCAATCGTTGCCATTACATGTAACGTAGGCGTTTCCCTTCTTGGAAAAGATAGTTTCCAAGAGATTGATATTGCCGGTGTTACGATGCCAATTACAAAACATAACTATATTGTAAAAGATGTAAATAAATTAGCAGAAACCATTCGCAAAGCATTTGAAATTGCCAGAACAGGAAGACCTGGTCCGGTATTAATTGACATTCCAAAGGATGTGACAGCAAATGTTTGTGAATATGAAAAAGCAGGAATCAATACAGAAAAAGTTATTACGAATCCGATTGATGAAGCAGAGGTTGATACCGCAATTTCCATGATGAAAAAGGCAAAGAAACCATTTATTTTTGTAGGTGGTGGTGCTGTTTTGTCCGGTGCAAGCGAATCTTTAGTAGAGTTTGCGCATAAAATGGATGCACCGGTAACCGATTCCTTAATGGGAAAAGGAGCATTTCCGGGAACAGACGATTTGTATACGGGCATGCTTGGAATGCATGGTACAAAACCTTCCAATTTTGGGGTAAGCAAATGTGATTTGCTTGTAGTAATCGGCGCTCGATTTAGTGACCGTGTAACTGGAAATGCAAGCAAGTTTGCAAGTAAGGCAAAGATTATTCAAATTGATATTGACCCTGCGGAAATTGATAAAAACATCATGACAGACGCAAGTATTACAGGTGATGTGGATGAGGTTCTAAAACGTATTAATGAAAAATTAGAACAACAAGACCATAGTGATTGGAAGCAAACAA
Source organism: Faecalimonas sp. (assembly GCA_045649385.1). Lineage (GTDB taxonomy): Bacteria > Bacillota > Clostridia > Lachnospirales > Lachnospiraceae > Faecalimonas. The sequence goes on along the minus strand of JAZRPT010000052.1, from coordinate 658 downwards.
TCAACGAATACAAGGAGAAATATCCACTTTCATATCACCAAGGTGTTTTAACAGGGCCAGCGGTTATTGAAGAAATTTACAAGCAGACCGAAGGCGCTGCAGTCATTACAACAGAAGTTGGTCAGCATCAAATGTGGGCCGCACAGTTCTATAAGTATACAAAACCAAGAACACTATTAACTTCCGGTGGACTTGGAACCATGGGATATGGACTTGGCGCATCCCTGGGAGCAAAAATGGGTGTGCCTGAAAAAACAGTAGTAAATATTGCGGGTGACGGTTGCTTCCGTATGAACATGAATGAGATTGCAACTGCAGCAAGATACAATATTCCAATTATTCAGGTAGTAATTAATAACCACGTGCTTGGAATGGTTCGTCAATGGCAGACCTTATTCTATGGACAGCGTTATTCCGCAACTGTGTTAAACGATGCAGTAGACTTTGTGAAATTAGCTGAGGCTATGGGTGCTGTAGGAATGCGAGCAACTACATTAGATGAATTTAAAGCAGCATTTAACGAGGCTTTGACACTTGGCAGACCGGTAGTTATTGATTGTCAGATTGATAGTGATGAAAAGGTGTGGCCGATGGTAGCGCCTGGAGCAGCAATTAGCGAAGCGTTTAGTGAAGAAGATTTGAAAGAAAATTAGTTTGT